>JANQFF010000186.1 GCA_028277965.1 Pseudomonadales bacterium
CGCCGCCGTCAATGGTGTCGCCATGGGGGGAGGATTTGAGATAGCCCTGGCGTGCGACTTGATTATCGCATCGGACAAAGCCATGTTCGCATTGCCGGAACCGAAGGTTGGCCTGGCAGCGCTGGCCGGCGGTCTCAACAGGCTGCCGCGTCAGATTGGACCAAAACGTGCTCTTGGCATGATCCTGACCGGCCGTCACGTTCCTGCAGAGGAAGGGCGCGAACTCGGCTTCGTGAACGAAGTTGTTCCCCATGATGACCTGATGGACGCTGCGCTCAGGTGGGCGGGGATGATCACCGAATGTGCGCCGTTGTCGATAAGGGCGAGCAAAGATGTGGTCTACAGGAGCCTCGACTCTGCGTCCCTCGCAGACTCAATGAAGGCCAAGTACGACAGCGTCCAGGCGATGGCGACGAGCGAAGACTTTGTTGAAGGTCCGAAAGCGTTTGCAGAGAAGCGTCCGCCTAACTGGCAGGGGCGATAGACTCATTTACGTTCATCGCTCCCTGTCCTGGAAGGGGATTGAGCACTGGCAACTGCATCAGCCACCACGGCAACCGCCAGACACACGTCGTTGTAAACGCTTTGTTCACCGCGGCGAAGCACTTCGTGCACTATTTCGATCTGGGGAATGGTAACAGCAAGGGGGTGTGGGGACGTTGAGAACTGCTCTGAATAGTATCGTTGTGTCTTCACCTGGCTTCTCTGGAATGGCATACGAACCAACATTCAATAATAGTGCCATTGTAGGAATACATCGTAACTTATTGATATTAATGTAGTTTAATGCAAGCGAAACAGATCGACGTGTATGGGCTTGCAGCCCAGCACGTCACATTGAGGAACCCATATGCTGAAAGTGACACACAAGGACCTGATAGACGCAGCCCTCGCAGAGATCGAAACGCTGTCCGTGGAAGACTCTGCGAGCCTGCTGGACGACGATGACGTCGTGTTTGTGGACCTGCGTGATCCACGTGAACTCGAACGCGAAGGAAAAGTCCCGGATGCCTTCCACGCACCCCGCGGCATGATCGAATTCTGGATCGATCCAACTTCCCCTTACTACAAGGAGGTTTTCGGCAGCGGCAAGAAGATGGTGTTTTATTGTCAAAGTGGCTGGCGTTCGGCGCTGACGACAAAAACGGTACAGGACATGGGTCTGGACAACGTGGCGCACATTGGCGAGGGCTTTCGTGGCTGGAAAGATGCGGGTGCACCCACCGAGACAGTGGAACCGAGAAAACCCAGAAACTGAACTCTCTAGAGCAGGCGAGCCACCAGTTCCAGGCGTTTCAGGTAGTCATCGGTGTTTTCGTAGGCCATACCAATGACCAGCCGTTCCACACCCAACGCTTCGTACTCTGAGATCAGGTCACGGCATTGACTCTCTTCTTCGAGAGGTAAACCCGACATGACCGAAACGGTTGATGAATCTCGCCCGTGTCTGGCCACGAGTTCCTCATAGTGGGGAATGTGTTCGGCAATCTGGCCAGGTGACCTGGCCATCGGCAACCATCCATCTCCGTATCTGGCGGCCCTCTCCAGCGCATGGGGTGCACTGCCGCCAATGAGAATCGGGGGTTTTGCGGGTCTGGGTTTGAAAAGGAAATCCTGCCCGTTGGCAGTGACGACCTCCGAGTTAAAACAGTCGTTGAAAAACTCGAGGTATTCGTCTGAGACCCTGCCGCGCTGGTGACGGTCCAGGCCGAGGGCATTGAACTCAGCGTTCATCCAGCCTATCCCGACCCCAAGCAGAAGCCGCTCATTCGACAGTTCCTGAATGGTGGCAATCTGTTTGGCTGTCGGAAGTTTCGGCCGGTACGGGATGATCAGAACCCCGGAGCCGAGGTTGATGTCGGTCGTCCCGCCCGCCAGCCACGCCAGCGTTGTGAGCGTATCGGTGTAGCGGCCTCCGCTGCCCTCAGCATCGTCCGGCGGGATTGCAATGTGGTCGGTTATCCAGATTGACTCCAGGCCCGCCTCCTCAGCAGCGAGGGCACACGCACTCATTGTTGCGGCCGTCGATTGATGGCCCATATTTCGCAACGTGCATCCCAGTTTCATTCGCGTTCCCCTGCCCATCCCGCAAACGATCATAACAAGAAGCGTTCATCTGTCCGCCTTCAATCTGTACACTGCCGCGGTGGTTCTACTCATCTATGCGCTCGCTTTCACCGGCGGGTTCGTCATCATGTCGCTCGAGCTTCTCGGCGGTCGGATACTTGCGCCCTATTTCGGCAGCAGTATCTATGTCTGGGGCAGTATCATCACCGTTTTCATGTTGTCCCTGTCACTGGGATACCTGCTTGGCGGTCGATGGTCGGTTCACCGGCCAAGCCTGATCCGCTTTGCATCGATATTCGTGGGTGGGGCGCTGCTCATGTATCCGCTCATACTGGTCGCTGAACCGATCATGGAATGGATATTTGCCAGGGTTGAAGATCCCCGTTTCGGATCTCTCCTGGCCGCGTCCGCGCTGTTCATTCTTCCAACTGTCGTGCTTGGAATGATCTCCCCCTACTCTGTCCGGCTGCTGGTTAAGGCGGTTGAGCAATCGGGACAGGTAGCAGGTCACCTGTATTTTGTGTCCACGCTGGGCAGCGCTCTCGGGACGCTGATGACTTCTTTTTATCTGGTGCTGTGGTTCGAGATCAACACTATCCTCATGCTGCTGACGGGCGCTTTGGCGTTCATGTTCATTCTGGCTGTCCTCGGGCACAGAAAAGCGCCACAACTTTGGGCGGATAGCACAGTGGGGGGGCAAAAGTGAAGCGCGCCCTGTGTGTTGTGCTCCTTGCTGTGCTTCCAACACCGGTTCTTGCGGACACGGTCCTGCACAAGGAACGGTCGCTGTACAGCAACATCGTGGTGAAGCAGCACGGCAGCACCATATGCCTTTTGTTCAGTATCAGGCGTGACCAGCGTAACCAGAGCTGTATCGATACCGACCGCCCGAAAAGAATGGTGTTCGTGTACACGCGGATGACACTGGCGGGCCTCCTGTTCGTCGATGACCCGAAGAATATCCTCGTGGTGGGGCTGGGTGGCGGAACGCTGCCGGTTGCGTTTACAGAGTTGTTTCCGCATACACATGTCGACTCCATCGAGATTGATCCGGCAGTGACCGAGGTTGCCCGCAGGTTCTTCGGCTTCAGGTCCGGCCCCCGACTGGAGGTGCATACCCAGGATGCGCGCGTCTGGAGCCGACGGGCAGCACTCAAGGACAAACGCTACGACCTCATCATCCTGGATGCATTCAACGGCGAGTACATACCCGAACATCTGATGACAAGGGAGTTCCTGACGGATATACGATCGCTTCTGGCAGACGGCGCGACCCTGATCGCAAATACCTTTTCCGTCAGCGACCTTTACGACCATGAATCCGTGACCTACAAGGACGTTTTTGGGTCTTTCATCAACTTTAAAGTGCCGGAGAGCGGCAACCGTATGATCGTGGTGCCAGGCGTAGAGCTGTCGGATGACGAGATCGATGAGAAAGCGGAAGCCTTGAACAGACAGCTTGCACCCTATGGTGTGCCAATAAAAAGGTACGCACGTGTGATGGCTAATCAGCGCGGCCGGAAACCCGATTGGAAAACCGATGCCCGGATACTGACGGATCAGTACTCACCGGCAAATCTGTTGCAAGCCAACTAATCCGAAATCGCGGCTGAAGCCGCTCCTACAGAGGTAGCGAGATTCTCTGTAGGAGCGGCTTCAGCCTGTTCAACCCACGAGGTTCGCATCGTCGTTCGCGGCCAGTACGCCGCGCCCTGCTCACCCGTCCGGCGCTTCGCCCCGGACCCAATACTCATCCTTGAGAAGTCTCTTCAACAATTTCCCCGTCGGATGTCTTGGCAACTCTTCGCGAAAATCGATGCTCCGCGGACATTTGATATGGGACAGCTGATCACGGCAGAAGTCGATCAGCTCAACCTCGAGCATCGCGCTTGCAGCTGACGGGTCTTTGAGCTGCACAACCGCCTTTACCTCTTCCCCAAATTCTTCGTTCGGTACACCGAAGACTGCAACATCGAGTACCGCGTCGTGGGTGATGAGCACGTTTTCGGCTTCCTGGGGATAGATGTTCACCCCCCCGGAAATAATCATGTAATGCTTGCGGTCGGTGAGATACAGATATCCCTCTTCATCGAGATAGCCGACATCTCCGAGCGTTGTCCAACCTTCAGGGTGTCGGGAGTCTGCGGTCTTGTCCGCATCCTTGTGATACTCGAAAGCCCCACCGCCCCCAAAAAAGATGGTCCCCGGTTCACCGACAGGCAGTTCTTCGCCGTCTTCATCACAGATATGAATTTCACAACCCAATGGACGCCCAACCGAACCTCTGTGCTCCAGCCATTCTTCCGAATTAAGCTGCACAAAACCGTTTCCTTCGGTGCCTGCGTAGTATTCGTAGATGACCGGACCCCACCACTCGATCATCTGCTCCTTGATTGGAATCGGGCAAGGCGCTGCAGCATGGATAGCGCATTGCAGCGACGACACGTCGTACTTTTCGCGAATTTCCCGGGGGAGTTTCAGCATGCGCACAAACATCGTCGGAACCCACTGGCTGTGGGTGACCTTGAAGGTTTCGATGCATCTGAGCGCTTCCTCATCTTCGAAATGCTCCATGACGACAACGGCTACACCGTTGCGCAGACAGTTCATCGTGAAACCCAGTGGCGCTGCGTGATATAGAGGCGCAGGTGACAGATAAACCGATTCTGGTGTGGCACCGTAAAGAAGCGTCAGCAATGGCATCGCATCGGACTCGCCATACGCAGCCTCCGGTAAGGGCCTCTTGACCCCTTTCGGATAACCCGTCGTGCCGGAGGAATACAGCATGGGAGAGCCTTCTTCGGGATCTTCGAGCACCTCGTCGCTTTCTCCCTCGAGTGCAGCAGCCCAGTCCTGGAATCCGGGAATCTCGCCGATCGCATACCAGCCATCGACGTCAGAGCATTCTTCCGGCAATGCTTCGACTGCTGAGCGGAAGCTGGTGGACCCGACAAACACGCGTGCGCCGCAGTTGTTGACGATGTATTCCACCTCAGCCTGCTGGAGGCGCCAGCTGATTGGGGTGTAGTAGAGCCCCGCGCGCTGCGCTGCCCAGCAGATCTGAAAAAACTCAGTGCGGTTTTCCAGCATGAAGGCAATGTGATCGCCACGCTTGAGTCCAAGGCGTCTGAACAGGCGGGCTGCCCGGTTTGCGCCGGCTTCCAGATCACCGTAGGTGATCTCTTCGCCGGTATTCGCCATGATGTAGGCGATCTTGTCGGGGTTCTGTTCTCCCGGGTGCATGTTACTCCTCGTTTGTCTCTTGGGCTTGGAGGTCCAGAGAAGCAGAATTCATGCAGAACCGCAGCCCGGTTGGTGCTGGCCCGTCTGGGAACACGTGCCCGAGATGAGCATTACAATTTGCGCACGTCACCTCGATTCTGCGCATGCCCAGGCTCAGGTCTTCATGCATTTTCACCACGTCCGGATTTATGGGTTCATAGAAACTCGGCCAGCCGCTTCCTGAATCGTATTTGGTCTGAGAGTCGAACAAGGGCGAATGACAACACTTGCAGTTGTAGATACCCGGGGTCTTGGTATCCCAGTAAACACCCGTAAACGCAGGCTCGGTTCCGGCCTGTCGCGTGATCTCATACTCCTGGGGTGACAACAACTCCCGCCATTCATCGTCAGTTTTGGTCACTTTGGTCGTTTGTGTCATATGTCGTGGCCTCAGGACAGTCAAAATGATGCGCAATATTGCACGAAGCTTGAGTGGTATCATAGCCGCGCCCTGACCAGACAGCTCCAGAAACGAACAAGTAAGCGTTATGACACAATCCGACATAGTCAGTCCCATCAATCCGGGAGGGTTGCCTCCACAGCGTGTGATCCGAAAGTCAGCGAAACTGGATGAGGTTTGCTACGACATACGCGGACCTGTCCTGAAAGAAGCGAACCGCCTCGAGGAAGAAGGCCACAAAGTCATAAAGCTCAATATCGGTAATCCGGCCCCGTGGGGATTCGAGGCTCCGGAAGAGATCCTGCGTGACGTCATCCACAACATCCCGGTATCCCAGGGATATTGTGACTCGAAAGGTATCTATTCAGCCCGGAAAGCCGTCATGCAGTATTGCCAGCAGATACAGATCCGGGATGTGGAGGTCGAGGACATCTACATCGGCAACGGCGTTTCCGAACTGGTTGTCATGGCTCTGCAGGGCCTCATCAACAACGGCGATGAGGTCCTCATTCCGGCGCCGGATTTTCCTCTGTGGACTGCAGGCGTCAATCTGTGTGGTGGCAAGGCGGTTCACTACATCTGCGACGAGGGTGCGGACTGGCAGCCGGATCTGGCGGATATACGCAGCAAGATCACGGAACGCACCCGGGCGATTGTCGTGATCAACCCGAATAACCCGACCGGTGCTGTTTACGAAAAGGCAATGCTCCAGGAACTGGTCGCCATTGCCAGGGAACACGATCTTGTCGTGATGGCGGATGAAATATACGACAAGATCACTTACGAGGACGCCGAGTACATCCCCATCGCATCCCTGGCTGATGACTTACTGTTTCTCACATTCAGCGGACTGAGCAAGGCGTACCGTGTTGCTGGCTTCCGCACCGGCTGGATGATCGTCAGTGGAGCAAAACTCCGCGCGCAGGACTATATAGAAGGCCTCGATATCCTGGCTTCCATGCGGCTGTGTTCGAATGTACCGACTCAACATGCTGTGCAGACGGCCCTTGGCGGGTACCAGAGTATCAACGAACTCATAGTGCCGGGTGGACGCCTGTATGAACAACGTAACCTGGCATGGGAGCAACTGAACGCGATTGAGGGGATTTCATGCACCAAACCCAAAGGGGCGTTGTACCTTTTCCCGAAAATCGACGTCGACCGCTTCAATATTCGTGACGACGAACAGTTTGTCCTCGATCTTCTGAAGTCGGAACGCGTACTGGTGGTGCAGGGTACGGGCTTCAACTGGCATGAACCGGACCACTTCAGGGTTGTTTTTCTCCCTCATGTCGATGAGTTGACTGAAGCGATCGAACGACTTGAACGCTTCCTCGCAAGCTATCGGCAGTAAAGCCTCAGCGGTAGCGGAATTCGAGAACCTTCAATCCCCGCTCAGGGTACATTTCGGGAAAGTCCGGATGTGGCAGTAATGTCTGGACGTGATGACAGTCCGGGCACCACCGCTGCATCTGGTTGAGCAGGAAATCCGGCCCGAGAAATGGAGAGTTCAGACACGCAATTACGCGACCACCACGGGCTGTGAACTCGGGTATGCGTTTGAGTACCTGTCCGTAAGACTTCTCCGCCACAAAGCTACCCCTCTGATTTGTCGGTGGATCGATGATGACGACATCGAATGGACCGAGCTGTCGGATTTTCCACCACGATTTGAAGAGGTTGTGTGGCAGCATCCTGACTTTGCGAAGATCATGCCCATTGGCTTCATGGTTTCGGGTACCGGTCTGCAGGGCATTGCGGCTCATGTCATTGTTCACAACGAGTTTTGCCCCGTGCTCGATTGCTGATACGGAAAAAGCACAGGTATAGGCGAACAGATTCAGAACCGATCTGTTCCGGACGTGCCCCGACAGGTATTGCCGTACATGGCCCATATCGAGAAAGAGGCCAACGTTCTGATTACGCAAAGGCTGGATCCAGTAACGTAAGCCGTTTTCGGTAACCAGGTGCTCGTCCGGCACGGGTCCGGCAACGACACGACTGCTCGTCCGTCGCCCATCGCGATCCTGAATGACAATCCCCTCGACAGGCGGTATGGCTTCCTTCAGTGCATGTGCGAGCGGTTCGAGGTCTTCTCCATCCTTTCTGTAGGAGGCCAGGATCAGGTACGGGGGGTACCACGTTACGGTCAGGTGTTCCCATCCAGGGTAACAATGACCTCGACCGTGGAAGAGCCGTTGCGCTTCCCCTTGCCTGCCTTCCGACCATCGGCCGGCTGCGGTATCTGCCACCGTCTGGTACATCATTTGCCGTAGTGAGTTGCGATCCGATACAGGAGCCGGTCTTCGTAACCACTCACGATCTGTACAAATCCACAGAGTTCCAGATCGAGGGATTCGTCCCCGGTATCAACGAGGAGCGGTCTGCCTTCGAGACTTGCAAGCTTCGTCCTGGTGGCAATGACATACACATCGTGGGGCCACTCGAGAGTGCGCAGAAACCGGGGTCGAAGCTGCTGGTTTCCGCGTCCCAGCAGGAACCCCTGATTTCGCGTGAAGCTCAGGATTACCTTGACCGGACGCGGCAGCGCCTCTATGTCAGCTGCTGCGAGATCGGTGTGGATATCACCTTCTGGTGAGATGGCGTCAAACCCACGCAGGGTCCCCTGCCCTGACAAACGCTGTTTCACCTCCAGACAGGTGGTTCCAGGACCAATCAACAACGTTTGGGCACCGGCAATGTTCTCGACAACTTCGCTAACGACCTCTTCAAGTGCAAGTGGTTCGCTCTCGATAGCGCCCACTTTCGTGTGCTGCAGGTAACCCCCCACTTCGGGCACAGTCATGACGCCGAACGTTTTGATTCGAATTTGATCTTCAGTTTCCGCGGCATCGTCAAAGTCTCTGACTTCACGCGTCACGGGTGAAACGAGCCGTCCGCTGATCAGCTGTACCACAATCAGGGCGGCGGCTCTCGGTGAAACAGCAAAAACACCGCTGTGCATTTTCACACCGGCGGGAACGCCCAGCACCGGAAAACCCCTGGGAAGAATGTCGAGCAGGTCTCTTGCAGTCCCGTCCCCGCCTACAAATACCAGGTGGTCGATCCCGCGTTCGATCAGGCTTGCTGCGGCCTGACGTGTGTCTTCACGGCTTGTCCCGTCGTCTGCTTTGCCGCAAACGACAACACCATCCGCCATATTCAGACTGCTCTCGCCCATCGCCCCGCCCCACGTATACCAGCGCGGAAACGCAATATCCCGGGCTTCGAGCTCGGCGTGAAGGAGACGGACAAATTCAGATGCGCGCTTCTCTCCACGGCCGGTAGCACCCAGGTGCCGTGCTTGTGCCTGCAGGTCTTCGCCGTCGCTCCCTTTGAGCGCCACCGGCCCGCCCATACCGGCAATGGGATTTACGATGAGTCCGAGTTTGATGGGATTCATGTGGATCCGAGCAATCCACGCACCCGCTTTGCTATCGCAAGCGACGCTGTGAGGCCGGGAGATTCGATACCGAGGAGGTTGATACGTCCCCGAAATCCATGATCAGCCGGACCTTCAATTCGAAAGTCCTCAAAGCGTCCCTCTCGCGACAACTTTGGCCGGATACCGGTGTAACCGGGCTGCAGGCGCGACGGGTCAACATCCGGGTAATAAGCCCGGATGGCGGTCACAAAATCGTCGAAGCGAGAGTCATCGAACGTATAGTCGATATCGTCTATCCAGCGAACGTCGGGACCAAATTTGGCCTGACCGGCAAGGTCCATCGTAACGTGTACACCGAGGCCACCGGCTTCTGCGACAGGGTAAACCAGATGCGAAAACGGTTGTTTGCCGCTGTAGCTGTAATAGTGGCCTTTTGCATAGCAGGGTTCAGGTGTCCCGGGCATGTCAGCGGCAAAAAGCGGTGCCTCGAGCCCGGCACTGTTGATGAGAACCTCACAACCCATTGTGTAGTCGGCGAACTGAATTTCGGGTCCCCCAGCCGTCTGGCGGACCGACAGAACTTCCGTGAGAAGTGCAAGTTGTCCGCCATGGCGTTCGAGGTCACCCTGGAGGCTCAGCATAAAAGCGTGGGAGTCGATGATGCCGGTGGATGGGGAAAAGACACCTCCCATGCTGGTAACTGCAGGCTCCAGTTCGCTGACCTCGTCCGCTTTGAGCCATGTAAGATCGTCAACGCCATTCCGGAAGGCCTGCTCCCGATAAGCCTCGATGGTTTCAATCTGATCATCAGCCGTTGCGACGATGACCTTTCCGCATCGTTTGTGTGGGACACCCCGACCCGCACAGTACTCGTATAGGAGCTCTTTCCCT
>JANQFF010000189.1 GCA_028277965.1 Pseudomonadales bacterium
GCTCCGGGTGAGATCAGACCGGTCGAGGTCCCTGCCCATCCGACTTTGACCTTAGGCGACATCATCAGACTCCTGCCGGGCAGGCGGCGATACTTTGCATGGGCCGTTGCGTTGTCGCTGCTTGTTCAGGCCATGGTCCTGGCTGGACCCTGGCAGATGCAGTGGACGGTGGATGAGGCGCTGGTCCGCGGCGACGAACATCTCATCAGTGTTCTTGCCGTCAGCTTCGCGACATTGGTGGTCCTGCGGGTTGCAGCCAGCTGGCTGCGGGGTGTCCTGGTCATCCATCTGGGACAGGCGCGTTCGTTTCAGCTGGCATGTGCGTTACTGCAGCATCTCCTCCGGTTGCCCCTCTCCTGGTATGTGGTGCGTTCGAGTGGTGACGTATTGTCGCGGTTTTCGTCTATCTCACCTGTCAGAGACTTTTTGACACAGGGAGCAGCCGCCCTGCTGGTGGATAGTTTCATGGTCCTGATGAGCTGTGTGGTGATGCTCATCTACAGCCCCGCGCTGACTCTTCTGGTGGTTGCAGCCCACACCTTGTTCATAGCGCTGTATCTAGCGGCTGTTCCGCGTCTCAGGCGCCTCGGGTTAAGTGGTGTTCAGGCAGAAGCAAGAGAGCAGACGCACCTTCTCGAATCGCTGCGGCAGATTTCGAGTGTGAAGGCCGCGGTGATGGAAAGCAGGAGGCTCTCCCAGTGGCAGAAGCATCATGCGAGAACGGTTAAATACAGTATCGACCTTCAGCGCACACACCTTCTTGCAGGCACCGCTGGCCAGTTTCTCACCGGGCTCGAACTCGTGGCGCTCGTTTTCCTGGGTGCCCACCAGGTGCTTTCCGGCGCTCTCACAGTAGGCATGCTATTCGCGTTTGTGAGCTTTCGCGGGCACTTTGCCGACCGGACAGCCAGTGCGGTTGCACTGCTGACAGAGCTACGAACGCTGCGCGTCCACCAGTCCCGTCTTGGGGAAATCTGGAACGAAGAGCCAGAACAGGCTGCTGCACATCTGCCGCTCCTTGAAAAGGCACAGCCCGTTCACCTCAGGAAGATCACCTTCAGCCACGACAAACGCCACGTCCTGCTCCGGGAGATCGATCTCATCATCAACCCGGGAGAACTGGTCGTGCTGTTTGGACCTTCGGGGGCAGGCAAGAGCACCTTGCTGAAGATCCTCATGGGGCTCCTGTCGCCGGACCATGGTTCGGTTAATGTCGGCTCGGAGGCGGTGGACGGGCAGGCAAGTCAACGCTACCGGCGTCAGTCCGCGAGTGTTCTCCAGGAGGACAGGCTCTTTGCAGGCAGCATCGGGGAAAACATCACACTCTACGGACGGGTGAATGAAGAGCGGTTGGGTGAGGTGCTGCTCAAAGCAGGTATCGGTGATGAAATCGAGAGATTACCACTTGGTCTGGAAACCCAGGTTGGCGATATGGATAGTGGAATATCGAGCGGGCAGACGCAGCGCATATTGCTGGCCAGGGCCTTGTACCGGGATCCGCTGTACCTGTTCCTCGACGAAGGGACAGCCAATCTGGACCCGGTGAGCACTGCGCGGGTTCAGGCATCCGTGCGCGGTTTGAGCTGCACGAGGGTTGTCGTTACCCACGATACGGGGTTTGCGAGGATTGCAGACCGGGTTTTAACACTGAATGAGGGGCGCTTGCGGGAGCTCGATCCAGCCCGATACAAAGCTAGAACTTGAGGAGTTCCGTTCCCAGGGTTTCGAGATCAACAACCCCAATCGCGTTGTAACCTGCCATGTGACCGGCACATTCTCCGGGATTGAAGACGGTGGTACCGCGAGAGAGTGTTTCCAGCCTGTAGCGATGGGTGTGCCCATGGAGGGCAAGAGCATGTGAGGCCACGGGGTGGCCCTCGAACTCGAGGGGATCGTGTACGACGATGATTCGACGTTCAGCCCACGTGACCGAGAAAGGTGGATCGCAGAAGTTAAAACCGTGGGTGTCCATCGCGAGTTCGAGGCTTTCGCGCTCCTGGTCGTTGTTTCCGAAGACACCGTAGACCGGCATGTTCAGTTCGGCGAGTACGTCGATTGTTTTCGCCTGGGTGATGTCGCCTGTATGGATGACGCGCTCCACACCAGCCTCATTGAATAGCTCAACAATCTTCCCAACGTTGTTGAGGTTGTTGTGCGTATCGCTGACGACGCCGATTTTCATGGTGGTTGCTGATTGCGGATACAAAAAACCCCGGTGCCGTGCGACACCGGGGTTTTTTAGATTGCCTTGATCAGGCTTTTTCGAGGATGTGGATGCCGCAGGCGGAACCCAGCCCAATCACGTGGGTGAGACCGATGCGCGCACCTTCGACCTGTCGCTGACCGGCTTCGCCGCGCAGGTGAGTGCTGACCTCGTAGATGTTTGCGATACCGGTGGCACCGAGCGGATGACCTTTGGACAGGAGGCCGCCGGATACGTTGACCGGAATTCTACCACCCAGGGCCACTTCCCCATCGTCGATCATGCGGCCTGCTTCACCGTCGCCGCAGATGCCGAGATTCTCGTAGTGCAGAATTTCAGCTGTGGCGAAACAGTCGTGAAGCTCGATGAGGTCGATGTCGTCGGCTCCGAGCCCCGCCATCTCGTAAGCTTCTTTGGCTGCACGACGGGTGCAGGAATTGACGTCGGGCATCACCAGGTCACGCTCCTGCCATGGGTCGGATGCCATGACGGATGCGCGTACCTTGATGGCACGGTTCATCAGGCCCAGCTCTTTGGCTTTTGCTTCGGAGCAGATGACGGCTGCTGCAGATCCATCGACGTTCACTGAACACATGAGTTTTGTGTTCGGATAGGAAATCATCTCTGCGTTCATGACTTCGTCCAGCGGTGTTTCGATCTGATACATCGCTTTCGGATTCAGCGTCGAGTGATGGTGGTTCTTGACGGAAACCTTCGCGAACTGTTCGAAAGTTGTGCCGTATTTCCGGGAATGCTCCATGCCGGCTTCAGCGAAAACAGCAGGCATCGTGCCTGAACCGAGCAGCCCTTCTTTCGGGATGCCGGCCGCGCCGCCCGCACCACCGAGGAGACCTTTGCCCATCTGCTCTACGCCAACAGCCAGAACAACGTCATACAGGCCGGCCTTGACGGAAGCCCAGGCTTCACGGAAAGCGGTGGCACCGGTAGCACAGGCATTGGCCACGTTGACGACCGGGATCCCCGTCTGGCCAATTTCCTGTAGGATACGCTGGCCAACCATGCCGGACGCCTGTCCGAGGTTGCCACAGTAAAGCGCCTGCATGTCCTGGATGGTGAGACCACAATCGTCGAGCGCCATGAGCGCTGCCTGCGAACCGATTTGCGGTACGGTTTTTTCGGGGAAACGCCCGAACTTGATCATGTCTACGCCAACAATGTATGCGTCAGTCATGGATATCTCCTATCTGCCCGGTCTAATCAGGCTTTGGGTTGAAAAAAGTACGAAAGATATGAATTGCCGTCGCGGTCTTTGCGCCCAAGGGCGTCATCAAATACCACATCGACAGGCATATCAAATTCGATCTTGGCAGGATCAGGATCGATCCCGATGAGATTACCCTTGATCGCTGTCCCGTCCTCGAGGTCGACGATGGCACTGATATAGGGCACATCGATACCCGGGAACGACCGGTGCACGATTGAGTACGAATAGAGTTTGCCGCTGGTAGGCAGCGTCACCACTTCCATCTGGTCACGGGCGCCGCACTTGGAGCAGTTGTCACGCTCACCGAGGAAAGTCGCTCCGCAGCTCTTGCATTTGTGTCCTTCGAGGTATGGATCGCCGTCTTCCGGAATTTTCAGATATGGAACGGCGGGTAAAGGCTTGTCGCTCACGATTCCCCCTTTCTGTGTTCTCGTAATAGTTCTCGTAATAAAGAGCCGCACAAGCTTACTATTCGCAGCGTTTCTCTGCCACATTCCACGAGAAGGCTCTGATGGGGTATTTTGCTCATTCATACAGTGGAAGTACGTAAGGGGAAGTCGTGAAGTCGCTGAAAGTCAAAGATCTCATGTCCAGAAAACTCGTATCGTTCACGGCGCAGACAAACGTCGTGGAAGCGATGGATGCACTCCTGAAAGGCGGGTTTTCGGGAGCGCCGGTGGTTGACGATGACAACAACCTCATCGGGGTCCTATCGGAAGCGGACCTCATGCAGGTGATCGTCCAGGACAGTTACTACGATGAGTCCATTGGCATTGTGGGTGACTACATGAAGTCGCCTGTCGACACGGTGGATCCGGAAATGGACATTTACGCGTTAGCCGAGAAATTCATCAAGGAACACCGGCGCCGTTACCCGGTTCTGAAAAACGGCCGCCTGGTGGGCCAGGTCAGCCGGCGGGATGTGCTCAGAGCTGCCGAAGGATATATCCAGCACGAAATCTAGATGTGGGGTGACATCAGATCTTGCGCCTGATCAATTCGTTCACCTGCTGGGGGTTCGCTTTGCCCTGGGTCTGTTTCATGACCTGCCCGACAAAAAACCCCAGGACTTTGTCTTTGCCGCTTCTGAGTTGCTCAACCTGGTCGGGGTGACTGGCGAGGATCTCATCGACTATTCCCTCGAGTTCACCCGCATCATTCATCTGGGCCAGTCCCAGCTCTTCGATCAGAGCGTCAACCTCACCCCCTTGAGTGTCTTCATTCTTCCAGAGGGAATCGAACAGGGTTTTGGCGGTCCTGGAAGAGAGTGTGTTGTCTTCGAGCCGCTGAATGAGCTGCCCCAACTGGGTGGCAGAAACCCGGGCCTCGTTGACGGGGAGATCCTCTTTGTTCAGTCGCCCGGACAGTTCCCCCATCACCCAGTTTGACGAAAGCTTGGCGTTGCCCGATATGGCGAGCACTGCT
Source organism: Pseudomonadales bacterium (assembly GCA_028277965.1). GTDB lineage: Bacteria > Pseudomonadota > Gammaproteobacteria > Pseudomonadales > Azotimanducaceae > UBA4421. Next base: position 4,854 of record JANQFF010000189.1, read on the forward strand.
TCGAAATAGTCTGCTACATCGGGATCGTTGGACAGCCACGTCGCGTCGTACTCGGGCAATTCCAGCTCATCGATATAGCGGGAACACCTGGCTTCCGGCAGCTCAGGAAGGGTGGCTGCGATGGCATCCACAAAAGACTGGTCGATGTGCAGAGGCAGGAGATCGGGATCGGGGAAGTAGCGGTAGTCTTCGCTGAACTCCTTGCTCCGCATGGAACGGGTTTCGTCGCGTTCGTCGTCATACAGGCGCGTTTCGCGTTCGATGGTCCCACCACTTTCGAGGACGTCTATCTGACGTTCGATCTCATAAGTGATTGCGCGCTCGACAAACCGGAAGGAATTGATGTTCTTGATTTCCGTGCGTTCGCCGAGCGTTTCCTCCCCCAGCGGGCGGACGGAGACGTTGGCATCGCAGCGCATGCTGCCTTCCGCGAGGTTGCCGTCGCAGATTTTCAGATAGCGCACGAGGTTGTGGAGTTGGCGGAAGTACGCCGCAGCTTCCTTCGCGGTTCGCATGTCGGGTTCCGATACCACTTCGAGGAGCGGGGTGCCGGTCCTGTTGAGGTCAATTGCCGTGAGGCCGGCGAAACGGTCGTGAACTGATTTCCCTGCATCCTCTTCCAGATGAGCACGGGTAATACCGACCACGCGCGAAGAACCGTCCTCGAGCTGAACGGTGACCTCGCCACGACCGACAATGGGTGTTTCGAACTGGCTGATCTGATATCCCTTCGGAAGGTCCGGATAGAAATAGTTCTTGCGGTCAAAAATGGAATCGAGGTTGATCTGTGCACCGATGGCGAGCCCGAATTTCACGGCAAACGCTACAGCCTGTTCGTTCAGAACCGGCAGGACACCGGGAAGACCGAGGTCCACGGCACACGCCTGGGCGTTGGGTTCAGCGCCAAACGCCGTGCTGGCTCCGGAGAAAATTTTACTCTGCGTGGCGAGCTGTACGTGAATCTCCACGCCAATGACAGGTTCCCAGTTCATTGAAGGACCTCCGGGATGCAAGCGCAGGGTGCTGTCCGGGCATGCCAGTCTGTGGCGCGTTGAAAACTCGCGGCGAGCTTGAGAATACGCTCCTCGGCAAAGTGCGGACCAATCAGTTGTGCACCCAGGGGGAGCCCGTCGTCAAAACCACATGGCATTGATAACGCGGGCAGGCCTGCGAGGCTGACGGGCACAGTAAACTTGTCCTGGTTATACATCGCGACAGGATCGTGGGTCAGGGCCCCGGCGTTAAATGCCGGGCCGGTGGCTGTTGGCGTCAGGAGCAGGTCGACCTCGCTGAAAGCATCGATGAAATCCCGGGCGATGAGCCGTCGGATCTTCTGCGCTTTGATGTAGTAAGCGTCGAAGTACCCCACGCTGAGAGCGTAGGTCCCTGTCAGTATCCGACGTTTGACCTCGTCGCCGAACCCTTCCGAGCGGGAGCGTTCATAGAGGTCTTCGAGACTCTCCGGGTTTTCACAGCGATGCCCGAAGCGAACACCGTCGTAACGGGACAGGTTGGTTGAAGCCTCGGCACCGGCGATGACGTAGTAGGCAGCGACTGCCACCTCAGTGTGTGGAAGCGAGACCTCGACACATTCGTGACCCTCTGCTTCGAGCCACACGCGAACCTGTTCCAGGGCAGTCTGCAGGACCGGGTTATCCACTGCTTGGAAATACTGGGTCGGTAATCCAACCCGTAGCCTGGAATCCAGGACAGGGAGGTTTTCAGTCTGCAGACGGGACAACCACTCATCATTTCTGTTGGCGCTGGTCGAGTCTCTGTGGTCGAAACCGGCCATGTGGGCGAGAAGCAGGGCAGCGTCTTCGGCGTCGCCAGTCATAGGGCCACCCTGATCGAGGCTCGATGCAAACGCGATCATGCCGTAACGCGAAACGCGGCCGTAGGTGGGTTTGAGTCCGGTGATGCCGGTAAACGAAGCGGGTTGCCGGATCGATCCACCGGTATCTGTTCCAGTGGCGGCAGGAACAAGACGAGCCGCAACCGCGGCGGCTGAACCACCAGATGATCCGCCCGGGACAGCCTCCGGGTTCCACGGGTTCTTAACCGGGCCGAAGAAGCTCGTCTCGTTGGATGAGCCCATCGCGAATTCGTCCATATTGGTCTTGCCGATGCAGACCGCCCCTGCATCCTTCAGCCGTGTAACCACTGTAGCGTCGTAGGGGGCGGTAAAACTGGCAAGCATCTTCGAGCCACAGGTGGTATTGACCCCCTGGGTACAGAAGATGTCTTTGTGGGCGATCGGCACGCCGGTGAGCGATCCAGCCGTCCCGTTTCTGTATCGCTCGTCAGCCATCCGGGCGGCAACCAGGGCACCCTCCTCGTCGACTGTGATGAAAGCGTTGAGCGAAGATTCGGCTATGGAGTCGAGATAGGCGCGCGTGATCTCAGCACTTGAAAAATCACGGTTTTCGAGACCCGACTTGAGGGACTTAAGCGTTGGAATTGGTGGCATCTACTCGACAACCCTTGGTACCAGGTAGTAGTGCTCCGCTGTTGCCGGTGCACCGGTTTGAAACCGGTCAGGGTCGACGTCTTCGGTGACCTCGTCTGTTCGCAGGCGCTGGGTGGCGTCCAGCGGGTGGGCCATCGGCTGGACGCCCTCGGTATCGACGGTTTGCATCGTATCGATCATCGCGATGATGTTGGCCAGCTGCTGGCGCGCCTGATCCTTTTCTTCAGGGCCGAGTGTCAGGCGCGCAAGACGCGCCAGGTGGTCGATATCGATCTCATTGCCGGGTGTGGGGTCGCTCATGGCGCAATCATACCTTCGTTACCTGTGTTTTGTGCGCGGATCTATGGCGATGCAGTGTGCGAATGACATATCATGGTGCTTTCTGGCTGAGTCTCCACACTAGATGTTCAAAAATATTCGCGGATTGTTCTCCCGCGACTTGTCCATTGACCTTGGTACCGCAAATACGCTGATCTACGTGCGCGAACAGGGCATCGTTTTGAACGAGCCGTCCGTCGTTGCGATCCGCAATCAGGGGAACCAGAAGAGTGTGGCCGCGGTGGGTCTCGACGCCAAGCGTATGCTCGGCAGAACCCCGGGCAATATAACCGCCATCAGGCCGCTCAAGGATGGTGTTATCGCCGATTTCCTCGTTACCGAAAAGATGCTGAAGTACTTCATCAGCAAGGTGCACGAAAACTCTTTCATCCGGCCAAGTCCGCGCGTGCTTGTATGTGTGCCCTGTAAGTCGACCGAGGTGGAAAGAAGGGCTATCAGGGAAAGCGCGTTGTCAGCAGGCGCACGGGACGTTCGCCTTGTGGAAGAACCCATGGCAGCTGCCATCGGCGCAGGTCTGCCGGTCCAGGAAGCGGTGGGCACTATGGTTGTGGATATCGGGGGTGGGACAACCGAAATCGCGATCATCTCCCTCAACGGTGTGGTCATTTCGGATACCGTACGGGTTGGCGGGGACCGGTTCGATGAGGCGATTGTGGCGTACGTTCGGCGTACCCAGGGCAGCCTGATCGGTGAGGCCACAGCCGAGCGTATCAAACAGGAAATTGGTGCGGCGTATCCGCAGAAAGACATCCGTGAAATTGACGTGAGAGGGCGCAACCTCGCGGAGGGGGTGCCTCGCAGTTTCACCCTCAACAGCAACGAGATTCTCGAGGCCCTCCAGGAACCGCTGTCGATGATTGTGCAGGCGGTGAAGAGCGCCCTCGAACAGTGCCCTCCGGAACTTGCATCGGATATCGCCGAAACGGGTATGGTGCTGACCGGTGGCGGTGCGCTTCTGCGGGATCTGGATGTGCTCCTCGCTGAAGAAACGGGATTGCCCGTTATCATTGCCGAAGACCCGCTTACCTGCGTTGCACGTGGGGGTGGTAAGGCGCTGGAACTCATGGATGCAGCAGGGAACGCGGATTTGCTGTCGACTGCCTGATACGGTTCAGGCCGTGATTGACCGGAGATGATCGATTAAGGCTCTGTTCGTTCGCGAAACCGGTGCAGGGTATCTCCTCCTGGGCTTAGGCCTTCTCTCCGGTATTCTTGTCGCGTTCGATACGTCCACCCGGGTTCTCGATCCACTGCGCGGATTCGGTGCTGCTGTTGTGAGTCCAATCTACTTCGCCGCAGAGAGTCCGTATCTCGTCAGTTCATCGGTCGGTGACTTCACCCGCAGCCACGCGGAACTGAGGGAAGAAAACGAAGCGCTGCAGCGGCGCATTCTGGCATTGTCGCAAACCTCCCAGCAGGCAGCGGCGCTCAGAGCTGAAAACGACCGGATGCGCACGCTCCTCGGCTCTCAGGCTCGACTTCCTTATGAAGTGCTGATAGCGGAACTCGTGGGGGTCGTGCCCAATCCGTCGTCATTTCAGATTGTCATCGACAAGGGTAGCCAGGCTGGTGTGCACGTGGGCCAGGCGGTACTCGATGCGCAGGGATTGTTTGGTCAGGTGGTTGAAGTGACGCGTTACACGAGCAGAGTGCTCCTTGTCAGCGACCGTGACCACGCTGTGCCGGTACAGGTCAACCGCAACGGTGTGCGCAGCATTGCCGGGGGGACAGGCGAACCGGATGTCCTCGAGCTCGAGAACGTGCCTGTGAACGCGGACATCAGGGAAGGAGACCTGATTGAGACATCCGGCCTGGGTGGAAGATTTCCGGCAGGCTACCCGGTGGGGGTGGTTCATTCGGTGATTGTCGAACCCACGTCGACCTATGCCGAGGTGCTCGTGCGGCCATCAGCCTCGCTTGACCGTTCCAGGCACCTCCTTGTCATCTTCAAACCACAGACGGAAACAGATTCGCTGGAGCTGGAACAGTGAATCCGTCCCAGGGTGGATGGGTCATTTTTCTGACGATGCTCGCAGCGATGCTGTTAATGGTCGTGCATCTGCCACAGGACTGGCCGGGATGGCTGGGCTGGTTTCGGCCGAACTGGCTTCTCCTGGTACTTTTCTTCTGGGTTGTCGAAGTGCCGCATCGTGTCGGCCTCATCACAATGTGGCTTACCGGGTTTTTTGTTGATGTGCTCCTGGCAGACCCGCTTGGTACAAACGGGCTGATTCTCGCGGGTGTGACATATCTTGCATGGCGGTTTTTCGAACGCCTGCGCATGTACAGCGTGCTGCAGCAGTGTGTAGTGCTCTATGTCCTGATCGCGAGCGCTGAGATACTGCGATTTCTCGTACGGGGTCTCGAGTCTGACGTTGAATGGAATGCGGGCCTGTTTCTGATCCCAATGATCTCCATGGCATTGTGGCCTGTCGTGTATCTCCTCCTTCTGCGCCTGCGTACGGGCTTGAGGGTGGAATAGGTGCGGTTGGTCCTCGCGTCAGCATCACCGCGTCGCAGGGCTCTGCTTACACAGATGGGGCTCAAGTTCGAGGTCAACGCTCAGGATGTCGACGAATCGGTGGAGTCCGGGGAAACACCGGCAGAGTATGTCGAGAGGCTGGCCCGGGCCAAGGCGGTTGCCGGGTATCTGCCAGGGTCGGTCACGATCGGCGCAGACACAACCGTTGTCATTGACGATGAAATTCTTGGGAAACCTTCTGGCATAAATGGTGGTCTAAAGGAAGGCGTCGACATGCTCATGCGCCTCTCAGGAAGGGAGCATCAGGTGTTGACGGGTCTGGCAGGCTTTGACGGGGAGCGGCTTGAATCCTGCGTGACCGCAGCAACCGTACGGTTCGTCGAGGTCGATGAGGACACGGCGAAACGGTACTGGGCAACCGGTGAAGGTGCGGATAAAGCGGGCGGTTATGGGATTCAGGAGATTGGGGGTATATTTGCGGAGCACATCGTAGGCAGTTACAGCGCTGTGGTAGGCCTGCCCCTGGCGCAGACCGAAATGTTGTTGCGCAAGCTCGACATTGATACTTGGAGTATGAGGATCGATGGCTGAAGAACTCCTGATAAACGTCAACCCGTTTGAAACCCGGGTCGCCATGGTCGCTCACGGTTTGCTTCAGGAAGTTCATATCGCGCGTTCAGCCGGGTACAGCGTGACAAGCAACATCTACCTTGGACGTGTTGAGCGTATCGTGCCGGGCATGCAGGCGGCGTTTGTCGATATCGGGCTTGCCAGGCCGGGCTTTCTTCACGCCCGCGATATTGAAAGCCCCCGCATCCTGCAGAACGATCCGGACGAACCCCGGGCCAAGATCGACATCCGCTCGCTTTTGCATGAAGGTCAGACGGTTCTGGTGCAGGTCGAAAAAGACCCCATCGGCACAAAAGGGGCCAGGCTTTCGACGCAGCTTGCAGTCGCTTCCAAATACCTGGTGCTGATGCCGAACGAAACCCACGTTGGGATATCTCAGAGAATTGACGAAGAAGCCGAACGGGAGCGCCTGCGTGACTCACTGTTCGCGATCAAGGAAGAGATGGATTTTTCATGTGGGATCATCGCACGCACCGCGGCGGAAGGACGGGATGCAGATACACTTAGCAGTGATCTGAAACTCCTGCGCAGGATCTGGGAGCGGATCAGCGCCCGCTCGCAGGGTGCGAGTGTGCCCAGCCTCGTGTTTGAAGAGCTGCCGCTGCATACGCGGATGGTTCGGGACCTGGCGGGAAGGGAAACGGATCAGATACTGATCGACGACCGGATAACATACGAACGGATACACGGTTATGTCGACGAGTTCATTCCCGACTATCTCGACCGTCTGCAGTTTTACGACGAAAAACGGCCTCTGTTTGAGCGTCATGGTGTAGAGGACGAACTCAGCAGGGCGCTCGCAGCCAAAGTCACCCTGAAGTCGGGTGGCACACTGGTCATTGAGCAGACAGAAGCGATGATCAGCATTGATGTCAACACGGGTGGGTTCCTGGGCGGGCACAGTCTGGAAGAGACGGTGTTCCGGGCCAACGTGGAAGCGGCAGCAGCTATCCCGCGCCAGCTCAGGCTCCGGAATCTGGGTGGTATCATTGTGATCGATTTCATCGACATGGAAGATGAAGAGCACCAGCGGCAGGTGCTCCGCGCGCTGGAGAAAGCCGCGGAAGCTGATTCGGCACGAATCCGGATTGAAGGGTTTTCGAGTCTCGGGCTGGTACAGATGAGCCGCAAACGCACCCGGGAGAGTCTTGTACAGAGCATGTGTTCGCCTTGTGAGAGTTGTGGCGGTCTGGGACTGGTGCGTACCCCTGAATCGACCTGTGTTGAGGTCCTTCGAGCGCTGTCACAGGACTACAACGCCCGCTGCCGGAACCGCAACGTTGAAGGCGACTACCTGATCCGTGCGACCGAATCGGTGGTGGACCGGCTGCTCGACGAAGACGCTGAGCATCTGGCGAATCTGGCTGACATGATACAGAGGGAAATCCGGATTCAGCTCGAGCCGAGCTACACGGAAGGTCAGTTCGATATCGTTCTGGTTCAGAACGTCGCGCGCTAACCCGACCGGTCAATGAAAAACTCCCTCGTCCGCCCTGTCGTACTTGCGCTGACGTTTGTGTTTGTGGTGGTGGCGATCATGCAGGCCGCAGGACGCATAGCGATGGCGGGCCTGCACCGGTTCGAAGACGACATAAATCTCGTGCTCGGTACCCAGGATATCCGCCTGACTGGTCTCGAGGGGAGCTGGCAGGGGCTCAATCCGGTTTTTGAGGTATCAGGCGTACAGTCGCCCGTCGCGACTGTCGAGGATGTACGGGTTGAACTCGATGTCGTCGAAAGCATTTTCGAAAATGCCCTGGTACCCCGTCTCGCCCACATCGGTGAAGTCCGAATCAACGTCGATCACACCGACGAGGGATGGCGGGTTCGCGGTCTGGGGGGTGAGACGAACATCGATTTTGGTGCCTATCTCAGACCGATTCTGAGGCATGCGGATCATCTCTCGGTGGTTGCTCAAGCAGTGTTCACCAGTCGTGATGGCGCAACCGGTGTCCTCGATGCAGAGATAGAGATGATCAATCGTGGGTCTCTGCATTTCGTGTCGGCATCGTTGAAGAACTCCGAGGATGATGAAGCGCTGGTTGTTTCGAGTTGGGAGGATTCACCGTTCTGGGGTGCTGGCGGGGGTGCTGGCAGCAGGGCCGTGCGTGCCGGCGGTAGCATTCGCCTGCCAGATGCCCTGAGCGGCATGCAGGACCTCATGCTGGTAGTCGGGGAATCCCATTGGGATGAAAGCGGCTCCCAGGGTGGCGGTCTGTTGTCTCTCGCCGCCAGGAACCTCGAGATCGCTCCGGAAACCGACCCCCTGATGCTGAGAGTTGCGCTGAAAGGATCGAGACGCGAAGAAGAGGTTCACGGTGTTCTATCCGATCTTGTGGTCTCTGCAGGCTCGGATGAGCTATCACTCGGTTCCCCGAGGATCAACGTTGAGCTGCCTTCAGAGACTGAGAGCAGTGTACAGCTCAGTGGCTGGCTTGAGAGTCTGGACCTCGGTGAGGTCAGCACGTTCGTTGCACGCCACCTGTCGACGTGGGAACCGGCTGGGCGTTGGATCCGGGAAATGGATATTCGTGGCAAAGCACACAACCTCCATGTCTTTTCCGGGAACAGCGAGTCTGGCAATACCGAACTGGGGTATCTGGCGACACTGGATGGGCTGGTGATGAAGGGCTACAAAGGGGCACCCACGCTGAGTGGTGGGCAGGGCCGGGTCTGGGGCTATGCGAAAGGTGTAGCCATTCAGTTGAATGCAAAAGACGTCGAGCTGCAGTTTCCCGATCTCTTTCTTCAGAAGTGGCAGATGAATCATCTGAGTGGCGTCGTGAAAGGATGGTTCGGCCCCGGTTACTTTGCCATGCGCGGCAATAACCTGTACGCGGAACGGGATGAGACTGCCGTCGCTGGCCAGTTTACGCTCACCCGCCCCGATCCCAGATACGAACAGAGAGTTGGCCTGCTGCTGACCGTGGATGAAGTCGACATGGACAGCGCCAGGGACTTTATCCCTTACAAGATTCCTGAAGAGCTGACCGAATGGTTGAGCTATGGTCCCAGGGCCGGGCAACTCAGCGGCATCATGTTTGCCTACCAGGGCCAGGTTCATACCCGACCCGGGGAACTGGGACGAAGAATTGAGCTTGCATCCGGGGTACAGAATGGACGTGTGGTGTACGACCGCGAGTGGCCGGAAGTACACAACCTCAGGGGCCGCATACATGTTGCGGGGAGTGTGACCCGGGTTGAGGTTCATCAGGCGCAGAGCCGTCGCGCCGATGTGAGCAATAGCTGGGTAACGCTCGTGGACAATGGCCGTTACGCTGAAGTCACCCTGGCGGGGCAGACTGCAACGGATGCGTTGCTGGACTTCGTGCGCATGAGCCCACTCACTGAGGATATGAGCTTCGTTACACCCGAGTGGCAAGGTGGCGGGGAACTGGCGTTTGATGGCCAGCTCGTTGTTCCGATCAAAGAGGAGAGTGGCGTGGAGCTGGGTGTCGATTTCGACTTCACACTGCTTGACGCCGATCTCGTGATGCCGGACTACCGCACCCGGATAGATGATTTGAACGGAACGGGGACATTTTCGTTACCCCACCATGTGACGGGCACGTATGACGCTGAGATGTTCGGGAACCCTGTTGTCATAGAAGCAGCGAGTGACGATGATTGGCTGCGCTTTTCGATGGTCGGCACGGCAACACCGGAAGACGTCTACCGGCTGATCGAGTACGACGAGACGGTGCCTGTATCCGGGCAGTTCGAATTCGACGGGAAGCTCAGCCTCGCGATGCAGGACGGAATCAGCAATCTTGCCGTGACCACCGATCTGCTGGGGCTTGCAGTCGACCTGCCCGCGGAGTTCGGGAAGGAAGCCAGTGCACGAACCCCCGCCGAGTTGGATGTTCAGTTTCTCACCCAGTATCAGAGTGTTCGGTGGCGGTACAAAACCACAGATGGCTGGTTGCACTACGGGGATGCTATAGAAAGAGGCGCTATTGGGATCAATGGCCCACCACCGATGACCGACCAGGACAACTCTGACCTTCTGATCAGCGGCCACATGCCGAGGCTGCAGCTGAGCGACTGGGTTTCGGAAAGTGGAGAATCGTCAGTGGCGTTACCGCTTGATTGGAGCATACGAAGTCTTCGCGTGGAGCAGTTTGTCATTGACGAACTCGTGTTCCCTCAACTCACGTTGAGTGGGGAACAGCGGGGGGAGGATGTTTCTTTTGTGTTTGATGGTGACACGCTGGCCGGGAACATGGCGATCCCGGAAACCGGGCTCATGGATCTTCATCTCGACTACGTGCAGCTACCGGATCCTGACGTGGGAGATCCGATTGAACAACCGGAAGAAGATCCCCTGACAGTAGATGTAGGCCGATCACTCCCTGCCGCCCGGGTTAACGTGGCGCAGCTGGATCTGGGAACCGAGCCTTTTGGCTCGTGGCGGTTTGTCATCGATCCCGTCGATGATGTTGTGTATTTCCGGGACTTTGAAACCGACGTGAACGGTGTGCATATAAGAGAGGGAGATATCAGCTGGGACCTCAATACCAACGCTTCTTTTTTCAAGGGTGGCATGGATCTGGATGACCTGCAGCAGACGCTACCGCTATGGGAGTTCGCGCCCAGCCTGCAGACGGATGAAGCCCGTCTCGAAGCCGACGCTACCTGGGTCGGTTCACCGGTTAACGTCAGTCTGCTGGGCGTGGACGGACGTATGATTTTCAACGCGGGCAGTGGCCGCTTTCTCGAAGTCGAGTCCGCGCAGGGAGGGTTGAGAATGTTCAGCCTGATCAATTTCTCCAAGATTGCGCAACGGATCAGTTTCGACTTTTCGGATGTGGTTGGAGAAGGCATCAGCTTCGACCGTATCGACGCGGACATCACGTTGCGCCAGGGACAGGTGGAGATTCAAAAGCCGATGATCGTGGACAGCTCATCCGGTTATTTTCAGGTGGCGGGAGGTGTGGATCTGCACACAGGTGAGCTGGACAACGAAATGATCGTCACGCTGCCGGTCAGCAAAAGCCTGCCCTGGTACGGTGTCTATCTCGCGCTGGCCAATCCCCTGGCGGGACTCGGTGTACTGGTGGGTGAACGCGTTTTGCGTAAGCCCATCGAACAGTTGAGCAGCGCCAAATACGACGTATCAGGAACCCTTGATAATCCCGAGGTCAACTTCGTGGGTTTGTGGGATCAGTCACTGGAGGGTGGCGAGGTGCCGTCACAAGAGGTTCCGGACAGCAACAAGGAGGAGGAACTCGAGGGTGAAAACCCGACTGCACAGTTGCACTGAGCCTCGCGTATCATAAGAAGATGAATGACACTCAGACAGCCCGGGACAGGATCCTGGAGCCCACGGACGTCACGCAGGAAGACCTGGAACGTTCCATCGACGACCTTCTTGGACATGAGATCGATTTCGGCGAGGTGTTCGTGCAGAACATCCGGTCGGAATCATGGGGTCTCGAGGATGGTATCGTCAAAGACGGGAGCTTCTCCGTCGACGCGGGTATTGGCGTGCGAGCGCTTGTTGGAGAGAAGACGGGTTTTGCCTACTGTGAAGACATCCGGCGGGAGGGTCTTGGTGACGCAGTAGCGGCAGCGAGATCAATCGCACGTGCCGGTAAAGGGCGGCAGGGAACCGGTTACAAGGTTGCGAGCGTGGACTCGATGTACGGCCCCGAAGACCCGATCGCTGCGCTCGATGAGGTACGCAAGGTTCGCCTGTTACAGCGCGCGGATCAGACGGCGCGGGCGGTCGATGCTCGCGTCAAAGAGGTCAATGTACGCATATCCGCCAGCCACGAACTCATGATGGTCGTTGCAAGCGACGGTACCGTTGGCCAGGACATCCGACCACTGACACGGCTCGATGTGTCGGTCATCGTTGAATCCGGCGGGCGCAGGGAACGTGGCAATGCGGGGGGCGGTGGCCGACGTAATCTCGATGACCCTGCTACTGATGCCTGGGCGGACAACCTTGCGCGTGAAGCTGTGCGTATGGCGCTGATCAACCTCGAAGCTGTTGAAACGCCGGCTGGTCCGATGCCTGTTGTGCTTGGTCCGGGATGGCCGGGCGTGCTCCTGCACGAAGCTGTGGGTCATGGTCTCGAAGGTGACTTCAATCGCAAAGGCAGCTCGACTTATGCCAACCGGGTCGGTGAGCGGGTAGCGTCGCCGCTATGCACAATCGTGGACGAAGGCAGCATTCCTGGAAGGCGGGGCTCACTGTCGATGGACGATGAGGGTTCGCCTACCCGGAAAACGGTGCTGATAGAGAATGGTGTGCTCAAGGGTTACATGCAGGACAAGCTGAATGCACGCCTGATGAACGTCACCTCGACCGGGAATGGCCGTCGACAGTCATATGCGCATGTACCTATGCCGAGAATGACCAATACCTATATGGAACCGGGCGAAAGTGACCCGGAGGAGATCCTGCGGAGCGTGCAGCGCGGTGTTTATGCGGTCAACTTCGGTGGCGGTTCCGTCGACATCACATCGGGGAGATTTGTTTTCTCAGCGACCGAGGCTTACCTGATCGAAGATGGCAAGGTGACCGCACCGCTGCGTGGGGCGACGCTGATCGGTAACGGTCCGGATGTCATGAATGCTGTTTCGATGGTCGGAAACGACCTTGCCCTTGACGGGGGCGTTGGGGTGTGCGGCAAAGACGGTCAGTCGGTTCCGGTTGGTGTGGGTCAGCCCACCCTCAAGGTGGATGAGATTGTGGTGGGTGGGACGCAGGCTTAGCCGGTGATTTCGTGTATGAAGCGAAACAGGGTTCTGGCGTTCTTCTTTCTCTGTACCTGGTCACGCGCGGCGTGAACACGTTTGATGAGTTGGCGTAGTTGTTGACGATCGACATCCGGGTACTGGTCCAGAAATCCAGTCAGGGCGGCAGGGTCTTCCAGAAGGGCTTGCCGCCAGTGCTCCGCCTGGTGGAAACGATGTTTTGCAAGGGCGCTGTGACCTTCCAGCTCATCAAGTCTCGACGCGATGGCCTCGTGGTCCACTGTACGCATGAGGCGTCCGATGAACTGCAGTTGGCGGCGTTTTGCTTCTCTTGATCCGAAACGTTGATGGTCGAGTATTGCGGCCAGCAGCTCATCCGGCAGAGTCAAGGCTTCAATCTGGTCCGGGCGCAGCACGGTCAGACGCTGGCCAAGTTTCTGCAGGCGTTCGGCATCGCGTTTGCGAGCGGATTTGGATGTGAACTCGGTGTCGGACATGAACTTAGAAAAGAATAACAGAGGCAGGTTTGGACGTAACTGAACAGGAAACAGAACTCAAGGCACTGGTCGCCGATATCCTGGCTGAAGCTGAAAAGCAGGGTGCCGACCAGTGTGAGGTATCCGTCAGCTCCGATGAAGGGCTGTCCGTCAACGTACGCAAAGGGGAACTTGAACAGGTCGAGTTCAACCAGGACAGGGGATTTGGGATCACTGTCTACTTTGGTCAGCGTAAAGGATCTGCGAGCACAACGGACAGCAGCCGGGCGGCGATCGAAAACACGGTTGCCGCTGCAAGCAACATAGCCAGGTTCACGGAAGAGGACCCCTGCAACGGTCTGGCGGATGCGTCCTTGATGCAGACGGAAGTCATCGATCTGGATCTTTTTCACCCGTGGACGCTTGAACCCGACGTTGCGACCGATCTTGCCTGTGCGTGTGAAGGAGCCGGTCTGGAAATGGACGACCGCCTCACAAATTCCGATGGCGCGTCGGTCAACACTCAACAGTCAGTACGGGTCTACGGCAATAGTCATGGATTTCTTGGCTCGTATATCGCCACCCGGCACGGTATGAGTTGTGTGCTGATCGGAGAAGACGAATCAGGCATGCAGCGTGACTACTGGTACTCAGTTGGACGCAACCAGGAAGATCTTGATGCGGCCGAGGACATCGGCCGGGAGGCAGCCCGCAGAACGCTCGCACGGCTGTCGCCGCGGAAAGCCAGCACGGGAACCTACCCGGTTCTCTTTGCCCCGCCCATGGCTGCCGGACTCATTGGGCACGTCATTGGCGCAATCAGCGGTGGTGCGTTGTATCGGAACGCATCTTTCCTGATCGACTCGATGGGTAAGCAGATCATGCCGGACTGGCTCTCACTCGTTGAACGGCCGCAGTTGCCGGGTCAGCTTGGCAGCGCATATTTCGATTCGGACGGTCTGGCGACACACGAGAAAGCCTTTGTGGACTCCGGTGTCGTTGCGAGTTATGTGCTGTCCAGCTATTCAGCAAGAAAGCTCGGGCTCGAACCCACGGGCAACGCCGGAGGTGTGTTCAACCTGGACCTGGACGGCACAGCGAGAGACCCGGCAGAACTTCTATCGGGGATGGGCACGGGTTTGTACGTGACCGAGCTCATGGGGCAGGGGGTCAACACGGTCACCGGTGATTACTCCCGGGGCGCTGCCGGCTTCTGGGTTGAAGACGGGCAGATCGCTTACCCGGTGGCTGAAGCGACCATTGCCGGAAACCTGTCTGACATGCTGATGAACATCACCGGGATCGGCACCGATGTCGACTACCGGGGTAACATCCGCGCGCCGTCGATACTCGTATCGGAGATGACCGTGGCTGGAGACGGATCAGGCTGACAGGTTCCCTGGTTACGTGCAACCAGGCACCTCGTCGATGCTGATGAGCCGGTGCCGCCGCCAGCCTTTCTGGAGTAACCAGAACCGGGGCAGGGCAGTCTCCCTGGGATAGGGTGGGGCTTTGTTGAAGAGGCCCTTCCAGCCCTGGAACCAGATGCCTGAGCTGATGGGATCGATCCTGGCGGGTGGTCTCCTGCCCGTACGCTGGAAAACATGCTTGCGGGCGTTCAACAGAACGTATGCCAGGGCGTGTCTCACCTCTTTCGGTGTTTTCAGGACCCTGGAGTGATAACGACCGTCTAATACGGGTCCTTTGCGCTTGAATACCCGGTTGACCGTACGTGCAAACCGGGCCCCCACGCTTTTCATCCCGTTGGCGAGACACACCTTGTCGTCCGCCTCGACGATACAGTGCACGTGGTCGTCCTGGACCGAGTAGTGAATCACTCGAAAACCGCTTCGGTCTGAACACAGCGCCAATGCCTGTCTGAACTGATTGAAAAACGGTCTTGTGCGCAGC
>JANQFF010000200.1 GCA_028277965.1 Pseudomonadales bacterium
TTCGACCTTTCCGGCAATCGGGATGTCCTGGCATTGGTGGCGGTCTGCGCCCTGGGCGCTGTGGCTGTCAGCTTTCTGCCGGCATTTCTCACGCTGCCCGTGCCCGAGCATACATCCGTGTACGATTCTTTTTCATGGAGTCCGTTTGTTGAGAACGGCCCATTCGTCCGCCTGGCTGTAACCTGGGCACTGGCGTTCATCGCTGTTTCGATCTTCACGACTCTGGCGCTGCCATGGATGCGCAACGTCCTTGGGCTCACCGAAACGCAAGCGTACCTCGCTCTGTTTCTCCAGTTGCTCGCTCTGCTGCTGAGCATCCCCGCGTGGATGCGGATCGGACGTCAAATCGAGAAACACATAATCGTGGCGATTGCCCTGACGACCGGCGCCTTCATCAGCCTGATCGCCTGGGTTCTGATCACCCTTTTTGAGACAGCCTATTGGCCTGTGGTCGCCTACACTGTCGGCCTCGGGTTAGCTGCAGGGGGATTTGTGAGCATTACACCCGGGATGATTCCGGATGTTGCCGATTTAGACGCAACGCTTGCACACGAACAGCGAACGGGTGTCATGTTCGCTGCGATGAGTGTGGTGTTGAAAACCGCAACAGGCTTTGGAGTGCTCCTCGCAACGACATTTGCCAATCAGGTGAACTTCGACCTGAGCGAAGGGGCATTGACAGGTGTTGAATCCGGTGCGGGGATAACGTTGTGGATCATCGGCGCCCCAGCGCTGATCTTCCTGTGCGGCGCGATCGTGATCAGGCGTTACTCCCTCACCAGAAGCGTGTTGCTGGACATACAATCCAGTTGATCTACTCGCCGGATTTGGTATTGGGTATCAAATCGAAGTAGCGACCCATCCAGTAGCTCAGGAGGAAATCCACACCCGAGAAATGCAGGAACGACAAACCGATCGACGTGCTGCGTTTGTAGGGATTGTCCTTCCAGTAATTTGAGTCGACCGGTCGATTATGGATGGGTTGCACCATCCGCGGAATGATATCCACTTTTTCCAGATGTGCCTGTTTTGGGTACGGAATACTGCGCAGTTCATCGATGACG
Source organism: Pseudomonadales bacterium (assembly GCA_028277965.1). Taxonomy (GTDB): domain Bacteria; phylum Pseudomonadota; class Gammaproteobacteria; order Pseudomonadales; family Azotimanducaceae; genus UBA4421. The sequence goes on from JANQFF010000200.1 coordinate 1,065, forward strand.
AGGCGCATGCGCTGGTACTTTTCCAAGTCCGAGAACTCCTCGAGAAAAGCCAGCATGACAGGCCAGTAAATGCCGTTGGGTTCGTACTTCATGAATCGCATCCAGCCGCGCAGCGCTTCTTTCATCTCTTCGCGTGCATCCATATCTGTCTTTTCATTTAACAAAAACGACAACGCCGCCATGGCCAAGGCCTGGGGATTGGAAAATTTGGGTGTCCCCTCGCCATTCCAGTGCCCATAGACCCGTGTCCACCAACCTGTCAGGTGCAACGTCCATGCATACTCGGTTCCCCAGTCTCGCAGCGCATCGTCATAGGCTGCCTGTAGTGACGATGGTGAGGGTTCGTTAACTACGACACCTGCCAGCAGCTGCAACACAGTCATTCTGTTCATGCCCTCGGGCAACACGAGGAAGTGCGTGGGTTTGAGATCCGGGTGTGTGGTCAGTTGTCCCTCGTGGTCTTTGACTTCATATCCGTCGTTCCGCAAGCGCTCAATGAGCGGTTTGAGGGCATTGAGCAAAGCGGTTTTCCCATCAGGGTTGTAGAGATTGTGTTCCCGGTCCAGGGCAAGCGCGATGGCAAGCCCGGCACCCGCCATGTTGACGTGATCCTTATTGGGTTTGGTCAGACACCATCCGGTATCCGTCGCACCATTGGCTGTTTCGTCAAAAAAAACCCAATCGTAGTTGTCGCTGGTGCTCGCCATCCAAGCCGGTTCTACCGCAGTCAGCGTCTCCGGTGATGTCGACCGGCATAACAATCCGGGTTTGTTGGTTATCTCGTAAGATTTGGTAAAGAACCCTGCCAGGTCTTTGATGTGGTTGGTTTCAGTGGTCATGTTGTAGCCGCCGTCACTGCGCTGCACAGCAGCCCGGAAGGCCAAGGCAGCTATCAGATAGCCCTGCCAGGCAGCCCCATCGGAGAGGAAGTTCGATTTTTCCTTAGAGGTCGCGGTATAGGGTTCACCCCAGCGGTACTGCAGCATGTTGTGGTTATTGAGTCGCGCCAAGGCATCTGTTTCGAAGTCTTTGGCTTTCTGAATCAGATCCGGAGTGAACTCGTAGCGTGCCGGTCGCTTGTAATCCATTTTTGGCGTGAGGCACCCTGTGACGAGCAGGCACATTAGGATCAGGGCCAAGGAACGGACTACCATGGATTTGCCTTGTCCTTAAGCGCGTAGTCGCAGACACCGTCCGGAAATACAACGGCAAGCGCGTCAAGCCACGGCTCAGGATCCAGCGGCGCCCAGATCAGCGGGTTCGCTAACGCTACATCGACGCGGTCACACCAGAAAACGTCACCTTCGAGATCCATCCCCGCAGCGTTACGTGGCGATTCATGCAGGGGGAACCACTCCGTGCACGATCCATCACTCAGATTGTCCAGGGCACCCTGCCAGACGTCAGGGCCGGAATCGATTGGGTCCATGTTCGCGTGGAAACAGGCATGCTCCGGAACGTCGCCGAACTGCAGCCAGGCACGCATAGCATCCACGGCATCATCGAAGAGGGCTATCAGGTCGTCCCGTTCATCCTGTTCCATTGCTTCCGGATCCAGCGGTGCGCCAAAAAAGAGATTGGGACGCAGAGGAAACTTCGCCATCCAGATTTTCATGTTTGGCACCCCGTGTTTCTCAATGCGCTTGTAGGTAGAGAAACTGGCGAACGAATGATGGATATCCATCCACGGATCAAGGTAATGACGGACGTCAAGAATTGGGATGGATAGATCCAGGTGTTTGCCTGTAAACACATGCCCGGACTTGTAGGCGGCTGTCATCGCGCCAGAGTGTCCGGTGGTGCGTGGCGCGGGGGTGATCGTGGGTGTGGCGTTAGGCTGGAACGCGGACCAATGCACATAGGGCGCGGCTGACGTGGTCATGTTGTGGTGGCTCCAGAGAGAAAACTCACCAAAATCCCGGTCTTCCTGAAAGACCCACAGCCGCGCTTCCGTAAACTCATCCGCAGGTTTCCACCCCCCGATGTTGGCGTTCAGATGCAGAAATTCTTCCCAGGATATTTCCCCGCGTTGCAAAGACCGCAATCCGTACTGCACACCGCGATTGTCGAAAGTCCGGTGAGCAAATCCGTTCGTGTCAGTGCCGAATATGAGTTTCAGATCGTCGTAGTGATCGAATTTCGTCTGCGCCCGCACAGTTTCGGAATACCAGTACTTCCGGTGAGTGGTGTGGGGGTTTTCCATAAACGGGCCATTGAGGCGCCACCCGCGGGAACATTCACTCACCCCCGTGAAGGGATACCAGTGGCCCCTGAGGCTGAAAAGACGCGCCAGGTTGTCGAGTGTGTAATAGATACTGAACGCATCGTCATCCACAGACAGCCCCTCGATTAGCTCGCGTTGTTCAAAATCACCCCAGCGCTCCTGTTCGTTTGCGGTCTTGTCAAAGTAGTACTCCAGGAGTTCACAGTCGTTGACGTAGATCGCCTGGGTCTCTACGTCAGGGTATGAGTAGATTGGGATAAGACCGTCGAGCAGAGTCGCATCGAATTCCGCCATGAGGTACTGCTGTATGGCGCCTCCGGACTCGCCAATGCCAATGGTTTTTTGTAGACCGGTATACCGTGTAGTGAACAGGCCTTTCAGTTCTTTTGCTGTCAGGTAAGCCACCCACATGTTGTAGTGCTGGGCCGTCTCCGTGCCCGTCGACATCACCACACCGTACCCCTTACGCAGGTCGTTCATGCGTGTCAGCAGCTTTGTATTGAAGTTGGCTTTGCCCTGTATCTTGCCGATACCGACCCCACCATGGAAATAATAGATCAGGTACTTGTTCCACTGATCCGAATCGGGGGTCGTGAGGTTATCGCCGATCTCCGCCGGTACCACCATCGTGTAGATGAAGCGATTGATGACCCCGCGCTCGATGCGCACAACAAAAGGCTTCGGGTTGCCATTCCATTCCACTTCCTCAGCGTCCCCTGGTACGCCGTCACCGGGATCATCGATCCGGACAAATCGGTCGTGGGTGGCGGGCTTGTAGTAGAAGGCCACCTGAGTGGCAAATCCGCAGTTCTCGCTATGAGTATTGAGTCCACCGGGCCGGGCCGGCACACCGAAGCTGTTGTTGTCGCCATCCGGCATGCTTTCGATAGACGAATCCGCCAATTCCGAGCCGATGGTTTCACAGGCGAATGGCTGCTGGTCGCTCGTGACCAGAGCATCGATTTGCGCCAAGGTTAGCGTGTTTGGGTGATTACCGTTGTATGAACCAAGGTTAGGAGTGAGACCAACACTGACGTTTTCCACCACACCATCGGGTTTGGCGCCAGCAAACTGCATGTCTATATAGCGGTGGATATAGGCGCAGCCCGGCAGGACAGCGGACATTACGATCAGGACGACGAATCTTCTCGTGGTGGTCATCACCATTTCCCCCAGAGTCGTCCGTGCTATTGTTACGCCCCAGGGGCGGATAATTCAACCCGTTTGTAAATGGTGCTTCATTTTTCCTTGATATACTCGGACGTTCGCCTCCATGTACAGGATGGCAATCGTGACTGAACATGCCGCTCCTTACGCTTTTGTCTGCTACTCCCACGAGGACGTGGATGAGATTGATGAGGAAGTCGAACTACTGAAGACACTTGGGTTCGACGTGAGATTCGACAAGAACGTGGTTAAAGGTCCCGACTGGATAAAGTGGGTGGCACCCCAGATCGAGAAGAGTGCTGCTCTGCTCTTCTACGTTTCTCAAAACTCCATCGAGTCTCAGAATTGCAGGGACGAAGTAGACCTCGCCAGGCTGCATCAACTGCCCATTCTCCTGTCGTTTCTCTCCGAGACACCTTTGCCTTCGGAGTGGAGCCTTCGAATCGGCAGTCGGCAGGCTTTGTATAAATCGCGGGAAAGCGATAAAGATTACACTGATCGTCTTCAACACCGACTCGCGGGTTACCTCAATCAGATCTCACCAAACGCCTACCTGGACCTGGGGTCGGAGCGAAGTATTGCCGTTCTGCCATTCGCTGCCATCGGAAAGACGGATCTCCTCGAATACGTGGCAAACAACCTTTCCCTCGAAATCCACGCCTTACTGGAACTCCAACCCGGATACCGCGTGATTGCGCGCCAGTCTTCGTTTGAACCGGCATTGAAAAGCGGAGCGATGGACGCCCTGGAGTTTGGCAAGAGCCTGGGCGTGGATCGCATACTGCTCGGGGAAGTCAGCGAAGGCCTGGCAGGGCACGGACCCGCCGTGAGCTTCACTTTACAACGAGTGGCTGATGGGAGAGTCCTGCGTGCTGACACGATCACCGATAGCAAGGACCAGGCTGAGCTGTGCATGAATATTGTTAGCACCGTTGTGGGTCAACCGGACGCAACACCGCTACCGCAACCGTTCGTCGGTAGCGCTGACAAAAAAGCTCACCAGGAATTCGTGAAAGGTCAGACACAATGGAATCGTCAGGACCTGATGAGTCTTTTCAATGCCATTCACCACTTTACGACGGCCATCTCGTTCGACCCCCTCTATTTCGATGCGCACATCGCCATGGCAAAAGCATTTCTGGCCACACACTCGATGGGTACTCAGAAGAACTGGGTTGTCAAACAGGCTGGTGACGCGCTGCAGAATGCCCGTAACGTCCGACACCGAGCGGATGAGAAATCACGTATGGAGCTTGGACTTTCCACAGCGTATCGATACCGAATTCAACATTGGACAGTTGGCCTTGGTTATGAAGAGCACCTGATCCACGACATCATCGAAGCCAACCCTTCCGACTACGCTTTTTACGATGAATATGGCGAAGGCATTCTGATGCATTCCGGCTTGTACCCGGAAGCGATCGACTATCTCGAAGTCGGCGAGGCTCACGATCCACACAACATATTCATCAAACACAGCCTGGCCCTGCTGTACGGTGGTGTTGGCCGCTTAAAGGATGCCCTGGACAAACTCGACGAGGTTGTGGAGCTTGATCCCGGAAACGGTCTCACGATGGCTTATCGGGCAGCGGCTGCCGCGCGCCTCAACAAGCCCGAGATCGTAAATGAAGTTATGACAAAGCTCGAGGGTATGGAGGATGCTGACCAGTACATCGTGGATATGCAGCGAGCTGCCTGCCACGGCCTGATGAAAGGCCCCGAAGTAGGACAACAAGAACTTGCACCTGTGCTTGCCGACAATCCCGTTGCAATCGACTGCAAACTGCCGTTCCTCACGGGTCTCGCATGTATGGTCGTGGAAGACCTGGACAAGGGGTTTGAGTATTGGCAGATTGCTTGCGATGCGCACGATAGGCTGGTACATCATGTACGCAGTCACATCACGTACTTCTGTAATCCCTCAACGGCGGCACGCATACGACGTGACCAACGGTATCTTGAAATAATGGATACGGTGTCCATGGGATCCATCTGGGTCGAGGAAGCTCAGCAGCGTGCACGGGCATTGACCGCGCAAACCGGGATCACGATCGGTGAGCCGACTTTCTAGCCCGACCGCTCGATCCCAAACTGTTTCATGCGGTAAGCAACGGTTGAGGGTTTGAGCCCCATCAATTCAGCCACGCCCCCTTCACCGGATATTTTCCAGCCGGCTGCTTCCAGAGCCAGAATCAGGTTACGTTTTTCGAGCTCCCTGAATTCTGCTTCCGTCCTGAAATCGAGTACCGCTTCAGAATCATCAGCGACCTCACCCGTCCGGCCGAAAGCTGCATCGAGCTTGAGGCGCTGACCCGGCGAAAGGATCACCGCCCGTTCGATCACGTTCTTGAGTTCGCGAACGTTGCCCGGCCAGTCGTGGCTCTTGAGACCCTCGAGTTGCCGCTGGGTCATGTTGATGGGTTCCCGGCCAAGTTCAGTGATCGCGTTGTCGAGAAAGTGCAGCGCCAGCGGCCCAATGTCTTCTTTGCGCTCACGCAAGGGAGGGACTTCGATCGGAAACACGCTCAGGCGGTAGTAGAGATCTTCGCGAAATCTCCCAGCTTTGACCTCTTCGGTGAGGTCACGATTGGTGGCCGCTACCACCCGCACGTCTACATGCCGGGTGACGTCTTCCCCAACCCGTTCGAACTCCTGTTCCTGCAGGGCGCGCAGCAGTTTGCTCTGCAGGCCCAATGGGATTTCCCCAATCTCATCCAGGAAGAGGGTTCCCCCGTCTGCCAACTGCAGGCGGCCGACACGATCCTGGTGGGCGCCGGTGAACGCGCCCTTCACATGGCCGAAGAACTCGCTTTCAAATAGCTCCGCGGGGATCGACGCGCAATTGACCTTCACCAGCGGTTCATCCGCCCGTTGGCTCTTCTCATGGATGACCCGGGCGATACCTTCTTTGCCGACGCCGGATTCGCCCTGGACGAGGACGGTCATCGGCGTTGCTGCCACAGCATCGATCTGGGCGAGGGTTCGACGCAGGGCTTCCGATGAGCCGATGATGCCGCGGTGACCTTCCTGCTCACCCACCGCCCGGATTTCATCACGAAGGTAGTCCCGCTCCTGCTCCAACAGATCTTTCAAGTGGGTTATTTCGGCTAGCGAGGCTTCCCGTTCCGCTTCCATCGCACGCTGATCTGTCACGTCCCGAAACACCACCACCGCCCCGGTGATGGCGTCGTCTTCGATGATCGGTGTGCTCGTGTATTCCACGGGAATGGCCTTGCCGTTGGCGTGCCAGAAGATCTCGTCCGCCACCTGGTGGATTTCTCCGTCGGTGAGCGCGGCGTAGATAGGACATTCCTCACGAGGGTAGTGAGAGCCATCCATCCGTGTGTGGTGATGCAGATCGTGCAGCGGTTTTCCCAGCACCTCCTGTTCGGACCAGCCGAGAATCTCTTCCGCGGCTTTGTTCACAAACGTGCCGAGACCGTCCTGGTCGATGCCATAGACCCCTTCTCCCAGGGCACTGAGCAGGAGGGAATGACGCTGTTCGAGATGCTCAGCCATAACCAGATTCACAGTATTTTGTGACTTCATATCACAGAAAACTGTGATTCACAAATTCCTGAGACTTGCCTTTTTCTCTAACTGGCTGATTTCAAAGGGTTTAGGCGGTTGGCACAGCTTCTGCAATCCGCGTCTGCAATATGAAGCGTGAAATCAACGGAGACACCACATGACCATCAAACTCTATCGCCACCCGCTTTCAGGCCACGCCCACCGCGCGGAACTCATGCTCAACATTCTGCATCTCGAGCACGAGCTCATCGATGTGGATCTCGCAAACGGTGAACAGAAGTCGCCTGAGTATCTCGCGATCAATCCGCTGGGACAGGTCCCGGCGCTTGTGGACGGCGACACGACGGTTACGGATTCCAACGCGATCCTCGTGTATCTCGCCACTCGCTACGATCCTTCCCGCCGCTGGTTGCCGGAAGACCCGACGCTGGCCGCGGAGGTGCAGAGGTTTCTGACTCTCACCGCTGGGGCGATCGCGTTCGGACCTGCAGCTGCCCGTCTCGTGACTGTTTTCGGCGCTGGCCTCGATCATAAAGACGCGCTGGAACGATCTGAGACCGTCCTGCAGGTCCTGGAAGACACGCTGAAAAACCGGCCTTACCTTGCTGGTCCATTGTCCATTGCCGACATCGCGGCTTACGCATACATCGCCCATAGCCCTGAAGGCGGCGTGAACCTGGAACCCTACATTCAGGTTCGCGCGTGGCTGAAACGCGTCGAAGCCCTGCCGGGGTTTGTGCCGATGCAGGCCACGCCCGTTGGCCTCGCTGCTTAACCAGGAGATTCAGATGACCTCACCACTTCTCTCTCCTTTTCATGAGGGCGAACGTCTGCTCCAGGAGCGGGCCGGTGTTCGGGACAAGGTCGAGGCGCTTGGGCAACGGGTGATCCGCGATCACCTGCCCGAGCAGCATCGGGCTTTCTATGCTCAGCTGCCGTTCGTGTTTGTCGGCCACCTGGATAACCGTGGTTATCCCTGGGCATCGATCATTGCGGGTGAGCCGGGTTTTATTGACTCACCCGACGCCAGAACGCTGGCTGTCCAGGTGCAACCGCTGGCCGGAGATCCTCTCGGGAAACACATGCACGAAGGCATGCCAGTCGGCGTGCTTGGGATCATGCCCGAGCGCCGCCGGCGCAATCGCCTGGGTGGACAAATTTCCGAGGTTGGCAATTCGGGATTCAGGATTGCGATTGAGCAGACCTTCGGGAACTGCCCGAAGTACATCCAGGCACGGACGCATAAGCCGCGACCGACCTCCGTGCAGCAGACCGAAGTTGTGCGTTCTATTTCGGGTGAGGCATCACGGATCATCGGCAACGCCGATACATTCTATGTTGCGAGTGGTCTGCCTGAACCGCAGAACAGCGCCGACGTCTCACACCGGGGTGGAAACCCGGGGTTCGTTGCGATTGATGGCGACACGCTCACCGTTCCGGACTTCAGTGGTAACAATCACTTCAACACACTCGGTAACTTCGTGATCAACCCGCGTGCGGGGCTTCTCTTCATCGACTACGACGAAGGTGACGTTCTACAGATGACGGGCTCGGTGGAGATCCTGGCGGACCCCCTTCACTTTGCGGAGTTTGAAGGTGCTGAGCGCGCCTGGCGGTTTACGTTCGAGCGGGGGTACCTGCTGAGACAGGCGCTGCCTTTTTCCTGGAGTTTTGAAGACTACTCACCCCAGCTTGCCGCAACAGGTACCTGGGGCTAACGGAGAATTCCAATGATTGACCTGTATTTCTGGACGACACCAAACGGCATGAAGCCGTTGATCATGCTGAATGAGCTCGATCTCGAGTTCACCCTCAAGCCGGTGAACATCTCCCGCGGTGCGCAGTTCGATCCGGCGTTCAGTGAGATATCACCGAATCAGAAGATCCCGGCGATTGTTGACCACAAACCCGCTGGATCGGTATTGCCGCTGACCCTCTTCGAGTCGGGTGCGATCCTGCAGTACCTGGCCGAGAAAGCGGTGTGGGGTATACCGATCACGGCGACGGGCCGGGCTGAAGTGATGCAATGGCTCTTCTGGCAGATGGCCGGCCTGGGGCCAACGCTTGGGCAGTACATGCACTTCCATCTCTATGCCGATCAGGATGTGCCGTATGCGCAGGGGCGTTTCGAAGCGGAACGTGCCCGGCTCTATTCGGTGCTTAATGAGCAGATCGGCTGCGACTATGTGGCTGGTGAGTATTCAATCGCTGATATCGCGATTTACCCCTGGATCCGCAGGCTGGAGCGGGAGGGTTCGTATCTCACGGACCACCCGAACCTGGAAGACTGGTACAACCGGTTGTCGGAACGGCCTGCAGTTGTTCAGGCGTATGAGATGTCGGATGAGGTCAACGTGGTACCGACGGTGACCCGGGAATCGAAGAGGTTCCTGCTGGCGAGCTAAATCGGCTGAGCAGGCAATCGCGGCTGAAGTACGACGCGTCGCGTCGTTGCTCCTACAGAGGTAGCTTCTGTAGGAGCGGCTTTAGCCGCGATTCTTCTTTTAGGCGAAAGGATCTGTGCCCGTCACCATCATTGGTGCCACGCGACGGTAGTCGTTCTGTTCTTTGTAGGGATACAGGTGCTCACCCAGAACACGCTTCAGTTCCGGATGTTTGTCCAAGAGCTGCGGCGAGATCTCTCCTTCCCAGAGATGGATCGGGCGCATGTGCCGGCGCATGAAGACCTGCACGAGCGTGACTCTCAAGCCCGGGTTCTTGCGAGCCACTGACGCATGCCACGTGGCGCCATGCCAGATTGCCAATGATCCGGCTTTGCCGATGAGCGGCACCCATTTGAAGGGCGTGGTTTCGAGATCCGTTTCGTGTGGCAGGGTCGCGCGGCCATAGCGATGGCTGCCGGGCACAAAGACCGTTGGGCCGTCCTCTTCACTTTCGTAGTCCGTGCAGAGCCAAGACGCGTTGGCTGCATGTGCGATGTGGCCACCGCCCGGTGGGATACCATGTGCGTCGCTGTGCAGGCCGATGCCCTGCCCGCCTTCAGGTTTCATGATCCACGTGTGACCGGAAAGATACGCGCTTTGTCCGCAGAGCCACCGCACGAGGGCAAGCATGCGTGGATTGGTTGCGGCTTCGACGAACACCTTATCTTCTTCCATCAGGAACCAGGAGTTTTTGCCGAGCTGCTCGGGTTTGAGGTCAGCAGTTGCAGAGTTACCGATGTCGAGCCCGTTGCGCTTCTCGCAGACCCTCACGATGGCGTTCTTCAGCCGTTCCGCGAAGTCCGCAGCGGCGCCAATGGTTTCAGGGGGGACGACGGTCATCCCGTAGGCTTCCAGTTCGATAACGTGTTTCATGAGACCGAAATCTTCGATCTCTTTGACCAGCGGGTCGATGTTGGGTGATGTCTGGTAGTCAGCTATATCCATAATTCAATCGCGGCTGAAGCCGCTCCTACAATATGTTCTTTCTTTGTAGCTCTGCTATCTCCTCATCAGAGTAGCCAAGCTCCCTTGCAATGTCTGCCCCGTGCTCTCCAAGATCCGGTGCGCGGCGGTGTCCTACCTTCGGCACACTGGACACCTGGATCGGGTGATTGACGATGAGGGGCACGCCTATATCTTCTTCCGGCGGCTCAGCCATCCTGTTGGCAATGATCTGCTCGTCGTGGGCTGTTTCTTCCACCAGCGCCACCCGGTTTACGGGCACATCGAGTTCAGCAAACTTCGCCATCCACTCATCTGAGGTCTTTGTGCTGATGATGGTCTGCAGTTCTTCGCTGAACGCCGTGGTGTTTTCGGTCATGGCTTCGAGCGAATTGAACCGCTCATCCGCCAGGAGATGCAGCGCATCCATCGCCGTCAATGCCAGGGACAGCAACTCTTCATTGCGCACCATGTTGAACTGCAGGAACCGGTCGTCCGCAGCACGATAGACCCGGAAGTGAAACGGCTTCTCGAGTGAGTTCTTTCTATATGCAGGCATGTCTCCACCCGCGAGCACACCCTGGGCGATGCCGGAGGCCGACCAGAGCCCGTTGGCAAGCAACGATGTCTGCACCATGCCGCCCTCGCCTGTGCGTTCCCGGTGCAGGAGCGCGGTGACGATACCCGCATACAACGCAACACCGGTTGGGTGATCGCCCATGCCAGGTAATCCCTGGGCCGGGACGGTTCCGGGTTCGCGCATGAGGTCCATCAGCCCGCTGCGGGCCCAGTAAGCAAGCTGGTCGAAACCCTTGCGGTAGCGTTCCGGACCCTGTTCTCCATACGCGGTGAGCGAGGCGTAGATCATCTTTTCGTTGAGCGGTTTCAGGTCCTCGTAACAGATCCCGAGGGATTCGCGCACCGAGTAGGGCTGGTTGGTGATGAAAACATCACACTCTGCCACCAGTTTTCTGAGCACCTCCATGCCTTCGGGTTGCTTCAGATCGAGCGCTATCCCTCTTTTGTTGCGCCCGTCCATCTGCCAGAACCAGTCTTCCCCCGAGTTGGGTGTGGTGGGTATGCGGGACAGCAACCGCAACATATCACCTTCACCGGGCTGTTCGATCTTGATGACGTCCGCGCCGTAGTCGCCGAGCATCATCGCGGCAGCGGGTGCGGCGATGACCGTGGCGCAATCAATGACGTTTAATCCTGAAAAGAGATAGTCCATTTAAGAAATCGCGGCTAAAGCCGCTCCTACAAAGATAGGAAGATATTTCTGGAGGAGCGGATTTAGCCGCGATTTTTCAGTTCGCCAATGCATCAAGCCTCGCCGCTTCAAATTCATCCCCCGGATACCACGCGGGTATCTCATCGTCGTTCGCCAGGCGCAGACCCGCGAGATACCCGAACCGTGCGTCTTCTTCGAGGCCGTCAAACCGCCACATGGCTGTGACCTCATCACTCGGCTGGTGGTAGTGCTGGGCGATGTAGGCCTGGCTGATGATGCGACCTTTTTCCAGTCCACCCTCGAGGAGGTCCTGGCCGCCACGGAAGTAGAGGCTGGGTACACCGATGCGCGCCAGACTGAAATG
>JANQFF010000202.1 GCA_028277965.1 Pseudomonadales bacterium
GATATCTCGTACGGACGGGCATTTTTGACGTCCACCTGGGTGACGCCCGGGAGCAGGGTGATATCGTCGCGAAGCTGTTGAGCCAGTTCTTTCAGCGCCCGCTCGTCTGTTGGTCCGGTGACCGCGATGTCGAGCACGCTGCGCGTTGGAGTGATCAGGTTGATGATGGGCTTCTCTGTCTCCTCCGGAAACGTATCAATCGAGTCGATCCGGTTTTTCACATCGTCCAGCGCTTTCGATTCGTCAGCGCTTTCATAAAGTTCTATCGCGACAGTGCACATGCCCTCGTTGGCAGTGGAGCGAATTTCCTTAACGCCTTCGATGCCTTCCAGTTCTTCTTCGATGCGGACGCAAACGCCGTCTTCCACTTCCTCGGGTGCAGCGCCAAGGTATTGCACGGAGACGTTGATCTGAGGGATGTCGATGTCCGGGAACGACTTCAATGGGATATCCGGCAGACTCACTGCCCCTGCCAGAATGATGAGTCCCATCAGGAGATTGGCGGCGACGTGGTTCTGCCCAAACCAGGCGATGATGGGTTTCATGTCTGGTCGGATTCAGGACTGAGGTTGTCACCGATCATCGTCGGCGCGAGGGGCCGGACGGTCATGCCGTCTACCGCATTGTTGACTGTGGAGAGGCACACCATCTCACCTGCAGCGAAGCCGCCGGTCACGTAGACGTTTTCTTCCACAATTCTCAGTATTTCAATGGTGCGAAAGTCGAGGGTTTCGTCCGTGCCGATGATGTACACCTGTTCATTGGCCTGAACGGCGGAACGCGGGAGGACGTACACGTTATCAACCGTACGTCCATGGATTTCCGCTTCGACAAAAAGGCCAACGGCCAGAGGTGGCCGATTGCCGATGCGTTCGTAGGGTGCCTCCACCTGGGCGACGAGGTTGATCATGCGGGTCTGGGGATCGATTTCACCTTCGGTACGGACAATGCGGCCTGTCCAGCTGTGTTCGGCCCCGGCAAATTCTGCTTTGAGAACAACAGAAGGTGCATGGCCTTCGATTACACCCGAACCGTCGAGAGGTAGCTGCAGGTACGCCAATTCCTCGTCGTGTACAGGCAGACGCACTTCGGCGACGTCGGTAGCGTAAAGCGTAGCGACAGGGGAACCACGATTGACAAACTGGCCCACGTCAACGCGTTCAGTTCGAACGCGACCGTCATAAGGTGCAACAATTCTCGTGCGGGCCAGGTCGCGTTCCGCCTTTGCGAGCCTGGCCTGGGCCTCGCGTAGAGAAGCTTCGGCGAAACGCAGACGGTTGAGCGCGTCGTCGCGAAGAGATTCGCTCGTTGACTGCCGCTTTGCCAGATCGATCTGACGTGCATGCGCCCGGCGTGCAATAGAGAGTTCGCTCTGGGCAGAGGCGATAGCCGCCCGGGCCTGCTCTAACGCCACCTCGTAGTCGAGCGGATCAATTTCGAACAGCACATCGCCTGCTTTAAAGAACCCCCCGGACACCATCGCTGGTGACAGGTTGATAACAGGACCGGAAACTTCGGGAATCAGTTCACTTTCGGTTCGGGGCAGCACCGTGCCATGGGTCACTGTCGTCATGCGGACCGTTTCGGGAGCGGCAACCCAGGTTCGTACCAGCGGGGCGTTGTCCGGAGGAGGTTGTTGTTGAAGCTCCGGTCCGGTGACGATGATTGCGGCTGCGATACCGAAACCGACGAGCAGGATGAGGATTGGCGTGAATATACGTTTCATCGGCTGTCCCCCTGTTCGATTCCCGCTGCTGTAAAGGCGACCAGCCGGTCAAGCCCTTCTTTCAGGGAACCTGCCTCGGACGTCTGTCCGATAGGGATCTGGAACCGTGCGAGCTGCAACATGGACCCGATCATGAAATGAAATCGCCAGTTCATCTCATTCGGGGGAATCCCCGGGCACGCCTTTCCTAGAGCTGCGACAAACCGGCTGATGACTTCAGAAAACTCTTCCTGGAGCATCGGCCTGGATATGGCTGGTGGCTCTGCGTATATACGACTGATCAGGCCGGGGAGAATGTCCATCAGGTCGGAGTCATCCGCATCGTAAAACGGCACAAAGAAGGCGCGCAGAATGTCAGCAACTTTCAGATGTTCGTTGTTCTGTTCAAGTCTGGTGAGGGCTGCCAAACGTGCCTCTTTCACGGGTTCGAGGCGTCGGTGAAATACGGCTGCAAGCAACCCCTGCTTTGATCCGAAGTGATAGTGGGTTGCCGCCAGATTGACGTCGGCTTTTTCAGCGATCGCGCGCAGGGACGTCTCGGCAAAACCGTGTTCGATGATCAGGGCTTCAGCAGCGTCGAGGATTTTCTGCCGTGTCTGTTCGCCAGCATTGGATTCGCGGGCCACATCTGCATTCATTTGGACTAATTCATTCAAACGACCGTTTTAATTTTAGGTGAATGAGAACATCGGGGCAAGTCTGACTGTACAGATCGTTTTTGACGGAGTTAGGGTTAGTGACGTATCGCGGCACTGGAGGAAGGCATGTCGGAATTTGGAACAATACTGCTCGAAGTCGAAGGACCACTCGCCCGGCTGGTGCTGAACAGACCGGAAGCAAGAAACGGCATGACAAGTCGCATGGTCCGGGAAACCCACGAGGCTGTCTGTCAGGTTGCAGGCAACCCGGATATTCGTGTCCTCGTATTGACCGGCGCGGGCCGGAGTTTCTGCCCGGGAGCCGACCTGAATTCAGTTGGAAAACCCAGCGATGATCCATTGGAGTACGCGGATTCGGTGCATTTTCAGGTGCCTGCCGTGCTCCACACGATGCCACAGTTGACGATTGCCGCGGTCAACGGGCCTTGTGCGGGTGCGGCGTTTGGATGGGTGTGCGGATGTGACATCCGTGTCTCAACTGCGTCGGCAATGTTCAACACAGCTTTCCTGAATGTGGCAGTTGCCGGGGATATGGGAGTGCCATGGAGCCTTCCACGACTCGTGGGGGGAGCGAAAGCCCGGGAACTGTCGTTTTTCACAGAAAAATTCGATGCAGAAGAAGCAAGACGCATCGGGCTGGTCGCCAGGGTGTATTCGGACGAGACGTTTGCGGATGAGGTTGACGGCCTGGTGGAGGAGTTCCTGGAGCGCTCGCCAACCGCGCTACATTTCATGAAGGCTCATTATGTCGCGGCGGAAAACATGCCCATGGACAGTTATGTCGCGCTGGAGACGGAGCGGCACGGTGATATTGCAGCGGGAAAGCATGCCCGGGAAGCATTCAGCGCGTTTGTAGAGAAGAGAAAACCCAATTTCAGTTAACACTCTGCGTTAGATCGCGGCTGAAGCCGCTCCTACAAAAAGATCCTTCTATCTTTGCTTTGTAGGAGCGGCTTCAGCCGCGATCTTTTCAGGCGTTGACAGGCCAGGGATTTTTCCAGGCAGGGATGTCGTTCAGCATGCCCAGCCAGCGCACGATGTTCGTAAACCGGTCTATTGGGAGTTGATCGAGATTGTTCTCTTTTGCAACTGTCATGACACAAGCTGTCCCGAAATCGGCAATTGTGAGGTTGTCCCCCACCAGGTACGTGCGATCCGACAGGTGTGCGTCCAGGACAGCGGCAAACTGGTTGAAGAACCCGACAGCTTCTTCGACAGCGGCCGGATCGGGCTCCCCGATGGATGCGAGCTTCTTAATCACGTGTTCGAAGTAGACCGTGCTGGCATGGCGTGAGAGGTGAGCGCTGTCCCAGGCGAGCCATTGAATCACCTGAACCTGTTCACCGGGGGTGGCAGGCCACAGGTTTGAACCGGCTTTCTGTGCGAGGTACATCATGATGGCAGCACTTTCAAAGATACGTGCCTCGTCGTCGATCAGGACGGGAACTTTCCGGTTGGGATTAATTGCTTCAAAGCCGGGTTCGTTCTGCGCACCGGCAAAGAGATCAACACGTTCGTAGTCGACCGGCATGCCAAGGTGCTTCGCGACCGCACATACCTTGCGTGGGTTGGTGGTTTCACAGTAGTAGAGTTTCATGACATTCCAGTTTGTGGTTCCTGGTAATCAGACGAACGGGGTGGGTCAAAACCGACAACGTTTAGGCGATATACATCCCACCGTTGGGGTACAGGGTTGCGCCGGTGGTGTAGCTCGATTCGTCACTGGCCAGATAAACGGCGGTGGCTGCAATTTCAGCGGGATCTGCAATACGGCCCATGGGGGTCATGGCTTCCATCTGCTCGCGACTGCTTCCATCAGCGTCCTCGCTCTCGGTCTCTCCGCGGGTCATCGGTGTGTCGACGTATCCCGGACCGATCGCGTTCACACGGATGTTATGTTCGAGCATTTCGAGGGCAAAACCGTGTGTCAACATCGACACCCCGGCTTTGGAAACGCAATAGTCGACAGCTCCCGGCAGGGCAACCCGCGATGCAGTGGAGCTGATATTGACGATGCTGCCGCCACCGGTGGTGATCATGTGCCTGGCGGCCAGTCGATTTGTCAGCATGACGCCGGTGAGATTGATGGCCAATACAGCGTTCCAGTCGTCCAGGGTTTTTGTCAGGAGGTTGTCGCCGAAGGTGTCTGGATTGGCACTGGCAACGCCCGCTGCTGCGAGAACGGTATCAATTCGTCCGAACTCATCCATGGCGTGGGACATCAGATCATCCAGGGCAGTTTCAGAACGGACGTCCGCTTCAAATGTCGTGACTCTGGTGTTGGCCTGTTGCTTCAGTGTGTCTGCGGCTGTTGCCAGGCGTTCCACACCGAGGTCGGAAAGCACCAAAGAAGCACCTTCCTCCTGATATCGCAATGCACAGGCGAAGCCGATCCCGCTTGCGCCGCCTGTAATCAGTGCAACCTTTCCTTCTAACTTACCCAAATCGCCTCCCTGTCAGAACGCTTCACCTTTCGTTGGCAGTTCTGTCAATGAATACCTGGGCAACGCTTCTTTAGCCGCATCGATTTCGGGTGTGGATCGCATCGCCGGACCGTCGTAGTCAGGCTCGAACAGCCGATGAGGATCGTCACCGTTGTAAAAACCGAGGTAGCTGCCACCATAGTTGTAGCCGATCAAGCGGCGCAGCTCTTCAGAAAACTCCTTCGCCACCTCCGGAGGATGGGCCAGGTACTGGTTCTCTTCCTGTCTGAGCCAACCAAGGCTGTACTGCAGCGCCATACCCGTACGTGTGCGGTTACTGAGGTTCTCTCCACCCCCGTGAATTGTGCCTCCGAGGTAGATAAGCACTGACCCTGCCGGCATTTCAGCGTTCACTGTTTCCTCGGGAGTCGGTCGGCGCCCTTCCTCCCAGCGATGACTGCCCGGTACGATCTGGGTTCCACCGTTTGCTTCATCGAACTCGGACAGCGCCCACATGGTTGGCATAAGCGTGGTGATACCGAGATGCGATAAGGGATAGAGGTCGCCATCGCGGTGCAGCGGTTGTGCTGCCGCACCGGGTTCCAGGTGCATGATCCCGGAAAAATTCAGCTGGTAGGTGGTTGCATAGTTCAGAAGCACGGATTCAGCCAGCTGCATAACGACAGGATGGGTGACCAGGTCTCGCGCCGCTCTCGACTTTTTCAGAATGCCTCCCAGGCGTTTGGTTTTAGCGCCCAGAAACTCATCGTGACCGAACGGCGCGCTATCAATGTGAGGGACCAGTTCCTCGTGAGTCTGCCGGGCAAGGTCAACCGCGAGTTCCTCAATCACCAGGTAACCCTGATCGAGAAGTTGCTCTCGCATGGCGTCTGATGAAACGTCGGGCGTGACAGTATTCAGCGTTGCGGCTGAGGCTGCGAGCTCTGTCGCCATGATTGCGCTTCTCCCCATTGGCGGTGAACCTCCAAGTCTGTCGTGAATTGCATCGGTTCTGCAATCCCCGTGATTTTCCGGGCAACTGGCTATCCCTGTAGGAGCGGCTTTAAGGCACCTCTATAAACCTCTCACATGCTCAGAGCTTCCCCGCGTTTTCACTACCAAGGCGTCGTGCCGCAGGTAATATCTGGATATTGCCAAGGTGCGCAACGCAGGTAGAGGAAACGCGGGAAGCTCCCGAAGGGC
>JANQFF010000243.1 GCA_028277965.1 Pseudomonadales bacterium
TGCCACTCCTGAAGGTGCAGACACGATTGACGATGCTTCCGGTGCCGTTGATCTGATCACGAACAGCAATGGTTCTGTTCAGCTGATCGTTGAGTCTGCTACCAACTGGGTGCGGATCTAATCCAACAGGGGGAGGGCCTTCGGGCTCTCCCCCGCTTGGAGCTTCATGGCTTACAACCAAGACATCGACACAGAGACCACCGGTGACAGCGACAAGTCTCCGGCCTCCACTGCGTTTGTGCAGCAGGAGATTGATGACTTCGGTGAGGCATGGTCTGACATTGCCACATGGTCCGGGCAAGCCAAGAACTCTTGGGGGACCACCGAGTATGGACTCCTGCTTCCATCAATGACAACCAGCTACCGCAGCGATGCGGGGGCAATAGGCAGCAGCGGTGCAAACTACTTCAGCATTGCCCACCTCGACATCTCAGACTACGAGGGCGGCAACAGGGATGCGGAGTTCCGGTTCGTGATGAGTGTCATCACCGGAGGCACCAATCCCTCTGCGCGACTGAACATCAGCATGAAGGATGCATCGAGTGTTAGCGGCGGCCAGATCACCGCAGGCTCTTTCAATGAGACTCATCAGATGAATGGTGCCAGCAATCTTGCTGCCAATACGATGTACAGCGACATGAGGCTCACGGACCCTGAGCCTACGGATGGGTACTACTTCTTCTCTGCCACCTGGCTTGATACTCCCACTGCTGGGACGCAGGCTGCGGTGGTTGTTCGTTTGCAGGCTCGACAACAGTAAGGAACTACAATGCCAACCTTTGGACAGTACCCATCGCCCAATGACGGTAACGATGACTTCACACCCGGCAGTACCATCCAGTCCAACGAGGCTGATGGTAACTTCGCTGCACTCAGCGCATACCTGAACAGCCAGTTCGTTGATGACGCTGTCACTGCGGTTGCTTCACTCTCCGGTGACAGGCTTGTTGATGACTCGGTTACCGACCAGCAGCTGCGCAAGTTCAATGCTGGTACTCCCGGTGAAGCTGCAGTGCAGACTAACTGCATTGAGGATGCTGCGGTTACTATTGAGAAGATTGATCCATCGGTCATCTTCCCCGGTGGTGTGCCAGCCAATAGCGTTGGTAGTGCACAGATCATTGACGGGTCCATCGCTCAGGTAGACATGGACGATGACAGTGTCGGTACCGATCAGCTCAGGGATGGTGAGGTTGCCCTTGCCAAGCTGGCTACCGATGCAACCAACTACATTGACGGTACAGGCCAGCTCCTTGCTCGTCTGTACTACACCGCCAACAACACCTTCACGAAGGCCACCTACCCTACTGCCAAGTACATCGTGGTCCAGTGCATCGGTGCCGGTGGTGCCGGTGGGGGCTGTGACGCTGCTGCTGGTTCTGAGCAAGCCCTCGGTGGCTTCGGGGGTGGTGGTGCCTATGCTGAGCGGAAGATCAACACAAGCGCCCTCAGCGCCTCTGAGAGCGTCGTAGTGGGCTTGGGTGGCACCGGAGTATCAAATGGTGATGGCAACGACGGAGGGGACTCCTCATTCGCTCTCGGGCAGGGCTACCAGGTCATGGCCCAGGGTGGCAAGGGTGGCACCAAGATGAACTCCGGTGTGCTCAGTGTCTCCGTGGGCGGTGGAGCTGGTGGCACCAACGGTGCATCCATCGGGGAGATCAAGTCCGGTGGCAACGCCGGTGAGAACGGAACCCGCATTGATGACTTCGTGATCCCTCAGGGCACCTCTGGCGCTGGCTTCTACGGTGGCTCAGTGAAGGCACCCTCGGGGTCTGGTAACGGTGAGGTTGGCAACGGCCCCGGTGCCGGTGGTAGCGGAGGTCGTAACGCAGGACCAAGCGGTGCCAAGTCTGGCGGCAATGGGTTCAACGGACGGGTGATCATTGAGGTGTACAGCTGATGAACGTCACGCAGATCCTTGACAGGGCAGCTCGCATTACGGGCCTTCGTACTACGGGGTCTGAGCGTGAGCTTGCGCTAGAGGCTCTCAATGACGTCTACAACAAAGCC
>JANQFF010000249.1 GCA_028277965.1 Pseudomonadales bacterium
CTCCGGCGTGCTCACTGCCCTGGCAAGCACCATTCCGAATGTTTCTGCCCAGACTGTATTGCGGTCCACATCGGCACAGAGTAGTTCAACGTTTGGTAGACCGGATGAAGCTAACACATGACGGAGAAAGCGGGTACGGCGTTCATTCCTGTCACACAAGGTAAATGCCAGATCCGGACGGAGCACTGCCAACGGGTAACCCGGCAGACCGGCTCCTGACCCGAGATCCAGGATCCGGTCACCGCTGAGTAGATGTGTGGCGGTCAGGCTGTCGAGAATGTGGCGCGACTCGAGGCGATGAATATCCTGACGCGAAACCAGGTTGAACGCTTTGTTCCACCGACGGATTTCGCTGCAGAAGCTGTCGAGTTGCTCAATCTGGTCGTCTGTCGGCGACAACCCCATCGCCTCAAAGCGCGGTGCAAGTTTTTTTAAGCTCAGTTTGCCTGCACCTTCTTCGCGTGGACCAGCAACACGGACAACGCGGCCGGTGTCATGCCCTGGATCCTCGCAGCGCGGGCGAGGTTTTCCGGTCGTGACTCCGATAGTTTCTGTCGCAGCTCGTTCGATAACCCGTCGATGATCTGATAATCAATCTGCCCAGGCAGTTGCATCCCCTCGTGGCGGCGGATCCTGGCAATCTCTTCATCCTGCCTGCGGATGTACCCCTCGTACTTGGTCTCTATCTCAAGCTGATCCAGCCAGCGTGAGTCGACTTCAGGGAGAAGACCCAGGTTTCCGAGCTCTGCGACGCTGATCTCAGGCCGACGAAGGAGATCCAACACAGTGGTATCGGGTCTGAGGTTCAATTCCGGTATGTCCGGCCGAACGCTGCCGAGTTCATCCCGTAAGGCTTTGAGACCGACCATCTTGTCCTGATAAACCTTCGCGCGCTCCTCACCCACCAGCCCGTACTCTATTCCGAGCGGGGTGAGTCGCTGATCCGCGTTGTCCTGTCTCAGACGCAGACGGAATTCAGCTCGCGATGTGAACATCCGGTAGGGTTCTGTTGTCCCGAGCGTGATGAGGTCATCGATCATCACACCGATATAGGCTTCATCGCGTCGCGGCTCCCACGGGGAGAGATCCTGGACGAGCCGCGCGGCGTTGGCGCCCGCCAGCAACCCTTGCGCGCCCGCCTCTTCGTATCCTGTGGTGCCGTTGATCTGACCTGCAAAAAAGAGCCCTGCTACCGCTTTGGTCTCGAGCGAGTAGTTGAGATCCCTCGGGTCGAAGTAGTCGTATTCGATGGCATAACCCGGGCGAGAGATATGCGCCTGCTCGAAGCCTTCAATCGATCGGACAAACTCGAGCTGAACCTCAAAAGGCAGGCTTGTGGAAATCCCATTCGGATAAAGCTCTGTGGTATTGAGGCCTTCCGGCTCGACAAATATCTGATGAGACGTCTTGTCAGCAAATCGGACGACCTTATCTTCGATGCTCGGACAGTAACGAGGGCCGACGCCTTCTATCGCTCCACCGTACATCGCCGAACGATGCAGGTTTGCCTGTATGGTCTCGTGGGTTGACGCGTTCGTCCGGGCAATGAAACAAGGCACTTGCGCCGGGTGGTCCTCCAGGCGGCCATCCAGCGCCATGACGGGGCGTGGGTCATCGCCCGGCTGTGCCTCGAGCACACTGAAGTCAACGGAACGTCCATCGATCCGTGGTGGCGTGCCGGTTTTCAGGCGCCCTACCCTGAACGGTAATGCACGCAGCTTTTCCGCCAACGCGTTGGAGGGAGCATCACCGGCGCGACCACCCGCGTTCTGCTGATCCCCGATATGTATCCGCCCACCGAGAAACGTGCCGGTTGTCAGCACCACCGCCTGGCAACCAAACGACAAACCCATTTCCGTCATGACACCGCAGATGCGGCCATCCTGAATATCGAAATCGACAACGGACTGCTGGAAGATGCTTAATCCCGGCTGGTGTTCCAGGGCTTCCCGGACCGCACCACGATAGAGACTCCTGTCGGCCTGGGCGCGTGTGGCCCGCACCGCAGGACCTTTGCTCCGGTTCAGAACCTTGAAGTGGATACCGGCACGATCAGCCGCACGCGCCATGATGCCGTCCAGGGCATCTATTTCCGCAACAAGATGACTCTTTCCAATTCCGCCGATTGCCGGATTACATGACATCTGACCAATCGTTTCGATGTTCTGAGTCAGCAGAAGGGTTCTTGCACCCATGCGCGCGGAAGCCGCGGCGGCCTCAGTACCAGCGTGCCCACCTCCAACAACGATGACATCAAAGTGGTCAGGAAAACGCATTCTGCTTAAGTTTAAGGATTCAAACGGGCCGCAAGTATAGGGCAATTACTTCCCGATGCAGAACTCACTGAAAATCCTGCCCAGAAGGTCATCCGGGGTCACGGTACCCGTGATTTCTCCAAGGTGCCGGTGAGCCACACTGAGTTCATCCGCGACAAGTTCCAGCCCGGCACCGGCAGCCAGGGTGCGTTGTGAATCTCTGAGCACTTCATGCGCACAGGAGAGCGCTTCCTGGTGACGCGCCCGTGCGGTGAACGGAACTTCCCGTTCATCCCGACCAAGTGTTTTGAGGATGAGCGCCTTCAGGGTATCGAGACCTGAACCGTCCAGAGCGCAGGTACTGACAGCTGCCGCCTCCTCCCCCCGGTAGAGATCGACTTTGTTCAGGATCTCAATTGTCGGTGCATCGATCTCCGCCAGGGATCCGATCCGGCGGGCTTCCGCTGCAACCGCGCTCGGTCCTTCGAGCATCTCACCATCGAGAACTATGAGCACCAGATCAGCCTGCTGCGCGGCTTCCGTCGCGCGTTCAACACCAATCTGTTCCACCGTGTCGTCGGTCACCCTCAATCCTGCGGTATCGAGCACCCGTATCGGCACACCGTCCAGAACAAGGTCGGCTTTCAGCAAATCGCGGGTTGTCCCTGGTATGTCCGTCACAATTGCAGTCTCTTTGCCCGTCAACCGGTTGAGTAAACTGGACTTACCGGCATTCGGTGCACCGATGAGTGCAATGTTTGCACCCTGATTGATGAGCATGCCTTGTCCCGCCTTCGTCAGGAGGTTGCCTATCGCCTCATCGAGCCACTCCAGTCCCGTTTCAAGTTCCTCGATATGCAGAGGATCGATGTCTTCTTCAGGGAAATCGATACACGCTTCAACCAGAACCCTGAGGTGTTCCAACCGCCCCGCTATTGCCTCGACCTCCCTGGAAAATTCACCTTGCAGGGATCGCCGGGCAGCGCGCGCTGCTGTCCGCGATCCGCTGCTGATGAGGTCAGCAATGGCCTCCGCCTGGGCGAGGTCGAGCCGGTCATTCAAAAACGCCCGTTCGCTGAATTCACCCGGACGCGCTATCCGGGCACCATGGCTGCAACAGAGATCCAGGAGGTGTTGGAGCACCACGGGGCTCCCGTGAACCTGCATCTCCACCACCTCTTCGCCGGTAAAGGATTGCCCCTCGGGGAAGAGGATTGCCAGACCATCGTCCACCACTTCATCGTCGTCGAGGAAACGACCATAAACGGCCTGACGGGGTTCGAGCGATCGAGTCAGGAGGCTTTCGACGACCTGTCG
>JANQFF010000297.1 GCA_028277965.1 Pseudomonadales bacterium
TTACATGGAGCGATCAACCATCTGGTTCGGCAAAGAACACACAATCATCGACCGGCGCTGATATGGCATTCCCCACCTCCCCCGATGAGCTCACCACCGAATGGCTGACTGAGGTCCTCGGATACAACGTCTCGCATTTCCAGGTGGAGGCTTTCGGCGAAGGTGCCGGCATCATCGGCATGGTCACCCGGCTGCACCTCGACAGCGTCGGCGGACCCAAATCAGTCATCGCCAAGTTTCCCTCCCCGGCTGAAGAGAACCGGGCTGTCGCGGCAACCTACGATATGTACGGCCGCGAAATCAGTTTCTATCGGGATATCGCAGACCGGATATCGTTACGTGTACCAGCGTGTTACCACACAGACCACGACCCGGAAACGAATACCTTCGTCATCCTCATGGAAGACCTCCAGGACTGGACCATTGGAGATCAGGTCGCAGGGTGTTCTGAAGAGGAGGCAATGCAGGTCATCGACGGCATCGCCAGGCTTCACGGAGATACATGGCGCACAGACATCGATATCGTGTCTCACAACAACCCATCGCAGCGCGATGGAATGATTGGCGGTTTCGGCGTGGGCTGGCCCGTGGTCCAGGCAGAGTTTCCGGATCTCATTCCCGAAAGTGCCGCGAATATCGGCGATAGAGTGCCTGCCAATGTCGGGAAACTGCTGAATCGCATGACCGAAGACCCGGTCTGCATTTCCCACGCGGACGTGCGGCTCGACAATGTCTTCTTCGGAGACGGCGAAATTGCTCTCGTTGACTGGCAGTCCGTCTGCACATCAGCTCCCGAACAGGACCTCGCATACTTTGTGACTCAAAGCCTGTCTGACGATGTCCGCAACGCGCGGGATTGGGTCTTGCTGTACCACGAGGCCCTGATTTCAAATGGCGTTAACGATTACCCACTGGATCAATGCCGCGAACGCTATCGTGTTTCAGCGCTATATCTCGTCTGCTACGCCGCAATCATCGCGGGTACACTCGATCTTGGGAACGAGCGCGGACGGGCGCTGGGACGGACCCTGTTTGGGAATGCAATGCGGTCGCTGGATGAACTCAACGCGTTCGAGCTTCTGAAGTAGTCGCGGGTCTGGCACAAGCCTGAAAATCGCGGCTAAAGCCGCTCCTACAGAGGTAGTGAAATCCATCTAGCTCTGTAGGAGCGGCTTTAGCCGCGATTCTTCGACCTGAATTGCGTTCACGGCATCCCTGCCGGACTAACTTCAGTGCGTTTCAACCACGGGGTCCGCGTCAACGCGAATCGCCGGTGGGCGCTTCGCTGCGAACCCGTGTGCCGCATGCGTCACGCCTTTAGCCGCGATGAGGTGCCGAGTGTGCCAGCGATCTTCGGCTCGACTAGCGTCCCAGGCCGAACCAGCGCTTTTTCTTCTCAGGTTCCTCGACATCCGGTTCTGCGATAACCGGTCGTACAACAGCCGGCCGGGATTCGCGCTCGGCTTCTATGCGGGCACGTTTTGCTATCAGGTTGTCAGCGCGTCTTTTTGCTTTGAGCGCCTGCTCGAGATCGATGCCGCAGCGGCTGCAGTGCGACGCATCGAGTTGCATGTGACCACAGCGCGGGCACTCGATATGCGCCGCCGTGAGTTCACTCAGCGTCTGATTGTGCTGGGTCTTTTCCGCATCCCAGTAGGTTGATTCGTTCTTTTCGGCTTTTGCACTTTTCACGCGGGTCACTGCACCCCAGGAAGCAAGCTTCGATTGCCATTCGAGAGCTTCGTGTTCTTCCAGGTGACTTCGCAGGACCACAGTCCGTCCGCTGAAAAGCTGTTTGATCTTGCGCGCATCAAGACCCATCTCATGCGCAAACGTCGCCTGCACGTGTGCAGCCGATTTATCCGGCGCGGTTTCGCCGTTAAACAGCACTTGATAGTTACCCATAGCCATGTCCGGTAGAAACTGGACGCGTTACGAGTAGCGGCGTCCCTTCTTCGCTCCGAGCCGCAAACGCAGCGCATTCAATTTGATGAAACCAGTTGCGTCACGCTGATCGTACGCACCCTGATCATCTTCGAACGTGACGACATCTGCATCATAGAGACTGTCAGTTTGTGAACTGCGTCCCACAACGGCAACAGAACCCTTATAGAGCTTCAATGTAACCGTGCCGTTCACAGGTTTCTGTGATTCATCGATCAAAGCCTGCAGGACGTTGCGCTCGGGAGCCCACCAGTAGCCGTTGTAAATGAGTTTTGCGTAACGTGGCATGAGCTCGTCTTTGAGATGACCCACTTCCCGGTCCAGCGTCAACGATTCCATGGCTCGATGCCCTTTGAGCAGGATCGTGCCCCCCGGGGTTTCGTAGCAGCCACGCGATTTCATACCGACAAACCGGTTCTCAACGATGTCGCTGCGGCCCACGCCGTGTTTGCCACCGAGTTCATTGAGCGTTCGCAGCATTTGCGCGGGCGACAATGTCTCACCGTTGAGCGCCACGGGATCACCGCTTTCGTAGGTGAGCTCAATCAGCTCTGCCTCATCCGGCGCTTCTTCCGGGGCAACAGTCCAACGCCACATATCCGGGTCATTCGCGATTGCCGCGGGATCTTCCAGAATCCCGCCTTCGTATGAGATGTGCAGAAGGTTGGCGTCCATCGAGTAAGGTGATTTGTCACCTCGTTTGTAGTCCACCGGGATCTGGTGTTTTTCACAGAAATCCATGAGGGCTTCCCGCGAAAGAAGATCCCACTCACGCCAGGGCGCAATCACCTTGATATCGGGATCCAGTGCGTACGCCCCAATTTCGAATCGTACCTGGTCATTGCCTTTTCCCGTTGCTCCATGAGCGACCGCCACGGCTCCTGTCTCCCGGGCGATCTCCACCATCCGGCGCGCAATCAGGGGACGCGCAATACTCGTTCCCAGGAGATACTCTCCTTCGTAAATCGTATTTGCGCGAAACATCGGAAATACATAGTTGGCGACAAAATCTTCAGTCAGGTCTTCGATGTAGATTTCCCTGACCCCCATCGCTTCGGCTTTCGCCCGGGCCGGTTCGACCTCCTCACCCTGACCAATGTCTGCTGTAAAGGTCACAACCTCCGCGTTGTAGGTTTCCTGCAACCAGCGGCATATGACCGACGTATCCAACCCACCGGAATATGCCAGTACAATTTTCATCTTGTCCGCCACTGTCTGCTCTCTTTTGTCGAAGGGAGCGCAATCTTATGCATCAAGTTTCAACTTGCAAGGTGCAGTTGCAAGCCTGCCTCGCAGATGAGAAATGGGTTAAGGTGGCAGCATGCTCCTCGCCGAACGTTTTCGCGGATATCTGCCAGTCGTCGTCGATCTCGAAACCGGGGGTTTCGACAGCACCGTGAATCCACTTCTCGAACTTGCCTGCCAGTTTGTCGTTTTCGAAGAAGGTGAGCTGATACCGAAAGAGCTGGCTCACTGGGCAGTGGCACCGTTCCCAGGCGCCGAAGTCGATCCGGCAAGCGCACGCGTAACCGGCATCGATGCTGACGATCCCAACCGGGAAGCCGTTCCGGAAAACGATGCGGTTCGTCACTTTTTCAAGGCAGTTCGCCGCGAGATGAAAGCGCAGGGCTGCACAAGGGCAATCATGGTAGCCCACAACGCAGCGTTCGATCACAACTTTCTGGCAAGCGTGACCGAACGATGTCAGATCAAACGTTCACCCTTTCACCCCTTCAGCACAATTGACACCGCAGCGCTGGCCGCGGTGGCGTACGGCCACACCGTTCTGAGCGAGGCGTGTAAGCGGGCTGGCATAGAATTCGACAACTCGGAAGCGCACAGTGCTGCTTACGACGTTGCCCGCACGACTGAACTTTTCTGCGGAATCGTCAATCGCTGGCCCTACCAGCCAGCGTAACGTTTATCTATCCCGTTTCTTCTGTGTACTTGGCCGCAGTATCGACCAGGAGAGTCTGCAACTCCCCGGCCTCATACATCTCCGTGATGATGTCACAACCGCCTACCAGCTCACCTTCTACCCAGAGTTGCGGGAAGGTCGGCCAGTTCGCGAAACCAGGCAACGTCGACCTGATGTCCGGATTGCTGAGGATGTCCACGTAGGCGAAGCGCTGCCCGCAGGCGACCATACATTGGACAGTTTGTGCGGAGAATCCGCACTGGGGCGCCTGAGGGCTGCCCTTCATGTACAGGATGATCGGATTATCAGCAATCTGCTGTTTGATTGTCTCCAATACTTCTTCTGACATCCTTAGTTTCCTTGCTTTCCAATCCGAAACGGCCGCCTATTGTAGCCGTTTCGGTGTAAATTACTTATACCTTTCCGCCATTATCACATTCCACCAGAAGAAGAAGGGAGCTTTGGCCTATTCGTTCGACACGGTTATTGACCGCACCCAATCCAGCAGTACCAAATGGTCGCGGTTCGACGCCGACGTGCTGCCGTTCTGGGTTGCTGACATGGATTTCGCTGCTCCGGAGTTCATCCTGGATGCGCTGCGCGATCGCCTGGAGCATCCTATCCTCGGGTACACCCAGCGTCCCGATTCCCTGAACAGGGCTTTTTGCGACTGGCTGTCGCGTCAGTTCGACTGGAACATCGAGGACGATTGGATCGTATGGGTGCCTGGTGTGGTTCCAGCACTGAATCTCGCAACACAGACGCTGAAGGCTGATCGCCATGTAATCATTCCGACACCCGTCTACCACCCTTTCCTCGATCTTGCCCGCAACGCTGACATCAGGGAAACACGGGTCCCGCTCATCGCCGACAACAACTGGCGTATGGACCTCGATGCCATGCAGGCATCACTAACGCCTGAGACGAGAATGGTGCTGATCTGCAATCCACAGAATCCGACGGCCCGCTGCTACTCGCGCGAAGAACTCGCTGAACTCGCGGAATTCATTGTGAAAAACGACCTTCTGCTTGTCAGCGACGAAATTCACTGCAACATCGTGCTGGACCCCGACGCTGAGCACATACCGATTGCCGCGCTGGACCCCCGCATTGCGGAGCGGACCATCACGCTCTATGCCGCAACCAAGATTTACAACATTCCCGGTGTGAGCTGTGCGGCGGCTGTCATCCCGGATGAGGCGCTGCGAACGGCATTCATGGAAGCCCGACGCGGTCTCGTTCATGGAATCGGACCCCTGGGATTCGAGGCATCCGAAGCTGCGTTCAACGACACGTCCACCTGGATACCCGAGCTCATCGAATACCTCCGGGAAAACCTGACCCTGGTTCGCAACGCCATTGGCAACCGGATGGGTGTTCATGAAGGCACCTATCTCGCCTGGATCAACGTCGCTGATCTCAGGCTCGACGATACCGAGGCGTACTTCGCAGAGCATGGCCTCGGGATTTCACCGGGTGCGCAATTTGGCGCTCCCGATTACATACGGTTTAACTTCGCCTGCCCACGCACCACCCTCATTGAAGGTCTCGAGCGTCTGCAGCAGGCGATAGCCATCAGCGTCTGATCGACTATTTCATCTGTCTATTGATCTGTCTATTGAATGGGGGAGTCTCGTTTAGTAACCTGCTCGGTTTCTTGACAGGCGGCACTTGTGCTGCCTGTTGTGTTTTTGACCAGCGGAATTCCTGACAATCGCAGAGATTCCCGTGCGGGAGGCTGCACATGAGCCATCTGATGAACACCTATGCACGGTTACCCGTCGCCTTCGTCAAAGGCGAAGGTGCTTACCTGGAAGATGCCCAGGGAAATCGCTACCTGGACGGCCTCACCGGACTTGCCGTGGTTGGACTGGGTCACGCAAATTCTGCCGTGGCCGCTGCCATCAGCAAACAGGCGCAGACGCTGACCCATACGTCAAACCTGTACGAAATTCCCCTGCAAACCCAGTTGGCTGACCGTCTTTGCGCTCTGTCCGGTATGGAAAAAACCTTCTTTGCCAACTCCGGCGCTGAGGCCAACGAAGCGGCCATCAAACTGGCAAGGTTGAAAGGTAACAACGAAGGGATCAGTCAGCCGTGTGTGCTGGTCATGGACAACAGCTTCCACGGACGCACCATGGCAACGCTGACAGCAACCGGCAACCGTAAAGTCCATGCCGGTTTCGAACCTCTGCTCCAGGGATTCGTTCGAGTGCCGTATAACGATGTCGATGCCGTCAGACAGGTTGCCCAGACCAACCCGAACGTTACCGCACTGCTGGTAGAACCCGTTCTGGGGGAAGGGGGAATCGTTATCCCCAACGATAATTATCTGACGCAACTGCGTGAGATCTGCGATGCGACAGGCTGGCTCATGATGCTCGATGAGATTCAGACCGGTAACGGAAGAACAGGCAGATACTTCGCATATCAGTTTCATGATTGGATGCCGGATGTCGTTACTACCGCCAAGGGCCTCGGCAACGGCATGCCCATCGGCGTTTGCATGGCGAGAGGTGCTGCCGCCGAGTTGTTTGTACCGGGCAATCACGGCTCGACGTTTGGCGGCAATCCCCTCGCCTGTGCCGCCGGAAATGCGGTCCTCGATGAGATTGAGGCTCACAACCTGATCGATCGTGCGGCCCAGCTGGGTGAACGGATTCTGAGCCAGCTGAACGAAGGCCTTGCCGGTAATAACCGCGTTAAAGAGGTTCGCG
The DNA here is from genome assembly GCA_028277965.1 of Pseudomonadales bacterium. Classification (GTDB taxonomy): domain Bacteria; phylum Pseudomonadota; class Gammaproteobacteria; order Pseudomonadales; family Azotimanducaceae; genus UBA4421. Next base: position 6,580 of record JANQFF010000297.1, read on the forward strand.
GCCTGGGTCTGATGATTGCCGTAGAGCTCAACGATGACGCGCCGGAACTTGTCCAGGCGGGTCTGGACGCAGGGGTACTGATCAACGTCACCCAGGGGAACATCGTCAGGTTGTTGCCTCCGCTCACACTGAGCGACGATGAAGCTGACGAGCTCGCCAGCAAAGTTGTTTCACTGATCCAGTCCTGATCAGGTATCGACTCGGGTATTTGAAATGGCAAAACGGGATTTTCTGTCTCTCCTCGATTTTTCCTTCGAGGAACTCGACTACCTAATCGGTCGGGCAATCGAACTTCGCCGCATGAACGAAGCAGGTGAGGTTTATCAGCCGTTTACAGGCAAAACGGCGGTCATCATTCTCGAAATGAACAGCACACGCACTCGCGTGGCGTTCGAAGCCGGGATGAATCAGCTCGGCGGTCACGCGATATTCTTGAGCTCCAACGACAGCCAGCTCGGCCGTGGCGAACCGATACCCGATTTTGCCCGTGTGATGTCAGAGATGGTCGATATCGTCATGATCCGCACACAGAAGCAGAGTGACATCGAATGCCTGGCTGAGCATGCCAGCATCCCTGTCATCAACGCGATGTCGAGCTTTCTGCACCCCTGCCAGCTGCTCGCAGACATCCAGACCTTCCAGGAGCTGAAAGGCCCCATTCAGGGGAAGACGGTCGGATTTGTCGGGGATGGCTACAACATGTGCCATTCCTACATCAATGCGGCGCGGCAATGGGGGTTTAACCTGAGAATCGCCTGCCCCGAAGGCTTCTACCCCGACGAAAACATCCTGGCCAGCACGAACAATGCCCAGATGGTCGAGACACCTCAGGAGGCAGTCGACAGCGTTGACCTCGTGGTCACCGATGTGTGGTCATCCATGGGGCACGAAAGCGAAGAGGCAGATCGCCGGGAGGTTTTTCAACCCTACCAGGTAAACGAGCAGTTGATGGACCACGCCTCGTCCGAAGCGATCTTCATGCACTGCCTTCCGGCACACCGTGGTGAAGAGGTGAGTGAAACCCTTCTGGACGATCCTCGTGCTGTTGTCTGGCGGGAAGCCGGAAACCGGCTGCATAGCCAGAAAGCCCTCATGGAGTTCCTGCTGATCGGCAAAGTCGACTAGCTCCAATATCGCGGCTTCACGCAGTTCAGGCGACCTGAAGGTCCTGCAGCAGACCCGGCTTCGAGATTTCAAACCCCTGGGCGTAGTCGACACCAATTTCCCTGAGTTGCTGGAGGATGTCGGCGTCCTCCACGTATTCGGCAATTGTCTTCTTGCCCATGTAGTGTCCGATCTCATTGATTGAACGAACCACAGCAAAATCCGCGGGGCTGTCGGTGATGTCTCGAACGAACACGCCGTCGATCTTGACGTAGTCCACCGGCAGGTTTCTCAGGTAAGAATAGGAAGACAGACCCGTTCCGAAATCATCGAGCGAGAAACTGCACCCGATGATCCGCATACGGTTCATGAAATCGATTGCGTTATCAAGGTTCGCTATCGCCGCTGTTTCCGTGATCTCAAAGCAGATTTTGGACGTTGGCGCCTGGGTTCTGCCGAACTGCGCCAGCACAAAATCAGCAAACGTCGTGTCATTGACCGAGTGTCCGGAGACGTTGATCGCAAACCCTCCGAAATGATCGAGCATCGTGCGGTGATCTGCCATCCAGGCAAGCACCTTGGTCACCACCCACCGGTCAACCGTCGTCATCCGGTTGTACGTTTCGGCCGCATCGATGAGTTCGGTTGGCGCAACCACATCACCCAGCTCATCGAGCATCGTGAGGAGAATCTCGTAGTGGTCGTGATTGTCTTCGCCTGGTGTCACCGGCGCTATCTTCTGACAGTTGAGGATCAGGCGGTCATCCTCCAGCGCCTGGTCGAGCTGTGTGACCCACTCCATGGCGCCATGCCGCTTGATCATTCGTGTATCGCCGAGTTCATACTCCTGAACGCGGTTACGACCGGCATCTTTGGCCGAAAAACACGCCTCGTCCGCATGCTGCATGAGAGAATCGACACTCTCGGTACTCTGATCGACAAATACGAGCCCCATGCTCGCCGTCAGGTTGTAGTGCCGATCTTCCCAATCGAACCGTATGCCCCGGATGAGATCCAGGACGCCATCCGCTATCTGACGGGCATCGCCACTTTCCACATCTTCGATCAGGATTCCGAATTCATCTCCGCCAAGTCGCGCGACATGATGGCCTTCATTCACAAACCGGTCACCAAGAGCTTCTCCTACCTGGCGTAACAAGGCATCCCCCGCCCTGTGCCCACTCGTGTTGTTGACAATCTTGAACTGGTCGAGATCGAGATACAGCAACGCATGCTGACTCGCTGAGCTCCGGGCATGGCGCAAGCCCGTCTCGATCACCCGATCGAACTCACGACGGTTCATCAGCTGTGTGAGGTCATCGTGGCTCGCCTGGAACGCAAGCTGATGATGCATGTTCTCGAGCATGCGCTGGGAAGCCCGTTCCATGAGTGGCAGGTCGTAGTCATCGAGCAACGTGATGTTCCCCTGATGGAGATCGTCGCTCATTTCCCTGAGCGTGCGCTCCAGGGCTTTGATGCCTTTCCGGTTCACCAGCACAAACGAAGACGAATCGTCGCCAACGAACGCCACAGTGAGAATAAGCGGACGTCCTTCCCGGTCTGAGGCGGCAAGCCACTCACCAACCTGGATGCGTCTTGCCCGATCGACTGCCTTGGACCAGTTGTCACGTACATCCTCATCCGTGGATTCGATCTGCGGATCGACGTCAGGCAGCATTTCGCGCAAGCCCAACACCTCATCGACGTCGCTGAGAGCAACCTCGATGAGATTGATTGGCTCTTTTACGCCGGTGGTATCGCCGACAATGGCTGCGGACATCCGCATAACCAGCGGGGTGCGTTTCCCGGGGTCGAACGAAATACTGTTCAATCCGTCTACAACCTGGCGAAGCAGCTTTTCGGGTTCAACATATTCGGGGTGCGCTTCGGTCACCTTCCCACACGTCTGCTGGTGCAGGTTGGCAATCACCGCGAGCTGATCACGCCACTCGTTGCTTTCGGGACCATGCCGCAGATGAGAATGAACGAGCAGGTTGCGCCAGCCGGGATTCAGGAGATCAAGGAGGAGATCTGCCACCATCTCGTCGCCGATGATGTCCCCAACGGACCGAATTACCGCACGGCGCGCACGGGCCAGTTTCTGCTGCCCCTCGCTGGCTCTGACGGTCCGTTCGACGTTGCCGCGGTAGGTACGGGACTGGCGGTCAATCAGCGGATGGAGTTCGTCGACAACCTCCCGGAATACTTCCGGATTATCGTCAAAATCCGTCACAACCCGTTGCAGGAGTTCGTCCACGCGCCGGCCGACTTCCCGGTCGATACCTTCACGCATGTCCCGGGCATTCCCGAGACGGGCGAGCTGGTTCAGCATCTGTATCGCGCTGTGGGGGTTGTCCGGGTCACCGGTCAGGAAGTTGGGATCCTGGGCAGCCAGTTTGTTCAGAGTAATGGCAAGCCGCTGTACCCACTCGCGTACACCTTCAGTAATCAGCCGGTCGTCCGTCAATGAGGTGACCAGGCCTTCCATCACCTCAAGGGTGTCGTAGTCCTCTTCAGTCAGACCTTTGTGTTCGCCATGCTGATCCCGCAGGACTTCCAGCAGCCGCGGCTTGAGGCGAATGTCCGACAACGGCGCATCACCCAGTTCTGACTGAATGACACTCAGGGCATCGATGATGTCCCCGGAATGGAAGATGTCTTCCGCAGCCGCCCCTTGTGCGGCAAGCCCGGGAGAGCGTGGGAGCCCCAGAAGCTCCTGGGTGCGCCGGCCGAGGCCGAGCATGGAGCGTGCCGTCTGATAAGACGGGTTTCCGGTCAGGCTGCGTTCGGTAAACGGGTTGTGATCTATCCGTCGGCCACCGACACCGTCAGCAGCCATTGCCACCTCCCGCACAGCGGTGTCCATGTCCTGATAATCCTCCGGAGCCACCGTGACGCCCGCCCGACTGCGGATTGTGTAACGGGGCTGGATCGCCTGGCGGAGTTCATCGAGGGATTTGACGAGACCGCTGTCCTCGAACAGTTTACCCAGCGCCCCATACAGGCTTTGCAGGACCCTGTAGAACTCCCGCTCAAAGAGCGCATACACCTCTTTTCGCAGGTCGTGCCGGAATTCGAACACCTTCTGGGCATCGTCGAACGCCCAACAGATGACTGAAGGTCCAACCGGCAAAACATCTTTATGGCTCCAGGGTTTGGCAAGCAGACCAAACTGAGCCCGCATGTCGAGAACCCCGTCTTTGAAGCGGTCTTCGGCTTTCGATATGAGCTCAGCAACCGTCAGCCATTCTTCAAACTGATCCGTATCGACAAGCTCGAGTTTGTTCGAATTACCGGATTCACGTCTGCGCCTGCGCTCGAGCGCGGCATCGAGGTCCGCCACCTGCTCAATCTGCTGAATGACGCTGCTGACAAACTCCGCAAGAAACGACTGGTCGTGCCTTTCCAGACTGTCCAGCGCTTCCATGTAGCGCGCCTGGATCGCGTTGGTGCCGGCGTCTCTTGCACGGATCAGCATCTCCTTGTTGGCTGCTTCAATGAACGCAGCGCCAAGCCGCGTTGCTGCCCGCTGAGCAACCGTGCGTATCCGCTGTTTGAGTCTCTGCGCTGCCTCCTCGGGAATGGCCGGCAGCCTTTCGTGGCTCTTTTCCTGCGCGCTGCCCTGCAACGGGGCTCCTTCCAGCGGCGTTACCCCGTCGGGCCCAACCGTTGCAACATCAGCCAGGTCTTCCAGCCGGGGTTCGGGCAACTCGTCCGGCACCGCCGTCCCGGTGGCGACAGCAAATTCACCCAATGCACGAAACGCCTGCATATCCAGGCCACTGGGAAATGTCACGCCCAGGCCGTTACCAGAATCCACTGTTCGGGCTATGCGGGCCTGAACACGAAAGTGCTGATGACCATTCTGGCTGGGTACGGAAAAGTGCAGCGCGATTGTTGTACCACCTTCCAACAGCGCCCCGGTTGCCTGCAACGAGCGGGAGCCGGTGCCGCCAACCAGGAGCATCCCCTCTTCGCAGAAGTCACGAATCGAACACAACCAGGAACGGACCTGCTCCGGATGGACCAGGGCTGATAGATGTATCGGCTGTCGGAGGTGTCTGCGGCGATTCACGTTCTGTCTACGCGTTCCCCGCTATCTTGCTGGTTCAACCTGATTCAGATCCTGTTCTCGCTGTCCGTGCGGAGGTCAGACCTTAACCCATCTTCGAACGCTAACCAATGGCATACGTTGATGCGTTCTAGCCCGCCACGACAACCCGGTCTCGTCCGTGCCGCTTGGCGTCATACAACGCCCGGTCTGCACGGGCCAGTGTGGCTTCGATCGTCTCACCCTTCTGATGACTTGTGACGCCAATCGATACCGAAAGACTACGGGCTTTGACCTCCCCGACACTCAATGCCCGGGTCCGCTCCCTGAGCCGGGACGCCACAGCCTCCGCTGCCTCCTGGTCTGCGCCGACAAGCACCAGCAGGAACTCCTCCCCGCCAATGCGTGCCACGTAGTCGATGTTCCTCACCACACTGCTCGCGAGACTGGCGAACTGGACAAGAACGGCATCACCCGCAGCGTGGCCGAACTCATCGTTGACCTCTTTGAAGTGATCGAGGTCGCAGTAACAGAGGGTGAACTGCTGACCACGTTCAGCCAGGGCTTTCTGCCGCTCGAGTACGCCCATGATGAAACGGCGGCTCGCGACCCCCGTCAGTTCATCCCGGAACGCAAGATCGCGCATCCTGCCCACGAGGTTTTCCATCCCAAGCTGTCGATCGTCAAGTCGTTTGCGCAGTCGTAAAACTTCTGCCGCAAGAAACAATGCACCCCCCAGAACAAGCAGAAATCCAGCCGACAGCAGCAATTCCCACTCCCAGAGCAATCCCGCCTGGCTGACCAGAATTGCGCTACAGACGATGCTCGCCACCCAGGTCCAGCCGGTGATCCAGATGACCTGGCTGAGGCGCAGGTGGAGCGCGGCATAAAATATGCTGAACACAGGTGCGACGAGAAGGACAAGTCGCAATGAGTGGGGTACCAATGCCCCGAACGTGACTACGCCCAGATTGCACCAGAGCACGCGCGCGATGACCCGACCCTCGTACGTCACCTGTACCGGCCAGAGCATGAGCGCAACGAGACCGGCCGCCCAGATACCCAGCAGCAGACCATAAGCATCGAACTGGGTCGGCACATAACCGGCAATACAGAGCCCGGCTGCGTATACCGCAAACGCCACTACCCCGGCGATCACCACGCCCAGCCGCACCATATGGGCATCGAGCGTCAGCATCGCACGCCACCCTGATTCGAAATGAACAGACAGATATCCATACCACTACGGTATCGATAAACCTGCAATTACGCTGTTCCGATCAGGGCTTTGCTGGTGAGGGAAGTGTAAGAAATGTAAATGAAGTAATCTGTCTATCTAATTGCTGTTCAGGATGGTCCGTTCGACAGCCGCGGCGTATCCTGCTTTCAGCTGAGATCGGGTCTGAGCGGCCATTTCCGGGGAAAACCGCTTCTGCAGAGCCCAGGTCCCCGCAACATCTTCGAGGCTCGTGAACAGCCCCTGGCCAAGCCCTGCCAGCATTGCCGCCCCGAGTGCTGTGGTCTCAATATCCCGCGGCCGTTCGACCGTGACATCCACGACGTCCGCTATGAACTGGCACAACTCGTCGTTGACGGACATACCCCCATCAACCCTGAGCGCTTCGACAGGCGCCCCATCTTTAGCCATGGCTTCGAAGAGCTCTCCTGTCTGAAACGCCACCCCCTGAAGAAATGCCGTCACAAACTGCTCACGCGATGTATCAAGAGTAAGACCCGTCACCAGCGCCCGTGCATGCGGGTCCCAGTGAGGCGCACCCAACCCCGTGAACGCCGGGACCACGTATACCCCTCCTGTGTCACCCTTACATGCCGCGAAAGCCGCGGAGGTCTCATCCGCGGAATCGATGACCGCCAGATTGTCGCGTAACCACTTCACTGCCACGCCAGCCACAAACACACTCCCTTCCAGCGCATAGAACGTCGTGCCGCCGAGGCGATACGCGATTGTGGTCAGCAGCGCCTGCTGACTCGTCAGCGCCTCGGTCCCGGTGTTCGTCATGACAAAACACCCGGTGCCGTATGTACTTTTGGTCATCCCGGGTTCGAAACAGCATTGGCCAACGAGTGCTGCCTGCTGATCTCCGGCCATGCCCGTCACCGGAATTTCCGCACCGAACCACTCGGCGTTCGCCATTCCCAGATTGGCGGCATTGTCCGCAACCCGTGGAAGCGCATCGGCGGGGATATCGAAATAATCGAGCAACGGCTCGGCGTACTGCTGCCGGTGAATGTCAAAAAGCTGGGTCCTGCTCGCGTTCGAAGCGTCCGTCACGTGGGCTGCTCCACCCGTCAGCCGCCAGAGGAGGAAACTGTCGACGGTTCCCAGACACACCTCACCCCTGCCTGCCGCATCCCTGAGCCCGTCCACGTGATCGAGGAGCCACGCATACTTGGTGCCGGAAAAGTATGGGTCGATAACCAGGCCTGTCGTCTCTCGGATGTAGGTTTCGGCGGATTGGCCGTCAATCGTATCTTCAGCCATCTCGGCACACCGGTCCGCCGTCCGCCTGTCCTGCCAGACAATGGCATTGTTGAAACATTTCCCGGAACTGCGATCCCAGGCGAGGGTTGTCTCACGCTGGTTGGTAATCCCGATACACGCGATATCTTCAGCTTTTATCCCACCTGCTGCCATCGCATCCCGACCGGAGCGTAACGTCGTATCCCAGAGAACCTCCGGGTCCTGCTCGACCCAGCCATCCCGGGGGAACGACATCTCGAAATCGTGCTGCGCCATCGCGCAGACCTGACCGTCGAGGCTGTAGATAATCGCCCGGCTGCTGGACGTCCCCTGATCCAGGGCCATGATGTAGCGTGCGACCACTCGAGCGTTCCCTCCTGTTTGAGGAAGTTTGGAAAACTGCGCGAAGATAGTTGCAGCCACCGTTCAATTCAACTGCAGCGAATCGTGCGAGCAACCTTGTTGTGGGTTGAAGCTGCATACGTACCTTGGCAATCGCGGCTGAAGGCACGACGCATGCGTCGTGCGGGTTCGCAGCGAAGCGCCTGCCAGCGCTTCGCGTTGACGCGGACCCCGTGGCCAGTTCAACCGGAAGGTAACTCGGCAGGGATGCCTTGATGTTATCGCAAGTCGAAGAATCGCGGCTTCAGCCGCGAATTCGATTTCTGTTCAGATCGGGGTGCCAATAACCCACTTCCGGGAGTGCCCAAACCGCTGAATTTCATCGGTTTTTCGTTAGCCACAGACTGCCCCAATGGTGTCCACAGGTTATCCACAGAGTAATTCTTGCAATACAGCAGATAACCCATTATCTTGTGTAACCCAGTTGCGGAAACCCAATATATGGGGGTTTCGAAAAATAGATCAGGTCAAATAATTCTATCCTGATCTACCATCGGACAACGCAACTGCAGGGGAGATTATCACGCGGTCAGCTTCTGACCCGTGGCGGGAAAGATGGCCCAACGGCAGGCACTCAGATCGCTGCCTGAAATGCCATCCATCGATGGTCACAAGCATCCCACACGCTTGTGTTCTGCCGACATCGGTACCGTAAATGCTCAACAGCTGTTTTTTTGATGGAGCTAAAAACAACACCATGCAATCAGATCGTCAGGCAGAGACAGTCGAATCACAAAACCTTCAACATAATCCCGACAATTCAGATACGCCGCAATCGCACATAACCCCCTCGGTTACCGCGACCGCGCCGGGACAACTCAAAGTCATCAAACGTAACGGCACGGTCGTTCCCTATACGGACGACAAGATCAGCGTTGCCATCACCAAGGCGTTCCTCGCTGTTGAGGGTGGCACCGCAGCTGCTTCACCTCGCATACGCGAACTCGTGGCGACATTGACCGGCCAGATTTCCTCTGTGTTTCAGCGTCGGTTGCCATCAGGCGGCACGCTTCACATTGAAGACATACAGGACCAGGTCGAACTTGCACTCATGCGTTCCGGTGAGCACAAGGTTGCACGCTCGTATGTGCTTTACCGGGAAGACCGGGCCAGAGCCCGTGCTGAGAAAATGCAGCAGGACGAGGACATTGTCGTTCCGGAGCTGCCCTCCCCCATCAACGTCATTCACTCTGACGGTTCAAGTCTGCCGCTGGATGTGGCGCGCATCCGAACGATCATCAATGAAGCCTGTGAGGCACTTACTGATGTGGATGCCCAGCGCATCTTCGACGAATCGCTCAACAACATGTACGACGGCATCTCCGCCAGCGATGTTGCAACCTCGATACTGATTACAGCACGCACGCTGGTCGAGGAAGAACCCAACTACACCTATGTAACCGCTCGCTTGTTACTCGATGAGCTGCGTACCGAAGCGCTCACTTTTTTAAATCTGAACGGCAGTGGCGCCGAGCAACGCGCTACCCAGCAACAGATGACCGAACTGTACCCCGCTGCCCTGGAGGCGTTCATCAAACGCGGGGTGGAACTCGATCTCCTCCACTCTGATCTCCTGAGCTTTGACTTCACTCTGCTCGGTGCAGCAATCAAGCCCGAACGTGATCTCAATTTCACGTACCTGGGTCTGCAGACACTCTACGACCGCTACTTCATCCACAGCGATGACATTCGCTTTGAACTGCCTCAGATCTTTTTCATGCGGGTCGCTATGGGACTGGCGGCGGAAGAAGACGACCGTAACGCACGGGCCGCGGAGTTTTACGACCTTCTGTCTTCGTTCGACTACATGAGCTCAACACCGACGCTGTTCAATTCCGGAACGTTGCGACCGCAGCTGTCATCCTGCTTTCTCACCACCGTTCCCGACAACCTGGATGGCATCTATGGCGCTATCCATGACAACGCCATGTTGTCGAAGTGGGCGGGAGGTCTGGGTAACGACTGGACACCGGTTCGAGCCCTCGGTTCTTACATCAAAGGAACAAATGGCAAGTCACAGGGCATTGTGCCGTTCCTGAAGGTCGTGAACGACACCGCTGTCGCTGTCAACCAGGGTGGCAAGCGCAAGGGTGCGGTATGTGCCTATCTCGAAACCTGGCACCTGGACATCGAAGAGTTCCTGGAGCTGAGAAAGAACACCGGTGACGACCGGCGCCGTACACACGACATGAATACGGCTAACTGGATTCCCGATCTTTTCATGAAACGTGTCAACGAGGACGGGGACTGGACACTGTTCTCGCCGAGCGACGTGGCTGACCTTCACGATTTGTACGGGAAAGCCTTCGAAGCGCGTTACGAAGAGTACGAAGAGCAGACCAGAACCGGTGAACTCAAGCTCTACAAGCGTATCAAGGCTATTGAGCTCTGGCGCAAGATGATATCGATGCTGTTCGAAACGGGTCACCCCTGGATCACGTTCAAGGACGCGTGCAACGTCCGGTCGCCGCAACAGCACACCGGCGTGGTGCATTCTTCAAACCTGTGTACGGAGATCACGCTCAACACGTCCGAAGACGAAATAGCCGTATGTAACCTCGGTTCGGTCAACCTGGTGCAGCACATTGAAGATGGCGAGCTCAACATGAAGAAGCTCAAGAAAACCATCAAGACGGCCGTGCGCATGCTCGACAACGTCATCGACATCAACTACTACTCCGTTCCCCAGGCGAGCACTTCCAACATGCGCCACCGTCCAGTGGGGCTGGGTCTCATGGGTTTCCAGGACGCGCTCTACAAACTTGGGCTTTCTTATGCATCAGACGACGCTGTCGATTTTGCAGACCGGTCCATGGAAGCCATCAGCTACTACGCTATCGAGGCATCGAGCAAACTCGCCAAAGAGCGTGGGTCTTACGCCAGCTTCTCAGGTTCTCTCTGGAGCCGCGGCATCCTCCCGATTGACTCTTTACAGAAGCTCAGTGCGGAACGTGGTGAGCAGTATCTCGACGTCAACATGGGAAGCACCCTCGACTGGGACAAGCTGCGCAAGAAAGTTCAGATCAACGGCATGCGCAATTCCAATGTCATGGCAATAGCGCCAACTGCCACGATTGCCAACATCACCGGCGTTTCCCAGTCCATCGAGCCGACGTATCAGAACCTGTACGTCAAATCGAACCTGTCCGGCGAGTTCACCGTGGTGAACCCGTACATGGTCCGTGATCTCAAGGCCCTCGACCTCTGGGACAAGGTGATGGTCAACGATCTCAAGTACTACGACGGCAGCCTGAAAGCCATCGAACGGATTCCGACTGACATCAAACATCGTTACGCGACCGCATTCGAAGTCGAGCCGCGATGGCTGGTCGATGCGGCCAGCAGGCGGCAGAAGTGGATCGATCAGGCGCAGTCGCTGAACCTTTACATTGCCGGAGCCTCGGGTAAGAAACTCGATGTGACCTACCGAATGGCGTGGCTCAGAGGTTTGAAGACAACCTATTACCTCCGGGCACTCGGGGCAACCAGCACCGAAAAATCGACCCTCGACCGCGGCAATCTCAATGCGGTGTCGCTCGATCAGGGCCAGCCTCAGGAGATGGCGCCAGCGATGACAGCAGCGCCTGTCAGCGTAACTGCGGACATCGACATCGAACTCGGTGACGCAGCGGATGTGCCACTGGCCTGTTCAATCGACGACCCCGATTGCGAAGCCTGCCAGTAAGCCGCCAGAAAGTCAGAAACGGACAACAGGAGAGACGACATATGTTGAGTTGGGACGACTACAACGAGGAAGAATCTTCAGGCCAGGTCGCAGCTAGCCAGGCGGCACAGCAGGCTGTGATCGAGGAACCGCTCTTAGCGCAGGAGATAGCCGCAAAAGAGATTGGAGCCCAGGAAATATCAGCAAAGGAGATGAACGCAGAGGAATTTGCGGCTCCGGAAGCTGTTCCAGAAGAAGCCGTTCCGGAAATAGTGGCAGAACCGATACCAGAACCCATCCCTGAGCCGGTAGTCGAGACAATCGGCGAAGAGCAGGCCACACAGGCTGTGGAGACAGAGGAACCGCCGCTGCCCGAGCCGGAAGTCGTCGAAGTACCGCTGCAGGCACACCTGGAACCGGAGAGCTTCGAGCGGGTCACGGTAGACCAGAAAGCCATGATTAACTGCCGGGCGGACCTCAACCAGCTCGTACCGTTCAAATACGACTGGGCCTGGCAGAAGTACCTGGACGGGTGTGCGAATCACTGGATGCCGCAAGAGGTCAACATGAACGCGGACATTGCCCTCTGGAAGTCAGAAGACGGTCTGACAGAGGACGAGCGCATCATCGTGAAACGCAGCCTCGGCTTCTTTTCAACGGCAGACTCCCTCGTTGCCAACAACCTGGTGCTCGCGACGTATCGGCTCATCACCAACCCCGAGTGTCGTCAGTACATCCTGCGGCAGGCGTTCGAGGAAGCGATTCACACACATGCTTATCAGTATTGCATTGAATCTCTGGGCATGGACGAAGGCGAAATCTTCAACATGTATCACGAGATACCCTGTGTTGCCGACAAAGCCTCATGGGCACTTCGATATACCAGGGCACTGGCCGATCCGACCTTCACGACCGGTACGCCGCAAACGGACAAGACCCTGCTGAAGAATCTCATCGCCTATTACTGCGTGCTGGAGGGTATCTTCTTCTACTGTGGGTTTACGCAAATCCTCTCGATGGGCCGTCGTAACAAGATGACGGGTACCTCGGAGCAGTTCCAGTACATCCTCCGTGACGAATCGATGCACGTGAATTTCGGGATCGATGTCATCAACCAGATCAAACTCGAAAACCCACATCTCTGGGACGAGCAGATGCAGGCGACAGCAAGAGAAATGATTCTCGAGGGCACGGAGCTTGAAGTCGCATATGCTCGCGACACGATGCCTCGAGGTGTGCTGGGTATGAACGCCAACATGATGGAAGAGTACCTGCAGTTTATCGCCAACCGCAGGCTGGCCCAGATAGGCCTGCCCGAACAGTTCCCGGGTGTGAAAAACCCTTTCCCCTGGATGTCCGAGATCATGGACCTCAAGAAGGAAAAGAACTTCTTCGAAACCCGGGTCACCGAGTATCAGACCGGCGGCGCGCTGAACTGGGATTAGGAGTGCGATTCTCAATCGCGGCTAAATGCCGCTGCCGGAATAGGCTTTTGTGGCCTATTCCTTACCGAGTTTTTCGCCAGCGAAAAACTCGCAAAGGCGCGCAGCGACTTACTTTAGCCGGGATTCTTATATGCGCAAACGTAAATGCCGCCATAGACGACAACGCCCGGTACACGGTCCGGGGCCTCGAGAAACCCGCACGTATCGTCGTGGACCGGTGGGGTGTCCCTCACATCTACGCAGGTACTCACTACGATGCGTTTTTTGTCCAGGGGTTCAACGCCGCACGTGACCGGCTCTGGCAGATTGACCTCTGGCGAAAGCGGGGTCTGGGCCAGTTGTCTGCCACATTCGGGGAGGGTTACGCCGAACAGGACCGTGCTGCACGGCTCTTCCTGTACCGCGGCGATATGTACAGCGAATGGCTCGCTTACGGGAACGATGCAAAACGCATCGCAACTGCCTTCACCGAAGGGATCAACGCCTACATCGGCTTGATTGACGAAAAACCGGAACTCCTGCCACCTGAATTCAGGCTGCTTGGTTACGCACCTGAGCGCTGGCATCCCGACGATGTCGTACGCATCCGTAGTAACGGGTTGTGGCGGAATGTGATCACTGAGGTCGAGCGGGCACAACTTGCATGCCAGGGGAAACTCTCCCTCTCCGCAAAGTGGAAGCAGCTGGAACCCACGTGGGAAACCCGGGTACCGGATGGGCTCGATCCGTGTGTGGTAACCGACGAAGTTCTTGACCTTTACCGACTGGCCAAAGCACCTGTGAACTTCGCGCCACCAGACGAAGCGGCCCTCCAGGACTTGCCCGACGTTCGGACATCCCTCGGCAGCAACAACTGGGTGGTTGCTCCGGACCGCACTTCGACCGGCCGTCCTATCCTCGCCGACGACCCCCATCGCGGTCACGCTGTTCCGTCACTCCGCTACATCGCTCACCTGAAAGCCCCGGGGATTAACGTCATTGGCGCAGGTGAACCCGGCCTGCCTGGCATTTCGATTGGTCACAACGAACGGATCGCTTTCGGCCTGACAATTTTCCCAATTGATCAGGAAGACCTGTATGTGTACACGCGTTTGGGTGAAGGGTACGAGTATCAGGGCCGTGAAGTCCCTCTCGATGTTGTCACCGAATCCTTTTCAGACACTCAGGAACTCACCCTGAAATTCACCCGTCACGGGCCTGTGGTCCATGAGACGGAAACGCATGTATTTGCAGTCCGGGCTGCATGGCTGGAACCCGGGATGTCACCCTATTTCGGGAGCATCGAATATATGCGGGCCGGGAACTTTCGCGAGTTCATTGCCGCTCTCAATCGCTGGGGCGCGCCCGCAGAAAATCAGGTTTATGCCGACATCGACGGCAACATCGGCTACAAACCCGCTGGAAGGTTTCCCGTTAGAAGGAACTGGGACGGTCTGCTGCCGGTCCCGGGAGACGGGCGTTACGAGTGGCAGGGCTACTTCGACATGGACGCTCTCCCGGAAGAATTCAACCCCGAGCGCGGTTTTACCGGTACCGCAAATTCCATGAACCTCCCACCCGACTATCCCATCGACCAATACAGGATTGGTTTTGAGTGGTCCGCTCCCTGGCGGTACAAGCGCCTGTGGGAGGTACTCGAAAATGACACCCGCCACACACTCGATGACTCTCTCGATCTGCAACGTGACTACACCTCGGTACTGGCGCGGCAGATGCTGGAACGTCTGCCCAACCTGGCGGACACAGAGGCTGGTTCGCTGCTGGCAGACTGGGATGCCGAGCTGGCTGCCGATTCCGCTGCGGCTGCCTTCTGGAGCGTGTGGTACACCCGTCATCTGAATCCGGCGCTCGGCACACATCTGGCGAAACTCGATAGCGCCACGGCACCCAAATCAGCGCTCGACTCACTGACCGTCCTCGACCTGTTGAATACAGATCCCGGACGGGACATCGCGTACAACACCCTGCAAGCGGCCTGGATGGAAACGTCTGAACTCCTCGGTCCCAACCCCCGCCGCTGGCGCTGGGGTGATCTGCATCAGATCAGGTTCAAACACCCGCTGCTGCACCTCGACTGGGGTGACCTCGACAAAGCGGTAAAACTCAAAACTTATCCCCGCGGCGGTGATGCCAACACCACAAACAACACAGGCTATCGCCGGGAAAGTTTTGACGTTCGGGGCGGTGCGTCGTTCAGGATGGTGGTTGACGTCGGCAACTGGGATGAAGCTTATGCCACCAACGCCCCGGGGCAGAGCGGCGATCCACGATCAAAGTTCTATGGGAATCTGCTGGAGAACTGGGCAACGGAAGATCATTTTCGCCTGGTCTATTCAGACCGGGCGGTGAGGCGAAACACCGCTTTTGTGATTGAGCTGGAACCCAGGCCTTAAGAATCTCCTTGGCATCCTTGCCGGATTACTTCCCGCTGCTTAACCCACGGGGCTCGCATCACCACGGAACGCTGATATGCGTTCCGCGCCGATTTCGCGTAGCGAATTCGGACTCGCCACGTGCGACGCATG
>JANQFF010000329.1 GCA_028277965.1 Pseudomonadales bacterium
ACATCACATGTTCACCTCGGGTATGCCGGACTGGCTGCGGATATTCATGTCCTTCACAACCGTGCTGATCGCTGTGCCCACCGGCATCAAGATCTTCAACTGGGCAGGGACGCTGCACAAAGGTGCGATTCGCCTCAACACACCCATGTGGTTCACCCTCGGCGCAATATTCATGTTTCTCATCGGTGGCCTGACCGGCATACCGCTCGCGCTTCCGGCATTCAACATCAATGTGCACGATTCAGCCTTTGTCGTCGGACATTTCCACTACGTTCTTGGCATGGCGGTCACGATGGGGGCGTTCAGCGGTGTGTACTACTGGTACCCGAAGATTACCGGGCGGATGTATCCGGAGCTCATGGGGCAGATCAGTTTCTGGCTGATCTGGCTGGGATCCAACATCATGTATTTCTCAATGATGGTGATGGGTATCGATGGCATGCCGCGTCGTTACGTGGACTACCCGGACATCAGCTGGTGGTCACTTCTCAGTCAGGTGGCGACGCTGGGAGGGCTCATCATGTTCACGGGTGTAGCCCTTACCTTTCTCGCCTGGATCCGCGGCTTCAATGGACCGCTCGCGGGCAGCAACCCCTGGGGTTCGCCGTCTCTCGAGTGGACCATTCCGTCTCCGCCTCCACCCCACAACTTCGACCGTTTCCCGGTAGAGGTTGAAGACGACTGGACACCCTACCGGTATGTCAATTCGACGGAGACGAACCGTGGCTGACGCAGCCGTCCGGCCTGCACCCTCCAACACCCGCACCGCGATGATGATCACTGCCATCATTCTGCTCTCGTTTGCGTTCGGCATAGCGATGTTCCTGCCCGCAGAGCACCGGGCGGAGAAATGGCAGGAAACGCTGGACCGCTACCAGGCGCGTAAAGAAGCCAGGGTACAATCGAGGCCACAGTCGACCAAACGCATCATGCTGCCGGCCAGCTTCGATCCGCTACCCGTGCTGGACACCCTGGGTGGGGATTTCTCCCTGGACAGTACCCTGGGCAAATCCCTCGGGCCGGCCGCCTTTCGCGGCGAGCTGGTGCTGGTGAACTTTGGATTCACACACTGCCCGGATGTATGCCCCACCACCCTGGCCCGGATGCGTGACGTGGTCGCCGCGCTACCCGATGCCCCGATCAACGTGTTGTTTGTGACACTGGACCCGGAACGCGACACGATCGAACAGCTTAGACCCTATCTTGGCGCGTTCGGCAGCCAGTTCATTGGACTCAGCGGTTCGACCGAAGCGGTTGCGGAGGTCTGGCAGCAGTACCGGGTTTACCGGGAGGTGGACCAATCCGGCAACTTTACCCACAGCAATGAAATTTACCTCCTCGATCAGCAAGGACGTACCCGTGGGACCTTCGACGGGAACGTGAAGATCGAGGAGATGGTCGAGACGGTGGCGAGGCTGATCTGATTGGAAATAATCGCGGCTGAAGCCGCTCCTACTTGGAGAAATCAGCTACCTCCATGTGGGAGCGGCTTCAGCCGCGATTCTCCCGCAGTCCCGAGAGTGTTTCCCTGATCTCGTTCATACGTTTCAATCGCTCTGCCTGGCTATATCTACTGCCGTTCACCTGCGATGCGAGACGCTACTCAACGTCGCTCGGCGTTGGCGACAACTCGCCGAACTGTCCACCTGTCGGAAACGGCAGCTTGAAATCGATATGGCAGCCTTCACACACCTCGACCAGCTGGTCACCGATGTTGCCGATCGCGTCGAGGTCTCTGTTCTGCACGGCCGCAATCGCGTCAGCCCCGGTGTTTCTGAGCTGGTTGGACCATTGCATCCATGCTGGTTTGGCCGCCCATTGTTCATCCAGCGCGCCGGTGCCGGGATGTGCAATCAGGGCGCCAGCCAGTTGTATCTGCAACGCCCGTCGTTCCAGCTCCCGCCAGTCAGCATCCGTCTGCGGTTCGCGCCACGCGGCCATCCAGATCGGGTCAGCAGCGTCATTGACCAGAGCAACCATCACCTCATTCAGGCTGACCGGGAGGCGGATCGCCTCTGGAATCGCAGGTGGTTCCGAAGGGGCAGAACTGGTTTGAGGTTCAGAGCAGCCGGCCAGGGCAGCAACTGCGACAGATAAAAGTACGAGTCTCATGATTCGTCTCATAAATAGCGATCCTGAGGATTCTCAGCGAAATCCGAACACACCACAACCAGCCCTCATGCAGCAACCAGGCGGGCTAGAGTCCAAACTCGCTTAGTCGCTCCAGCGCGTATGCCCGCGCCGCTGGCGCAACCGAACCCTTGTCTCCTGTCGAGAGCCAGCGCTTGATTCGTCCAGCATCGCCAAGAGGTGATCGTTTGCCGAAGGAGTTGAGAAACACCATAGCAACTTCCTGCCCATTGATGTCTACCGCCATCACCAGACAGCGGCCCGCCTCGGTCAGATAGCCGGTCTTGGTCAGGAGAACGTCCCATCGTGAGCTCCCCGTCAGAGGGTTGGTGTTTCCGTAACCGAGCCGGTAGCGCGGTCCCCGGAAGTTGACCGTGTGTTGGCGCGTTGTGGAAAGGTCACCCAACACCTTGTGTTTGTGGGCGGCTGCTACCAACAGGCTGAGATCGTGAGCCGTGGATTCATTGCCGACGGACAAACCCGTTGGATCATCGAATACGGACCTGTCCATTCCAAGCTCAGTCGCCTTTACGTTCATCAAACGAACAAACTCTTTGAAACCGCCGGGATGGTTAACGGCGAGGTTATATGCCGCCCGGTTTTCCGACGACATCAGGGCGATCCTGACGAGGTCCTTCCGTTTTGCCCGGGATTCCAGACGTATGCGTGAATACGCGTTTTTTGCCTGATCCTGGTGCCAGTTCTGAATCTCCAGCCAGGCATCCATGTCTTCTCCAGACTCGAGTACCACGAGAGCGGTCATCACCTTGGTCAGCGACGCGATAGGCAGGACAAGGTCCTTGTGTTTCGCAACCAGGACTTCCCCATTCTCGAGATCTGTCGCTATCGCGCTCACCGACGCAAGCTGCGGGGCAGCCAGGCATTGAACTGTCCAGAAACACGCCATTCCGGCAATCAGGCCCCTAAACATCAGCTATATCATCCAGCAGTCGTTCGAACGCATCTACCCGCGTGGCAAGGGAATCTATGGTCCCCTTCCAGAATTCGGGTTGCTTGAGATTCACCCCGAGGTGTTTTTCAGCGAGGTCTTCCGCCGTCATCCTGCCTGTATCGCGAAGCAGCGCAACATATCGCTCATAGAAACCTCCACCCTCCGACGCCCTTTGCGCGTACACGCCCAGGCTGAACAGATAGCCAAAGAGGTAAGGAAAATTGTAAAAACTGAGGCCCGAGATATAGAAGTGCAGTTTGTTCGCCCAGAACAGCGGGTCAGCCTCCGCCAGGGATGCTCCGTACCAGCTTTCCCACGCTGAACTCATCATATCTTTCAACTCTTCCGGACGCAGAGGTCGCTCCGCGCGTGCTTCGTAGAACTTCTTCTCAAACTCAAAGCGGGTAGGGATATTGAGAAGAAACGCCGTGAAGGCACTCATCTCTTCCCACAAAATATCGAGCTTCTGCTGGTTGGTCGTGGCTCTCGCCAGCAGGTTATCCCGGACCAGTGTCTCGCCAAAGGTGCTCGCAGTCTCCGCGAGAGACATACCATAGCTCGTCTGACTGTCCGGCAGGTCACGCATCACCCAACTATGCAGGGCATGACCGAGTTCATGCGCAAGGGTGATCACATCGCTTTGCCCACCCGTATAGGTCGAATACACCCTCGGTGTCCGTGATTTGGCGAAACCCGTGCAATAGGCACCAGGTGCCTTCCTGGGTCCTACGGTGCCTTCCACCCATCGGTTGTCGATCATCATCCTGACAAAATCGCTCATGGCGCCATCTACACTGCCGTAACTCTCGCTGATAACAGCAACAGCGTCGTTGAACTCGATAGCGTTTTCGCCACCGGATTCGAGAACCGGCGCCGGTGCCCTGAGGTCCCATGGGCCGAAGCCATCTTTCCCGTACGCCCGTGCCTGCAGAAGCGCCGCCTTTTGCGCCAATGGTTTTGCCTCTTCTGCAACCGCGATCAACGTATCCAGCGTCTCCCGGCTGATCCGGTTCATGTGCACCGGCGCATCCAGAAAGTGAACGGGTTGATGACGGCTGCGCTGCTTGCACATCTCCAGCCGCCACCCCGCAATACTGTTCAGGCTGGCGGCACAGGCTTCCTCATGTGCCTCCCAGGCTGCATTGATGCCCCGCCACGCATTCTGCCGGAGCGTATCGTCCGCACTCGTCATGAGACCCGCAGCCTGCGCCAGGCCCATGGTTTCAACTTCATTACCCCGCTGCACCTCACATTGAAGCGATCCGGCGAGCTGATCATAAAGACGGCCCCAGGCATGGATACCATCCTGGGATAGTCCGTTCACCAGGCTTTCCTCATCGAGGGTCAGGTTTTCGTGGCGCCGTGCCCTGCTGTGCCGGACAAGAAATGCAGAAGGAGCAACGTCAGGATCGCTGAGGTAGTCCTCGATGATGCCCTCGCTGGCATCGTCTATGAACTGACTCAGCGGCTCGAAGAGATCACCGCACCGTTTCGAAAAATTCTGCAGGCGTCCGCCGAGTTTCTGTGCTGCATCGTCCTGACTGTCCACAGACAGAAGACAGTGTGTGTACGTGCTGACGTTCGACAGCAGGCGAGTTGCCTCTTCGCTCAGCTTCGCAATTGATTGTGCCGTGGGTACGTCACCGTCATCACCGAGGTGACCGTTGAGACCTTCTATCTGGTCAAGCAATTCCGTCAGCGCCTTGAGATCATTTTCCAGAGCCGGGTCACCGACACTCTCGTACTCCTGGCTCAAATCCCACGCAGGCCCCGTAACGGCCGGTGCATTCATACAGCGGACTCCTGGTTAGAACCCCCGGACGGGGCACAGCCGGTATTATACTGGTCAGCACAACAAAAACCGCCTTGCTCACCTGAAAACCCCAACCCAATACACCGAAACAGCGCAGACCGCCCTCATTCTTTCGCTGGTGTTTCTGTACCTGTCTGCTGAACTGTTCACCTATTCGATGGGTCTGGACGGCACGGTCTACGGCGCGATTGGCCGATTGATCAGCGAAGGTATGGGAACTTTCTGGCTGCCCCCGCATTTCGATGCCGGCGTTCCGGCATTTCATGACCACCCACCACTCGGCCTCTGGATACAGGGGATATGGATGGATTTCCTGGGCACCGCATTCTGGGTGGAGCGCTTGCTGGGACTCATGCTGCTGATCTCCATATCCTGCCTTGTCATCTCACTCTGGCGGCAGACTACTGATCATGACGGTGGAGCCTGGATATTGCTCCTCTTTTTCGCCATGCCAGTCACAACCTACGTCCTGAAGAACAACTTCCTGGAATCGTTCGTCGTTCTGATCACCCTGGCCGGTGTCATCTCGGCGTGGGTCGGCAGATCCCGACCGACAATCAACAGCCTCGTGGGCCTCGCGGCTTTCGCCGGTTTTCTCATCAAAGGTCCGGTTGGTCTCTTACCGCTGACCGCACCTTTCATCTACGCACTGATATGTGACAGGCGTCTGAACCAGGCGATCGTCAACAGCCTGATTGCAGGCATTTCTTTTTCACTGTGCCTGTTGCTTGTGCTTACCAATGACGATGCCCGTACGGGGCTGGTTCAGTACTTTGAGCAACAGGTTGCAGCCAGCCTGTCCGGTTTGCGGGAAATTGAGCACGGCAGGGCTTATCTCGCTGGTCAGCTGCTGATCAATCTGACACCGGTCGCGGTGGCTTCCGTTCTCATGTGGTCATGGACCCGGCGGTTAAGCCACGACCGGACATTCGCAGCTCACCTGGCACTCTCGCTGATCGCGTTTCTTCCCCTTCTCCTGAGTCCGCGCCAGTATCGTCACTACCTCTTTCCGGCTCTGCCGTTTTTTGCTCTCAGCGCCGGAATGCTCGTGAGACCCAGGATCCCTTCCCTTCCCCAGCGGTGGGTTGCCGCTGCCGCCATCGCTGTCTTCCTGATCGCCGTTACCCGGGTGGCTATGAGTTTCGGTACGCCTGGCAAAGACAGGGAGATACTGGAGGACGTCGACGCAATTGCTTTGCATGCAGTTGCTGCAGGTGAAATTGGTTTTTGCAGCCCTGAACCTGTGATTCAGACCTACCTCACCCGCTATCACGGGCTGCGCAGCACCACTCTCTCCCGGAGCCAGGGCCCATGGAGTCAGGAAACTGTCGTGTGCAAAGCAGCACCGGAAAACTACTCCCTGGTTTTAAGCCTTCACGACGGGTGGGGAATTTACCGTCGCGCCGGGAATTGACCCCGGCTATCATGACGACGTGCCGCCTCGCCCAACCAATAAGGATAAACGTGCACCAACTGCCTCCCCTTCTGCTCACATCTTTTCTTTTCATGACGGCATCACCCGCCTGGTCACAAAACGACATCGAATGGTTTGTCGGGCTGAATGCGTCCCTGGGTGAAGACACAATCGACGGTATCAGTCACGGGGGCAGTATAGGTACAGGTGCCGTGATCGGCGGTCAGACGGACGGTGCCATCCGGGATGATGAAATCGACGACTACACAGCGGGTATCGGGATAACCGTGGGGCGCAGATCCGGCAACTGGAACATAGCCGCGGAGTTCATCTACCGTTACCGCACCGATTTCGATACAGAAGTATCGACACCTTCCATTCAGACAATCACAAATATTTTTGCAGACGTCGAAACGAGCACTCTCCTCCTGAACGCGTCGCGCCGAGGTGTCATCAACCGCAACTGGTCCTGGGAGCTTGGTGCAGGAGCGGGTTTTGTCCGAACCAATATCGACGCTGACTACATCGAAAGGGAGATACCCGGCGTAAGCCCGGAACTCAGGTTCAACGACAGCCCAACTGATACCGAGTTCGCTTACAACGTATTTGCTGGCGTGACCCGGGATCTCGGCGGCCCCTGGACGATGAACCTGCGTTACCGCTACATCGACATGGGTGACCTGGAGGCTGGACCGTTTCCGGGCCGCCCTGGGAGAATCGAAGCGGAGCACACCGCTCAGGAAATGATCCTGTCTTTCGAACGGGATTTGTAGGACAAACTCTGTCTTCTGGCACGAAAGTTCCAAAAAAAGCGTCAAACCGGTTTACAAATTCTCGGCGGGTTATATAGTCCGTTCAGCCAGGTAAATCGACTTCCAGCGCAATACATAAGCCATCTATTGAACGATCGACGCAAGACGCGTGATTCTTTCGGCGCGAGGCGCCATAGAACGTACACGGAGGTACGTTGCTAGGGCCCCTGTCCCCAGGATTTGCCCGAACACCCCCACAATCAAAAGAAAGTTGCCCCCGCAATTCGCGCATCGTCCGATACGCCCGGTTCCTGTATCTGACCCTGTCTCTGCATCTCTCTCTGGCGCTGGCTCTGGCTCTGGCAGCCTTCCCCGAAACGGTCTTTGCAGCGTCAGGACCCGGCATCGGCCAGGTCGAGTTTGCTGAAGAGGAGCTCTTTCACCCTGTTGCCGTGGTCAACGACACAAACGGGTTACCGTCGGACAACGGTCAGGCGGTCATGGGTGTCGATCATGTGGCGGTTCACAGGGGTTATGTTTTCGCGCCCCTGGCACGCAACGCGTCGGGGGAGAATATCCCAGGCAGCGCCCTCAACGGGCTCTCCGTCTGGGACTTTTCGAATCCCCGCCAGCCTCAGCTTGTCTCTCTGAAGCAGGACGCTTCGACTGTCAACGTGCGCGAGGCGCACGGCTTTGGAACGGCAACCAACGATGTCATGGTCACGCAATCACGGATTGGTGTCCTCGCAGTGGACATTTCAGATCCGCTCAACATGCAGGTGCTGTCTGAACCGACGTTCGATCCGGCACTGGATAACGAGACAATCTTTTCGTATCTCAATTCCGTGTGGTGGGTCCACCTGCAGTACCCGTACGTATATGCGAGCGGACTCAACCGGGGGCTGCACATATTCGATCTCAGCCAGCCCGTCGGCAATCAGTTTGTGAGCACTTTCTCCACAGCCGCGCTCGGCATATTCAACGTCGGTTCGGTGTGGGCGGTCGGAAACCTGCTTTACGTCTCATCACATACCGCTGACGACCCTAACGGGCTCGCTGTGCTGGACATCAGCGATCCGGTCAATCCCGTCCTGCTCGATCTCACCGTGGCAGAGGCCGACTACGGCTCGACACTCTACGGAGACCGCTACTACCACACCCGCCGGGTGCGAAACGGCGGCATGATGACGGTCACGGATGTGAGTGACCCGTCGAATCTGGTTCTGGCGGACAGCCTGCAGGTCAGCGGCTCACTCATCGATGGCGACCTGATTTACATCAACTTCCAGGACGAATTTGCCCACGTACCGGCCTTCAATTATTACGGCAAGATGCGATTGGCAGACTTCTCCATGGTTGGGGTAACGCCATTTCGCGAAAGCCCGACGGTCACGTCATCGCACAAAATCTACGAGTTTGCGAACCCGCTGGGCAACTTCGTCATCGGGGCAGGTGGCGGAAACGGGGCAGGTATGCACATCGTCCCGCACCAGTCAGCCCCGGATACCCGGGCACCGTCTGTCAGGAGCCATTCCCCAACATCGGATTCCGGTTCACAGGCGTTAACGAGCCGCATCGGCATACAGTTTTCGGACTGGATAGAACTGGACTCCGTAGACAATACGAGCTTTGTGGTTCGCCCGGCTGGGAGCAACGAAAGCGGCGCTGCAGGTATCTGGAGCCATCAGTTCGGCATCGTGAACTTCACACCCGATCAGCCCCTCGAGGCGGATACCACCTACGAGGTTGTATTGCCCGTTGGGGGCATCCGGGACGTATCCGGCAACAGCCTCGAAGACACGTACGTGTACTTCTTCTCGACCGGCGCTACTGTGGTCCCGCCACTTCCATCCAGCCCGACGATTTCCGCTGCACCGACCTCCACAACCGTGCATGAAGGCGATGCGGTGGATTTTACGGTCATTGCAACAGGCAGCCCGCCACCCGCCATACAATGGCGCAAGGATGGGATCGATATACCGGGTGCATCACAGGCAAGCCTGCGCTTCGTGGCAAGTGCCGCCGATGCCGGAGTTTACGTGGCCGTTGCTACAAACTCCGAGGGAACTGCAAGCAGTCCAGCCGCCACGCTGACAGTCACGCAGGACCCTGCCGCTCCGACGATAACCGTGCACCCCGCTGATCTGGGGCTGACAAGTGGTCAAACAGCCGTGTTCAGCGTAGAGGCGAACGGCGTACCGGCTCCCTCCTACGTCTGGTACAAGGATGGGATCGCTCTGCCTGGTGAGATCGGACCTACGCTCACCTTCCTTGCAGGGCTCGGTGACACAGGGGCTTACAGCGTGACCGCGATTAATGCCTCGGGGTTTGTCGCCAGCGAAACTGCACTACTCTCTGTCGCGGACGCACCGTTCGCCCCGCAGATCTACCAGCTCCCTGCCGCTTCCGCATCGGTGCTCGAAGGAGAACCGATCGCGATGAGCGTGGCCGCCATAGGCGTCCCGACACCCTCCTATCAGTGGCAACTCGATGGCGTGGACATCCCGGGAGCCACGGGTACTGTCCTGAGTTTCGCCACAGGTGTTGCAGACGCGGGCGCTTACACCGCGGTAGCGACCAATTCCCGGGGCAGCGCAACCTCCACCAGCCTGCAGTTGACGGTTCTCCCGGCAGCGATACCCACCATTACCGTTCCCCCCGTCAACAGATCCGTGCCTGCCGGGGAGGTGGTCACCTTCAGTGTCGAGGCAGATGGCGTGCCGGCCCCCGAGTACCAGTGGCAGTTCTACGGTTCAGACATCCCCGGCGCTACCGGACCCATCCTGACTTTCGTGCCGCAACAGTACGATCATGGGGTGTACACGGTGACCGTCAGTAACAGCAAGGGAAGCGTGGTCAGCAATCCGGTCACCCTGACTGTATTACCTCCCCTTGCGCCACCCGTCATCACCTCCCCACCGGCAGATGCTGTTGTGATCGATGGGGGGCTCGTCAGCTTTTCCGCTGTCGCCTCCGGCAATCCAACGCCGGTACTACAGTGGCAGAAAGATGGCGTCGACCTGGCTGGTCAGACGGGAAGTTCCATCGTTTTCACGGCAACTTTGACAGATTCGGGGGAGTACCAGGTCGTAGCAACCAACTCCGAGGGCACAGTGACGAGTGCTTCAGCCACGTTGAACGTGATCCCGGACACGACGCCGCCCGACCTGAACAGCATCACCCTGACCACCCCGACCAGGCTTCTGCTCACCTTCAGCGAGCCGGTCAACCAGGAAAGCGCGGAGGACGTGGGGAACTACAGCCTGAATCCAGCGGGATCAGTGCTCACTGCGACACAGATAACGTCGCTGTCCGTCAGCCTGGACATTGACCCCCTCATCCCCGACACGCTGTACACACTGACAGTCGATGGGGTCAGCGACGATTCCGGAAACGCGACCAACGGGGCCACCATCGATTTCTCTTCTCAGTCTGCCTTTGTCCCCCGCGTCCTGTCGTATGTGGTTGGTAACCCGGGACTCAATGCGGCAGACAGTGCGGTGCGGGACCTGTTGATTGGTCTTGGACACACGGTTGTGGTG
>JANQFF010000358.1 GCA_028277965.1 Pseudomonadales bacterium
ACCCGCTGCCATGAACGGCTACCTCAATCTTCCTGAGAAAACCTCCGACAAGATGCGGGATGGCTGGGTTGATACCGGCGACATCATGCGCCGCGACAAAGACGGGTTCTTCTACTTCGTCGGCCGTGACGATGACATGTTCGTCTGCGGAGGAGAGAACATCTACCCGGGGGAAGTGGAACGCATCCTGGAAGCTGACAACCGGGTGTCGGAATGTTGTGTTGTAGGGATACCGGACGACATACGCGGAACCATGCCCGTTGCATTTATTGTTGCAAACCCGAACGCTCCCGAGGTCAGCGAACAGGACATCAAGGACATTGTGCTTAGCAGCGCCCCACCCTACATGCATCCACGGCAGGTGCATTTCCTGGATACGATGCCGCTGGCGGGAACGAACAAAATCGACCGGCGCGTGCTGGAAGAACAAGCATCCGAAAACTAGTAACAATGGGGTCAGACCCCATTGTTACTAGTTTTGATTATCCCCCTTGACTGCCGAAGGTACCGCGACCCACAGCCACCAGTCGGTCGCTTTCATCATATACATCAACGTCCACCAACCCGACGGTGCGCCCCACCCGCCTGACCTGGGCAACTGCCTTCAGGCCGCTGTTCATCACCGGCCGCAGATAATCCGTCCTGAAATTGATAGTTGGCACACCCTGCCCGAGGATCATGACGAGTCCAAAACAACCTGCCGTATCGATGAGGGCCGCAATTGGACCGCCATGCATCTGTCCTGTCCCTGCCCCGCGTTCAAATTCAGGCAGCAAAGGCATGGTGACTGTCAGCCGTTCGGCATCGTGATCTGCTTCCACAATTTTCATCTGGCACTGGTGGATGAACGGCGAGTTGTCCATGTAAGTCTGCAGTTGCTCCAGGGTCATCGGGTCAGCCATCTCTAAAGCCCCTTGAGAAACTCGATGAGCGCGGCGTTGGTCGCTTCCGGCGCTTCCTGCTGAATCCAGTGGCCCATGTCGGGGACCAGCTCGACACCACGAAGATCCGGTACCCGCGGTGACATCATGGCAGTGAGTCCTTCTTTGGTTGCGCCGCCAATGACCACGTCTTTATCCCCTGCAATGAACAGTGTCGGCACTTTCATGGTGAAGTCGTGCCGGCTGTTGTTGATCTCCCAGTTCCGGCCGAAGTTGCGATAGTAGTTCACCCCTCCACGGAATCCCGCCTCTTCGAACTGGCCCACAATGTAGTCGAGATCTTCCTGGGTCAGCCAGTCAGGCAATCCCCTGGGTGCACCGAGACGCGGTATCCAGCCGCCTGCGCTGCGTTTCGGGTCAGTCACCTCTGGCGCTTCACGCGGCGAGTCCGGGGAGAGATACAAGCGGCTGATGAGACCCCGC
>JANQFF010000362.1 GCA_028277965.1 Pseudomonadales bacterium
GAGCCTTTGCGTGAGGCTCTCTTCGCGAGCGGTGCGATTGATTGTGCAATCTGGCCGACGCACGGAAAGAAAGGCCGCGTAGGTATGCGCATGGAGGTACTCGTGGCTCCCGCAGATGTTGCGGAGGTTGTCGACACGCTCTTTGCGAACAGCACTACTGCGGGCGTGAGAAGGTGGCCAGCAGTCCGTAACACGTTGGTACGGCGTGAGTTCCGAGTGGAGCTTGAAGATGATTGCGGTGTAGTAGTAAAGGTATGGGACGGGCCGGGCGGGCAGAGATTGAAGCCCGAATACGATGATGTGATGCGCGCATCGGCGCAGTTGAAACGACCTCCGTTGGAGGTCGCGCGGATGGCGGAAAGGCTGGCTGAGTCACGCCTTTGAGGTTTCAATATTAGTTTTGGTACAACCATGAAGAAGTTGGAGAGGAGAGACTGATGAATCGATTGACCGTCGGTGTAGGGTGTGCCCTCGGTCTCGTCTTGTCCGCAGGGCCGTTGGCCGCACAGGAACCCGCTGCTGAGGAGTTCCGGGGGCCGACCTGCGAGCTGGACATGGGGCATTTCTTGGTCAGGCAGGCAATGACCTACATGACCGGAGCGGTGGAGGAAGCTGATCCTGCGGCAAAGGAGACGATGCTAACGGACGCCCACCAGAGCTTGATAGAAGCCGTGAATACCGATCAGGCCGACAATCCGTCAGTTTGGTATCTGCTGGGAAGGCATGGAGTTCTCACCGGTGACTTAATCGGTGCCGATTCCGCCTTTAGCCGTGTCGAATTGGTTATGCCGGCTTGTAATGAGGACATCGAGTATTACAGGCACACGTCCTGGGTACGTCAGGTGAACCGTGGCATCGACCTGATGCAGGCGGTTGACTATGACGGGGCGCTGGTAGAACTGGGAGGCGCAGCGGCGATTTGGCGTGGTGCAAACGTGGCTCTCTTCTATCTCGGTAGCATCTACGCTGAGTATGGTGAGACCGACAGCGCGATCCACTATTTCAAGGAAGTTGTAGACCTCGGCAATACCGACACATCGCGGGTCGAGAACTACAATACCGCTGTGGACAACATTGCCAGGCTGTACCACATGATGGAGGATTGGGACTCCACGATCGTGTGGTATGAAAGGTTCCGCCAGATTGATCCGGGCAACACGGATGCAGTATTCGGACTCGCTGAGGCGTATGCCGAGAGCGGAAACCAGGATAGGGCGTTTGGGATCTACGACAGCCTGCTCGCCAACCCAGCTGAGATGAACTCTCTCGATCTCTTCAATGCGGGAGTGAAACTCTTCAACGCTGATGAGTTCACAAGAGCAGCTCGCGCATTTGTGGCGGGGCTGGAAAACAACCCGTTCCACAGAGATGCGCTGTACAATCTGTCCAACACCTATCTGGCGATGGCCAATGACGATGCTCGTCCGCAGGCCGAACGAGACGAAGCAATCTCCAGCATGGGTGTGATTGCAGATCGCCTGATCGAGGTCGATCCACAGAATCGCGACCCACGCAGGCTGCAGGCAGCTGCGCTCCAGCTAAATGGAGATGCTGACGGTGCCGTGGCC
>JANQFF010000388.1 GCA_028277965.1 Pseudomonadales bacterium
TTCTAGAGCGATCTTCATAAGTTTTTTCTGTTATTACACGTCTGTTTGTTGTTCTCAGTGCGATCCATAGCCCACAGCAGTGCAGCATCCAACCTCTCGATCAGCTGTTCTGTGCTCTTGGCGATGAAATCGCTGAACCACTCAGCCTTGATCACCATCCAAAGCTTTTCGATCGGATTCAGATCCGGAGAGTAGGGCGGCTGATACAGCGGTTCGAACGCTCCCCAGTTCAGGCTCTTGCTCTTGTGCCAGGAGGCATTGTCAACGATCAGTATGTTACGGCTGCGCCCAAACTCAATATCCGCTGAGGCATGGTCCAGAAACGCCTGGAACGTCGCGCGGTTACTGTGGCTGAACTCCAGAGCGTAGAACTGTCCGGTGCGTGGACAGACCGCTCCACACACGTTCATGCGGATATGATCACCGTTTTTGGTGATGCGGGCTTTAGTGCCCCTGGCCGCCCAGCGGCGCCGTGGACGCGGATCACCCTCAACTCCCATCTCATCGGCATACCACAGCTCCACCGACTCATCCTGCAAGAGCCTGCCTAACTCCAACACCCAGCGTCTGCGCTCATCTTCGTCCTGCCGGTCCGGCCACGGCTGCGGAACCTTCAGACGAAAGTCCTGTTCGTGCAGCCAGCGCAGCACCGTGCTGTAGCTCAACTCCGTCTCCAGCTCCGTTCGCAAATAGCCGTGAAACTTGACCGCTGTCCAGTGGCTCTGGCCTGCCTCCTGCGGTTGCTGCACCACCCGGCGAAGACGGGCGGTATGCTCTGCTGCGATCTTGCGGAGACGGCCCGGACGCGGACGTTCGATCAGACCGTCGATGCCACGGGCATTGAAGCGAAGCACCCAGGTGTGAAGCGTCCGCGAGCTCACATCAAAAAGACGGTGAACCTGTTCATACGCTATGCCCTGCAGCAAGGCGCGCATCGCCATCAAACGATCACGACTGCGAGGGCTATGAGCACACTTGAGTGCCGTCTCCAGCTCAGCACTGCTGCAGTTCTCGGCATTGGGCATCAGAGTACGACGTGACATGCCCTATCATCTCGCAACTCACACAAAAGTACAAGTGCTTTGTCACCGCTTAACGGAAATTATTTTTGAAGTACGCTCTAG
>JANQFF010000393.1 GCA_028277965.1 Pseudomonadales bacterium
CCCTGGATGCTCAAACAGTGGGCAGAGCGCGCGCCGGACAAGGATTGCCTGATCTGGTGCCCGTTCGGCGGCGAATACGAGCGTTACACGTATGCCGAGCTGTTCGAACAGTCGCGCTGCCTGGCCGCTGGTTTGAGTGACAGAGGCGTCAAGCCTGGTGACTTCGTCATCCTGCACATGGATAACTCTCCCGAGTTCATCCTGAGCTGGTATGCCTGTGCCATTCTGGGTGCCGTGGCTGTTTCGACGAATACACGCTCTGTCGCGCGGGATCTGAGTTACTTCGCTGAAGTGACAGAAGCGGTGTGCTGCCTCACGCAGCCCAAATTTGCAGATCTGGTCAAAGAGTCGTGTCCGGATCTTAAGTTCACTGGTGTGACGGACAACGATGCAGGTGAACCCCGTGGTGATGTGAATGGAGTTGTTCGTGCAGTTGATGGTGTGCCTTATCAGGACCTTTTCGCTTCTGAACCGCTGGCGTTGAGAGATCCCGACCACACGCAGAATCTGAGTATTCAGTTCACATCGGGAACCACCTCCCGCCCGAAAGCGGTGTTGTGGACCCACGCGAACGGCATCTGGGCAGCAAAAACCAACGCCCAACACCTTCGCGTCAGGCATGAAGACGTGACCATGACGTCGTTCCCGCTGTTTCACACCAACGCCCAGTCCTATTCGATGCTGACAACCCACTGGACCGGCGGCACTCTGGTGTTGCAACCGAGGTTTTCCTCATCGAGGTACTGGCAGGTTGTGCTGGATCATGGTGTGACCTGGACCACGATGATTGGCTTTTCTCTCAAAGCGATGGCGACGCTTCCGGTACCGGAGCACAACATCCGGTTTTTCCTGTTGGGTGTTAAGGCCCCCAACGTGGAGGAGTATTTTGGTGTCGCGACGATTGGTTATTGGGGTATGACCGAGACTGTCACGCAGGGAACGATTGCGGACTTCGATCACCTCGGTCCCCCGTTCAATATAGGGCGATGTGCGCCCGAGTATCAGATCCAGGTTCGTCATTCGAACGGTGAAATCTGTGGGCCGGGTGAACTGGGCCGACTGTACTTCCGCGGGGTTCCTGGGATCACGATGTTCAAAGAGTATTACAAGAACCCGGAAGCCATGGCGTCTTCGTTTGATCGAGATGGCTGGTTCGATACGGGGGATGTCGTGAGACGGGACGAAAACGGCTGGCTTTACTTCTCGGACCGTGACAAGGACATGTTGAAGGTTGGGGCGGAAAACGTCGCGGCATCAGAAATCGAAACGGTAATCATGCAGACGGGGCTTGCTTCCGAACTCGCGGTCGTGGGCCAGAAACATCACATGCTGGATGAAGTGCCGGTTGTCTTCCTGATTCCATCTGACCCTGGCATGGATCCCGCCGACATCGAGGAGAAGATCATCTCGCACTGTGAAATCAATCTGCCGGATTTCAAAGTAGTGCGCAGCGTGTTTGTTGTGGATGAACTGCCACGTTCAACCCTCGAAAAGATTGCCAAAAACGTCCTGCGCGAGCGCCTGCCCGCCATTACGGAAGGATGATATTGCTATGCCAGAAAACGTAATTGTTGCCGGTGTCGGCATGGGTCAGTTCACAAAACCCAGTGACAAGAAACCCTACGAGACGATGGGATCCGAAGCGGTCAAGCTGGCACTCGAGGATGCACGTATTGAGCTCAACGATGTTCAGCAGGGTTATGCAAGCTATGTGTACGGAGACAGTGCCTGCGGGCAGAAGGTCATCAACGAACTGGGCATGCCGGGATTTCCGATTTTCAATGTGAACAACAACTGTTCCTCTGGGTCGTCCGCAATATATCTGGCCAGACAGGCGGTGGAATCGGGACAGGTGGATTGCGCCATGGCATTTGGCTTTGAACAGATGCAGGCAGGTGCGCTGGGGAGTCACTGGGATGACCGCACGAGCCCGGCGAAGGAAACCTTCGAAGCTTTAATGACGGCCCGTCCCACGGATGAGATACATGCACCACCGGCCGCCATCATGTTTGGTCTGGCAGGTGCCGAGTACATGGAGACATACGATGCGACGCCAGATCTTTTTGCAAAGATAGCCGTTAAAAGTCGGACAC
>JANQFF010000445.1 GCA_028277965.1 Pseudomonadales bacterium
CCAGTCAGGCAATGGGCGAAGAGTTGCGCCTCGTGTTCGGCATGAACAACCACTTGTTTCAGCGGCCGTTGCTGAACCTCAAAACCGGAGATCCCGAGAGCGGCAAGAAGACCTGCGCTGCCGTTACCGGCACAGCTGATGAGGTGACCGGCGTGGATGGTGGTGTCGGCAAGTCTGATGACAAAACCATCTTCAGCAGGTGTTACGTTTTCAGCGGAGAGTTCTGCCTGGAACACATTGTCCGGCTTGATACCTGTGAGCTGTGACAAAAGGGCGTGGGTATCAATTACAAAATCATTCAATGCATAGACGACACCGTCGAACCCCTCAAACGCTTCAGGCCAATCGCCACGTGAGAGTTTCTCGATCCGGCCGCGCAGCATCTTGCTGGCGAAAAAACCTGTCAGTTTGCCGAGGCCACCGGATGCAGCAAACATGTAGTAGCGATCCGATAGAAGCGGCAGGCCCTGAAGATCGATGTCCCCGTCGCCGGAAAGACAATCCCGCCACCGCTCCGGCATCGATGCAATTGCTTCAGACGCTCCGGTCAGTTTGCCACCCAGCACGTACTTGATACCGCCGTGTATCATGCCCTGGGAGGCGAGCGTCTGATCGCAGCCGAGCTTGTCCCGTTCCAGCAGGATGACCTCGTATCCCCGGTCGCTCAGCAACCGGTACAGCCATGCACCGGCAATGCCGCCGCCTACTAGCGCGGCGTCGACACGTTGGTCGGATGGTTTATTCAATGTGGGCAGGCTCGTAAACCGCTTTTAAGGCATAGTGTATACAAGGTGAGACAGGACATCCGATCTTGAAGTGGCTGTACCCCGTCATCTTGTGGCTGGCGCTGCCCCTCGTCTGGGTACGCTTGCAACTGCGGGCTCGTAAAGAACCTGCTTACGGGATTCGTCAGAAAGAACGGTTTGGGCGGGTTGCTGTCTCCACCGGTCCCATCTGGTTCCATACGGTCTCCGCCGGGGAGACGATAGCGGCAGTACCGCTCATCCAGAGGCTTGTCCAGGACAATCCGGAAAGCCGGTTCCTGGTCACAACGATGACCCCCACCGGCTCCCAACAGGTCACGGATAAACTCGCGGGATTGGTTGAACACTGTTACGCGCCTTACGATTTCAAGTTTGCCGTGAAGCGTTTCTATGACACTGCGCGTCCGCGGATGCTGGTGCTGATGGAGACCGAGTTGTGGCCAAACCTGATCGGCGAGGCATCCTGGCGCGGCATACCAGTCCTTGTGGTGAACGCGCGATTGTCGGAAAAATCGGCTCGTGGGTATCGGAGGGGAGGCTCGTTGATACGCAGGATGTTGTCCCAGGTTGATTACATTGCCTGTCAGACTGAGATCCACAGAGAGCGGTTCCTGGAGCTCGGTGTCGAGCGGGACAAAATCTCGGCGGCGGGAAGCGTTAAATTCGATATCACCCCTCCGGATCACTGGGAGGCATCGCGGGACACGCTGCGCGCCCGGTTGGGTCTTCATGGACAGCCAGTCTGGATCGCGGCGTCGACCCACCCGGGTGAAGATGAAGTTGTGATCGACGCTTTCGTGAAAGTGAGAGCGGAAAACACCACACTGCGTCTGCTCCTGGTTCCGCGCCACCCGGCGCGTGCTGATGATGTTGGTGAAATGGTGCAGGCGGCGGGTTTGGAGCCAGCATTTCAAAGTAAGGCTGACAAGCTTAAATCCGATCCTTCGATTGTGGTGATTGGGGATGTCATGGGTGACCTGCTCAAACTCTACAGTCTTGCTGATGTTGCCTTTGTGGGTGGCAGTCTCGTGCCGACTGGCGGACATAACCCGATTGAACCGGCGATTTTCAATGTGCCTGTCATTTCAGGCCCCGAGCGCTTTAACTTCGAGGACGTTTTCGATCAACTCGAAGCGGAAGGCGGGGTGGTGTCGATCCACGATGAGGACAGCCTGGCCAATGGGGTTCTGCGGCTCCTGACCGATGTCGACTACCGGCAGGGGGTCGGTGACGCTGGACGGCGGGTGGTTGAAGCCAACCGGGGGGCGTCAGAAAGGATCCGCGGGGTCCTTCAGGATCGTATCGATCAGTTGCCCTGATTCGATAGCGTAATCAGGCGAACCACCTGATCGTTCGGATCTGTAAACGTGTTGAGCTCTTCGAGATCTTCGTCGATCAGGGTACCGGCTGTGCGCTTCAGGGCCATGAGGTCGACGACGTAGTTATAGCGTGAGTCGGCGTAGTCGAACTGGGATGCAAACAGGCGCTGCTGTGCCTGCAGGACATCGACGATGTTGCGGGTACCAACTTCGTAACCGGTCTCTGTTGCCTCCAGGGCGGACTGCGCCGATTTGATGGCTTTCAACCGGGCACGCACACGGACGACGTCTGTCGCCACGGCCTGGTAGAGGTTACGTGTATCCCGCACGACCGTCCGTTGCTGGTTGAGGAGCAGTTCGTACGCCTGGTTCTCCTGCGCCTTGGCCTGCTTCGTTTGTGAGCGAATCAGACCGCCGTTGTAGATGGGAAGATTGAATTGCACTCCGTACACCGTCTGATCTGTTGTGTCGGCGTTGAAGAAGTTGGGTGCGCCGGTCACTGAGTGAACGTGCGTGACCGTGGCGTCGATCGTCGGCAGGTGCCCTGACCGGCGGGCGC
>JANQFF010000462.1 GCA_028277965.1 Pseudomonadales bacterium
GCCCTGTGTGGGCAATCTGTTCATCCCATTGTTGTATCTCTTCAGGCATCTTCCCTCCTCAGCGGGTGCTACTGCTGTTTCATTTAAACAGCACGCCGAAAACTTCGGTCCGTTCTGTTCGTCGTACCGAATGGTAACCAATCTTCCTGTACCACTTCACGGCACGCTGGTTGCTTAACCCAACTTCGAGGTGTAGTCCGGCAATGCCGCCCTTTTTCAAAACTTCCCAGAAGCGCTCCATGAGGTCGAAGCCAAATCCCTGACCCTGTCCCACCGGTACGATGTCGATATGCAGGTGCGCCGGATATTGATCAACAAACGATGGGCATTGATAGCCTCGGTGAATGCTGCGTACCAGCGCTGAGGAGAATGATACGTCAGCATCGTCTGGCTCCGGGTAGACATCTCGCAGCCTGGGATACCAATCCGATTCGCAACGTTGCTGGAACGTATGTGAGTCGCTCGTTCCGAGGATATACCCGCAGGGTCTGTCGCCGTGAGTTAGCACAAAGCAGAGTTCAGGCTCGAAGGTAACATAAGGCCCGACGTATACATGGCCGAGAAGCTCTGGCTCTATCTGTCCGGTTGCATCGTCGCCGCTGTCGCCGGTCTGCAGACAGATCTGGTAGAGGAGCTCGAGATCTTCTGGACGATAAGCTCTGATTTGAAAGTGATCAGAATCCATGTGTCGACATGGTATCGCGGCTGAAGCCGCTCCTACAAAGCTCGCAAGATCTTTCTATCTTTGTTGGACACCTTGCCGCGATTCTTCTTTAAGATGGCTCTTTCGAAGTTTGAGGGCAGCTGTGACTGACGTAGGAAGACCAACATCGCTGGCTGAAATGCGGGAGCGATCAAAAGGCCTCTTTAAAGAGGAAGATTACAAAAAAGGTCTGGCGTTGAAACTTCGCCCCACCGACGTTGTGATAACACCTTTTGGCAAGAGTGGCACCACCTGGACCCAACAGATTGTCCACACACTCAGAACCCGGGGCGACATGGATTTCGATGACATATCCCGCGTTGTCCCCTGGATAGAAACAAGTCCCGGGCTTGGCATCGACCTTGATGCGGAACAAAAAGCCAACCCGCGAGCCTTTAAAAGTCACCTATCCTGGGATCTTGTTCCCAAGGGAGGACGATACATCAATGTCGTACGTCATCCGGTGGACGTGGCCTTGTCATCGTTCAAATTCCAGGAAGGCTGGTTCTTTGAACCGGGAACCATCGATATCAATGAGTACACGATGGGGGATCTGGAGAACCGGCATTACTTCAAACATCTATTGTCCTGGTGGCCGAGACGGAACGACCCGGATGTGCTCTTTCTTGCTTATGAAAAGATGCTGACCGACAGCACAAACACCATCAAACGTATTGCTGCGTTTATCGGTATCGATCTCGATCCGGAGCTGCTGGAGGTAACTGAGAAGCACAGCTCCCGGGCTTTCATGCTCGAACACAAAGACCGGTTCGACGATGCGATGTTGCGTCGACTCAGTGAAGAGGTAGCGGGTTTACCGCCAGGCAGCGATAGTGCCAAAGTAAGGGCGGATGGCCTCGATTCCAGAGCTGAGCTCAATGAGGAAACGCTGGGCGCTATCGATCAGGCATGGCATGAAGAAATCACAGAGAAACTTGGATTTGAAACTTATGAGGACCTCATAGCGGAAGTTCCATGAGCCGTATCACCCTCACGATAGACAATGGCCCACATCCGAAGGTTACTCCCCAGGTTCTGCAGGTGTTAGCTGACAAGGGTGTAAAGGCTTATTTCTTCGTCGTCGGACGGCAGGCAGAGAGGTTTCCGGCTCTGTTGGATGACACTGTTGCCGCCGGTCATGTGATCGGAAATCACACCTGGAGTCACCAGACTCCCTTTGGAGAAAACACGGATCTGGACGCCGTTGACAAGGAGGTGATACGGACACGGGAAATTCTCAAAGACTATATGACCTCACCGCCGCTCTTTCGTCCGTTTGGAGGTGGTGGGCGCCTCGATGCCTGCCTCTTCTCTCCCGCCCTGATCGACCATCTGTGCACAGAAGGTTACACCTGTGTCCTCTGGAACAACGTCCCACGAGACTGGGAAGACATGGACGGGTGGGTTGAGACCGCGCTTACGACGGCTGCGGAACAACCGGAGAGTGTCCTTGTCGTGCACGATATCCTGCCGGGCAATGCTGCGCGGGTGGCTCAATTCATCGACGAGGCCAGGGCAGCCGGTCACACCTTTGTTGATGAGATAGCTTCAGAATGCCTGCCCATCGTTGGTGGTGAAGTCCGTCAGGACCTTGCCGCCTGGACAACAGCCGTTTGAGCACAACACGTTATTCGACACGCCTGCTGGTCGGATTCAACAGCCCGGCATTTGCGCTCGCGGCGCTTGGTTTACCTCTGGTTGCGGTATTGCCGCCGCTCTATGCGGAACTTGGCATCAGCTTGACTGTGGTCGGAACCATATTCATGGCTGCCCGTTTTTTCGACGTCTTCAGCGATCCGGTTTTCGGTGTGCTGGGCGACCGGCTGAACACCCGTTGGGGACGTCGTAAGCCAGCCATCGTTGCTGGTGTACCAATTCTGCTGATAGGCGCGTACCGCGTGTTTATCCCGAGTGAGCCTGTGACTGAATTGGACCTTCTCGTATCCATGCTGATTATGTATGTCGGCTGGACATTGCTGACGCTCGCGCACACTGCCTGGGCGAGTGAGCTTTCAGCCAACTATGACGAACGCTCACGGATCATGGGCATCATGCAGTTCTGCGGTCTGGCGGGTGCCGTCACCGTGATTTCCATACCGGCAGTTGTGGATTACCTCGTTCCCGATGCGAATATGAGCCAGCGTGCGGCGGCGATGGGTTGGCTGATATTCCTCTCCCTTCCGGTTTTATTCGGTATCGCGCTATTCAGTGCTCCGGAACCCGCGATCAAGCGGACATCACCTGTGGCATGGCGCGACGGGATGCGGTCGATCCTCTCTAATCGTGCCCTGCGCAGATTGCTGCTTGCGGACCTCCTCATGGGTATACAGGGAGGTATCAACGGATCTGTTCACTTCTTTTTCATCATTCAGGTTCTGAAACTGCCCCAGGCGGCGAGCCTGTTCCTGGTCGTCATTTTCCTGACCGGTTTTCTCTTCGTTCCGGTCTTCATGAAGCTGGCGGAGCGTTTTGGCAAACACAGGACATTGTGTTTCGGTGCACTTCAGTCGTCTCTCGCGACCGGGGCGTTTTTCATTGTTCCGGAAGCGAGCTTCTGGTGGATATTGATCATATTCATTGGCGTTGGGGTCAATTTTGGCGCCAAAGACTTCCTGATGCGCGCGATGATGGCGGATGTGATCGATCAGGATCGTGTCAATGTGGGTGCTGAACGCAGCGCGTTGTATTACTCCATGTTGACGCTCACGAACAAAGTCGGTTTTGCGCTGGCTGTGGGCATTATCTATCCGATTCTCGATATGGTCGGTTTTGATCCGGCCGGGGGTAACAGTCAGGCGACACTCGATGGCGTGCGCATTGTGGTCGCCACATCCCCAACGCTTGTGACCCTTTCGGTGGCGGTGATCATGTGGCATTTTCCGCTTGGCAAGTCTCAACAGGAAGAGTTACGAAAGACAATCGCGGCTTCAGAAAGATCTGCCTAACTCTGTAGGAGCGGCTTTAGCCGCGATTCTTACGCCTTTATAATTACTGGTTTCCCCTGGTGAGAAGACAATGAGCGAAGCGCAAGACCTCGACACTTTCCGGAGTGAAGCGGCAGCCTGGATTGACGAGAATTTCCCGGCAGGCCTTAAAAGCATAAACCTTGGCATGGAGAGTGCACCAGACCCGTCAGTCGAAGGCGATCTCGAACTGTGGCGGCAGCGTCTGGCTGAAAAGGGATGGGGTGCGCCCACCTGGCCGGAGCAATATGGCGGCGCAGGGTTGAGCCATCCCCAGGCCAAAGTGGTCAGCCAGGAACTGGCAAAAGCAGGAGCGTTCAATCATATCCCCATGATCGCAGGTATGGGCGTCACGATGGTTGGCCCGACTGTCCTCGAATATGGAACGGATGATCAGAAAGAACGCCACCTGCCGGGTATCGCGAGCGGTGAAATAAGGTGGTGCCTGGGGCTCTCGGAGCCAAACGCGGGGTCGGACCTGGCGTCACTCTCGACCAAGGCGGTGGATGACGGTGACTGTTTCATTCTCAACGGTCAGAAGATCTGGACGTCGGGTGCCGACATATCACAGTGGTGTGGAGCGCTTGTGCGCACCAAATCGGATGCCCCCAAGCATGACGGGATCAGCTTCGTCATGTTGCCGATGGACCAGCCTGGAGTTGAAACCCGACCCATACGTCTGATCGCTGGTGCCTCACCTTTCTGCGAAACTTATTTTAACGACGCCCGCGCGGAGAAAGCTGATCTTCTTGGAGAGCTGAACGATGGTTGGAGCGTCATCAAACGTCTTCTTCAGCATGAGCGGCAGAGCCAGACGACGGCACGAAGTTCAACCGGAAAGTCGACGCCGTTGCAGGAAGTCGCCAAGAAGTATGTAGGTGTCAACGATGACGGTACTTTGGCGGATACAGATCTCCGTTCGCGGCTGGCGACCCACCTGATGGATACACAAGCCCACGCACTCACCATTGCGAGGATTACTGCGGAGGCAAAAGGGAACGTGGAGGTCTCGGCAGCTGCATCGATTCTGAAAAACTCCGCGACCCGGGTTGCGCAGACGAAATCGGAACTCACGGTTGAATTGATGGGCTCCCAGGGTCTGGGCTGGGAGGGAAATCAATTTTCCGATCAGGAACTCGGGACCGTACGTGAATGGTTGGGTGGCAAAGCCATATCCATCTATGGCGGGTCGTTCGAGGTCCAGAACAACATTATTTCAAAGAACATTCTGGGTCTTCCGGAAACCACACAGAAGGGATAGCGGATCATGGCGGCATTAACAGAAGAACAATCACTGATCAAAGATCAGGCAAAAGCCTGGGCTTCGGAACAGGCGCCGGTGCTGAAGTTTCGCGAGATGCGCGACAGCGGTGTGGAAGAAGCATTTCAGAGTGCCACCTGGCAGGACATGATCGAAATGGGCTGGACCGGGATTCTCGTGCCCGAGGAATTCGGTGGCTCTGACCTTGGATATCTGACGTTTGGCGTTGTGTTGGAGGAACTTGGGCGACAACTGACTGCTTCACCGTTGTTTGCGTCTGCGCTGGTTGGAACGTCAGCTGTATTGCTCGGAGGGAACAAAGAGCAGCAGCAGGACATTCTTCCCGGTGTTGTGGATGGGAGTCAGATCCTGACACTCGCTGTGGATGAAACAGCGCGACACAACCCTGCCAGCCTGTCGACCACGGCGGAAAAATCTGCGGACGGATTTGTGATAAACGGCACCAAGCAGTTTGTGCTCGAAGGCATGAGCGCAACGACATTTATTGTTGCGGCCAACTCTGGTCTTTACCTCGTGCCTGCTGACGCAAGCGGCGTTGCGAGGGAGCGTCTGGCCACTGTGGATAGCAGGGGTTATGCCAATGTCACCTTCAATGACGTTGCGGTCGGTCCTTCAGCCAGACTTGCGGAGGGGGGTGACTCGCTGCTCGAGGAAGTGCTCAACCGTGCTGTGGCGGGGATTGGGGCTGAGATGATGGGTACCGCGGGGCAGGCATTTGATATGACGCTCGAGTATCTCAAAACCCGGGAACAGTTCGGGCGAGTGATCGGGTCGTTTCAGGCGCTCGGGCATCGGGCGGCGCAACTTTTCACATCGATGGAGTTATCACGTTCCTGTGCGGAGGCGGTCCTGCAGGCGCTGGATGCCAACGCGGACAATGTGTCTGAACTCGCTTCGTTGTCCAAAGCCCGGGTTGGAGATTTCCTGCACGAGATGTCGAATCAGCTCATCCAGATTCACGGCGGAATTGGCATGACGGATGAGTTCGATGCCGGGTTTTACCTCAAGCGTGCGCGGGCGCTGGAAGCCCAGTATGGCAACCAGGCTTATCACCGGGATCGGTACGCTCGACTCCTGGGGTTCTGAAGACTAAGAATCGCGGCTGAAGCCGCTCCTACAGAATGACCTTTCTAAACTCTGTAGGAGCG
>JANQFF010000475.1 GCA_028277965.1 Pseudomonadales bacterium
CCTGAGCGACGGCGACGAAGTCAACATCCATCTGACGGATCCGGCACAGACTGACACCGACGATGACTTCATACCTGACGACTACGAGGTGACGCACGGCCTCAACCCGCGGGTGCCTGAAGCCGGTGAAGACAGCGACAGCGACGGTTACATCGACTATCACGAGTTCCGCCTGGGGTCACTACCCGATGACGACAGCTCCGTTCCTCCCTATCTGGGCGATCACATCGAGTCTTTCGAAAGCGGAGTACTGGACAGCAGCTGGTTCGACCCGGACGGCGCGCCGCTAGAGTGGGAGATCGTTAACACGGACAGCACGGACGGCGTGAACAGCCTGAGCAACAGGACGAATCCCGACAATCGCTTCCAGTGGATTCACAGAATCGTGAATATTCGTCCGAGCCTGACGAGCCTGGATGCAAGGCTGGATGATTTCAACTGCGCTTCTTATTTTGTCATTTACCAGAACGACACCAACACGATATACACCAACCGTTGCGGCGAACCGGGCGATCCCTGGGAGACGCGGCCGAACTCAATTTCCCCGAACCTGGGCAACTACCCCTTTATTGGCGGACCGCTCAAGGAAGGAGTTTACGAGTTCAGAATCCGCGTAGATACAACACCGACGGGACACGCGTACATGGACTATTGGGTATTCGACGAAATTGCTGGTCCGTAACGTGGACGGACAGGCCATGCGCGCTGGTTTACCATGGTGTCGCTACCCGAAAAAAGCTCGCAGCGAAGCCCTGTGTCAGGCGAACCATAAAAAAGGGGACTCACCATGATTGCCAGAATAGATCCCTCGGATATACGACCAGCGGAGAATTTTGCAGGCCCGCAAATGACGCGGCGCTCGATGCTAGGTAACGCAGGGCTGCTGCTGGGTGCAGGTGCACTGGCAGGATGCGCGCAGGAAAGCCCTCCGCAGCAAAGCGCTGCGCCGGCAGCTCCTGCAAAGAGCCTGAACCTGGACTTCAGTAAGGCCGACGACAACCTCACGGCCTGGGTAAAACTTGTCTCAAGTCTCGAAGACGGCAAGGAGACCTGCGGGTTCTTCTCAGGTGTTCATTATGCAATCGAAGATGCACAGTCGGTCATCAAACCACTGTTCAGGATCCAGGGCTTTGGCATGAGCCGCGTAACCATGCAGCCGGACGGACGTTACCAGAACCTGCACCGCGAAGTCGTTTTCTACCTGGACCTCAAGGAAGACCGGATCCTGGAAAGCTGGGAAAACCCTTATACCGGTGAAGAAGTAGAAGTGTTCATGACGCACAACGACCCGGTAAACTCTTACTACGCCACCAGTTTCGAGCAGAAATTCGGGGACCCTGAAGCGGGCATTGAAACCGTCGAGTTCCCGTTTATCCTGCCTTGGGAGACCTTCGGCGACAGGGCAATAGTGTCCTTTGCTGTAAACACGCGCTGGCCGACGCCCCTCGACCCGGAAATCTGGAAGCGGGAACATTTCGGTCCGTGGTACAGGACCAGCGAATATTTCCAGATCCACTCGAGCCTTGCGGACCTGAACAACCCCGACAAGCTGAAAGTCCCGTACACGGGGGCCTGGCAGAAAATTGCGCCCTGGCACCCGTGGATGCTGATGGACAACAGGCCGGGAGGGTTACTCGGTATATCAAGCGTGTGGTCGCTGGACAGCACCGATGATTTACCACCTCTTATAAGAGAGTATGCGGAAGAGAAATATCCGAAATATCTGCATGCACCGGACACCTGGGAAGAACCCAACATGGCAACCTGGGAAACGTTTGCAAAGGAGCGAACCCCGGCACCGGTCAAGGAATAAAAAAAGCTCCGCAATGCGGAGCTTTTTTTAAAAACTCGCGAACTTAATCAGAGACCAGCGTTGCGTCCACCTCGTCCTGTTGCATCTCGAACATCTTTGCGTACCAGCCTCCCTGCTGCATGAGCTGTGAGTGCGCGCCGCGCTCGGCAATTCTGCCTTCCAGCATTACCAGGATTTCGTCAGCGTCGACAATTGTCGAGAGACGGTGCGCAATCGTCAGGGTGGTGCGCCCCTGCGTTAATCGCTTGAGTGCGGTCATGACACTTAATTCCGTCTCTATATCCAGGCTGGATGTAGCCTCGTCCAGCAATATGACGGGGGCATTCTTGAGGATTGCCCTGGCGATTGCCACACGCTGGCGCTGACCGCCCGATATCTTGCTGCCCCGCTCACCGCACTGTGTTTCATAGCCGTCAGGAGAAGCTGCGATGAACTCTTCGAGCCCGGCTTCCCTGGTCGCTGCGGCTATTTCGTCATCGGTCGCATCGAACTTACCCATGCGGATGTTTTCTTTGATCGTATCGTTAAAGATAAAGCTGCGTTGTGAAACGACCGCGAATTTCCTCTGCAGGTCCGCAAGCGGGAAATCTGTAAGCGGCCGCCCACCCAGGGCAATAGAACCGCTTTGCGGATCCCACTGCCGCAGCAGCAGGTTTACGACGGTGGACTTGCCGGTACCGCTTGGACCGACCAGCGCCACGTGCCTGCCGGGCTCTATGTCCAGGGAGAACCCGTCGAAGACTTTCTTCTCTCGGCTCCAGTCCGCGTCATCGGCATCGTACTCAAAAGTGACGTTGTCGAAATGCAGAGAAGCCTCAACGTCTTCGATCGCCAGGCTTGCCTTGTCATCGACGGCGGGCTCCTGGTCCATCATCGAGAAAAGGCGACGCGCAGAATACAGCGACACCCTGAAATCGGTGTAGTTATTGGCCAGTCCCACTGAAAGATAAAAGCCGGCCACCGAAACAGCAATCATCGCCGGCAGCTCGATTAGCGGCGAAATGACACCGGCCATGGCCAGCTCCGTACCCCACCAGGCAGCGGCGAGTATGCCGACCGTGATGAATATTTCGGCAAGCGCCCGCTGGTTCGCATCCGCTCCGTACAGCTTGTCCTGGCCTGCCTGCATGGTGGCGCCGATTTTGAACAAATCTTTGGCCCGCTGGTTCTCGAAGCC
The DNA here is from genome assembly GCA_028277965.1 of Pseudomonadales bacterium. GTDB lineage: Bacteria > Pseudomonadota > Gammaproteobacteria > Pseudomonadales > Azotimanducaceae > UBA4421. Next base: position 2,991 of record JANQFF010000475.1, read on the forward strand.
GAATGCGACAGTATCTCGCACACCCTGGATGCTCTCGGACACGAATGCGTTCACTTCGCCGATCTGCTCGCGGTACTCGATACCGTCACCGCCGAGCTTGGCCACCAACCAGGGAAGCAGAAGCGTGGTGCCCAGATAGAAGGGCGCCAGCACATAGACGAAAGTCGGTTCGACCGTCCAGCACCAGATCAGGATTATCAGCGGGACAACAATAGCGGTAACCGCGGGCGCAATCGTGTGGGCGTAAAAAGGTTCAATGCGTTCACAGTCCGTCATTACACGGGAAACGGCATCACCCGACTGCAGCTTTCCTGTCTTGGCCGGTGCCAGCGGCAACATCGAGTAATAAAAGGAATCCCGGAACGCGGCAAGGATACGGAAAGCCACGTAGTGACCCGTGTAGTTTTCAATGTACGACGTGGCCCCCACGATCGTTCCGGCCAGCGCAATCCAACCAACCTGCGTCCAGATGATTCCCCAGTTGACGCTTTCAACGCTGCCTGTGATATGGCCCCAGAAGGTAGACCAGCTCATTGTCTCGCTGGCCACGTAGCCGTCCATATAAACACCGATACTGGCAGCAGCAACCCCCAATACAGCGGCCTGACCGATAAATTTAATCGCACGCGCCGTGAGCGATATGAACATGATCATGTTGAACGGAGTCATGAACGACAGCAGACGTCGAATGATTTCGTAGTTGCTGGCTCTGGGTGTTGTGCCCGCGGTTGCTTCCATCGTGGTCATTAACGGTACTCCGAATCCTAAACAGCGGCCGCAGGCTTGAGCGCGGCGGCTTGTTCGATTTCCTGCTTGGTCTGGATCATGCTGGCATAAATCCCGCCCTGAGCCAGCAGTTCTTCGCGCGTGCCGGCTTCGGCTACCGCGCCCTCATCCATCACGACGATACGGTCGGCCTGTTCGATCGTGCTCAGGCGATGTGCAATCAAGAGGACTGCCTTGCCCGCGCAAAGTCGTTCGAGCGCCCGGTGGAGAAGGGCTTCGGTTTCGACGTCGATCTGCGAGGTCGGCTCGTCCAGTACGACGACAGGCGCATCCTTGAGAAGGGCCCTAGCAATAGCCAGCCGCTGTGCCTGGCCGCCGGACAACGCCATGCCCTGGTCGCCGACCTTGGTATCCAGTCCGTCGGGTGACGCATCGATGAAGTCCTTTAGCTCGGCTCCCGCAATCACCTGCATCAGTTCTTCATCAGTGGCATCCAGCTTGGCCATCCGGAGGTTGTCCGCAATCGTGCCGTAGAACAGGAAGGGATCCTGCGGCACCAGGGCAATCTGCTGGCGGAGCCACTCGAGTGTCAGTTCTTCCGAGTCGACGCCGTTGAAACGAATCGTGCCTGAATCGGGATCGAGGGTGCGCAGCAACAGGTTGGTCACCGTGGTCTTGCCCGATCCGCTTTTGCCGATCAGCGCTACCGTTTCATTTGGATTAAGGCTCATCGTCAGGTTGCGGATGGCGGGAACTTCAGCTCCGGGATACGTAAAGCTGACGCCTTCGAGTTCGATGGTTACGGCCTGGCCGTCCTTCTCGCCGGGATGCGCATTTTCCGCGCTGCGCACCGGCGCTGCTTCATCGAGGAACTCCAGCACGCTCTTGGCAACTTCACGCCCCATGGCGCCGGCGAAAAAGAACACGCCGATCAGGAGCAGCGTGCGACTGAACTCCAGGCTGAGTAACACGCAGGCAACGACTTCACCGGGTGTCATAAAGCCATTCGAGAACCGGAAAAGAGATACTGCGGCAGCCACCGCCGTCGAGAACAATGCGAAGCCCAGTTCCAGCGGAATGAACTGCAGCTGCGCCACCAGCAAGAGCTTCATCGTGGTTTGGCGCTGCAGTTCGCTGTCTGCCTCCATTTGCTTGCCGCGGCGAAGCTCCTGGTTGAACATCTTCAGCGTCGACATGCCCTGGATCGAATCGAGGTATTGCGCACTGTTGTGGTTTTTTACATCTTCGTTCTTCGCGCTGATGCGGCGGAAACCGCGCGCCGATGAACCTACGAACAGCGGGGTCAGAGGCAGGCCGGCCAACATCCACCAGCCGACAATCGGATCAATTATAAAAAGTGCGGTGCAGAGAAAGAACGGAATCGCGATAGCGACCCAGATCTGCACAAAATAAACGCCGAAATAGTAATCGAGGTATTCGACGCCTTCGGTCGCGGTGTTCGAGATTTCGCCCGTACGCCTCTTACCCAGGATTCCGGGTCCGAGTCTTACGACCTGCTTGTATATCCGGTCGCGCACGTTTAGCTTGGCTTCGCTCGACGCACGGAATTGCCCTGTGCGGAAGGTCCAGGCCAGCACGGCCTTCAGCACGACCAGCAAAATCATCCACGGCAGGAACTGGTTAACCAGGTTGAAGGATTTACTGAGATCGCCCTCGGCCCAGGCCGCGTCAACCGCCATGCCGAGGACGTAGTAAAGGACGATGGTCGTCGGAATGGATGCGAGCCCGGCGATGAGCCCTACCCTGACCCACTTCATAGTGCCCGGAGTCACCAGCCTGTCATCTACACCTATCATTTGTTGCTCCAAAAAGGCCAGCTTGACCCGGCCCGATCACGCTAGCCCTATTTTCTGTGGGATTCGGGGATTGTGCGAGTCAATCCTACGCCCTAAAGTACACTTTAAGGTCAAGAAAGGCGTGGCCGGGCAGGTAATTGGTTACGTCCCCACGCCGCAGTGCAGCCTGAAACGGGTCCGCGATGGTTGAATCGACACTTACGATAGGCCAACTGGCCAAGCGGGGCAAAGTCTCTACTTCCCTGCTGCGTTATTACGAAAAGGAAGGTCTGCTGGAACCCGTGGGCCGCACTGCCGCCGGATACAGGCTCTACTCCCCCGATTCCGTCCGTCACCTGCGCTTTATCCGAAAGGCTCAACGCTACGGATTTTCCCTGAGTGACATCAAAGCGATGCGCGGTGCTGCACACGACCGACGCGGTTCCAAGCATGATATTCGCAACATTGCCGAGCAACGCTTTATGGAGATAGAGCGCCGCGTCACCGAGATGCTGGTCCTGCGTCACGAACTGGAACTGTTCCTCGACGACGTCACCGAACAGATTGGTGAGACCGCAGGTGAGGATGTAGGCAACCGGTACAGGGAACTGATGGAGCAGGTCTGCGGGCACGAGCACGGCAGCAAAAACCGGACATCGCTCCGGAAGCTTACGAAAAGGCTCGGTTGCAACCTGGCTACTGCCGAATGGGAGAAACTGTTCCGCGATTTGCGCGGGGAGCATATCCATGTATGGAGGGATGAAGATGGCGGTTATTCAGTCCTGTTCGCGAACGACGACCCCAAAATATCCCGCGCTCTGGAACAACTGGCAGCAGGTGAAACCGGGTGCGATGCCCATATTGAGCCCGAGGTGTCCGAGGCCGATGACGGTATCCTTTTCACGGCCCGGGGCGATAACGCCTTCCTGTTCGCACAACTTTTCCTCGCGCTTGAAGCGAACGAGGGCTGATGGCGGGATCGCGCGGACGGCGGGCGGTTTCGGCGTGTGATAAGCTTGCCCGGCACGCATGGTCTCTCATGCGGCGGGGGAGCTTAACCGGGTACTGAACAGCAGTCTTATTTCCGGACCGGACCGGGCAAACTCTAATAATATTCCTGCTACAACACAGAATCACAATGGAGATGTCGGGGATGAACAAACGTCTGGTTTTTGCGGGCATTCTTATTTCCTTAAGCCTGGGGGCACAGGCGGACGAACATGGCTTCGAAGGCTGGTACGCGGGGGGCACCCTGGGCGTAACGTCCTTTGACGATGACGGTGCTTTCGACTTCGACGGACCTTTCGGGGCGACTGATTTTGACGACAGGGACGGCGGCTGGGGCTTTTTCGGCGGCTATCGCTTTAACGAAAATTTTGCGGTCGAGGGTCGCTGGAACGAGCTGGGTGAGTACCGGGTTTCAACCCCACTGTTCACCACGGACACAGTGGAATCGAAGGCATTCTCTTTTCACCTGGTAGGGCTGCTGCCGCTGAACGACAATTGGGAACTGACGGCCGGACTCGGTGTCGCGAGTGTAGACACCAACTGTCCCGGGTGCTCCACCGAAACCGGAACCGTGGTGGGATTTGGAGCTGCTTATCGCACGTCTCCGAATATGTCGTTTATCTTCGGCTACGACCTCTATTTCTATGAAGAAGATGCAGGCGGCGGCTCGGAGTTCGATATCGAGATCGACGTTACGCAAATCGGGCTTCGTTACAACTTCGAATAAGCCTGTCACGCAAGGTTTACACAATCCCGCTCTGGCGGGATTTTTTTTGCCCGCGTATCACGACCGCCCTGCACGTTAACTGCAGGAATTTTGCACCGCGGCCCCCACGGGTACTTGACCTTCAACCCGACTTGAAGGTCTAAGGTGCACGGTAGACATCAACGCCCGCGTAAGGAACACGGTATGAGCCAGGCTGCTGCAGCCATCGAATCGCAAGACCCTATCAGGGTAAAGATTGCCGGCATGGACTGCGGCAGTTGCGCGATGACTATTGAAAACAGCATGCGGCAGCTACCCGGCGTGCAGGACGTGTCCGTCAGCTTTACGACGGAAAGCATGGAAGTCACCGGCACCGTCGCGATGGATGTGATCGAGACCCGGTTGCGCGAACTCGGTTATCGCATCGCAGATGAAAGCGAAGCGGCGAAAGCCGCTGCGGTACCCGAGCGTCGCGGTCTCAGGGGCTTTATCGTTTTTCTCTGGGAGCAGCCCCCGT
>JANQFF010000060.1 GCA_028277965.1 Pseudomonadales bacterium
AAAGCTCAGTGCCGTCGAAGATTGCGTCGTGAGCCTTGCCTGCTGTGTGCGCCCCGCCGTGGAACCAGACCATGACCGGTCGAGAGTCTGCCTTACCACCGGACCAGATGTTGAGATAGAGGCAGTCTTCTGCAACGTTGAAGTGATCGCGACTCCACACAAACTGCTCGGTGCCGGTTGGCTGAGGACAGGCAGGTCCAAACTGGGTCGCGTCAAATATACCGCTGAATCGATCCGGAGAGTGGGGGGGTTGCCAGCGTCGGTTACCGACGGGTGGTGAAGCGTAGGGGATGCCCCGAAAAACGCGGATGTCGGCAGCGTCATCTGCCCACCCGCCAATGACATCACCCTGATGCGTGGTGACAGTCAGTTGAGCAGAGGAAGCCTTCATGGTCTGGTCGTCGCGCTCGCAACCGGCGATCCCGGAAAATAACACACAGGCCACAGATAGCGGGAGGAGGATGGCCCTGGCGGCGCTGGAGAAGCCTGTTTTCAGGAGCGGGAGACGGCCGAAGCTTTGGCCGGTTCAGCCGATTCTTCCTGGATACGCTGGTAGATTTCTTCGCGGTGTACAGCAACGTCTCTCGGCGCGCCGACACCTACGCGTACCTGGTTTCCTTTGACACCCAGAACGGTGACTGTGATGTCGTCACCTATCTTTATTGTTTCCCCGACGCGACGGGTCAATATAAGCATGTGTAGTCCGTCCCCTGTCTCTCGGCTGCAGTAACGCCTATGTACAGACGCAATCTTCACCAATCCGCAAGTATTATTACATGTCTACACTGATGTTGATATAAGACATTAGCCACGAACAGTTTAGTTTTGAAACTGGAACAATGTAGGCGGAAACGTCTGGGGCCGATTTCGGAGTAGAATGCCGCAATGAACGAATCTCACTTCCCCCTGCGTCAGAAACGCAAAGCGGCGACGCGTAAAGCGCTCATACAGACCGCGGAGCGGCTCTTTGCAGAGCAGGGGTATGATGAGACAACTCTGGAACAGATTGCCGAGGTGGCAGGGTTACATGTGCAGACCCTGTACCGGCACTTTCCCAACAAGCTGGATCTGGCTAATGCGGGATCGGAAGATCGTCTCGAAGACTTCCGCGAAGCCATCACGGAACCAGGCAGAAAAGAAAACACGTTCACGTTCTGGCGCAACTGGATGCAGGTAGCGATAGGCCGTGCAACCCAGGACGGTGGTCAGCGTTACAGGGACTTTCTGGTGCAACGCTGGGGCCGGTCGGTAGTCTCCACACAGCTTGTGCGCATCGGGCATGAGTACGAAGACCTTTTGACGGAATCCCTTGCAAAAGACTTCAACATGGCCGCGGACACGATTGGGACACCTCGCCTTGTTGCCTCGATGTTGTGGGGTGTCAACGGGCACGTTCAGCGTCTGTACGCGGCGGGCAAAGACATCGATCTCGAGCATGAGACGGTGACAGCAATCGACCGGGTGGAAGAGCTGTTTGGGCACCTTGTGCAAAACTGAACAAGATGCCCAAACGCTTAGGCAACTGATACCCGAAAAAAAAGACCTACGGCCTAGATGGGCAGGCCACAGGTCTAAGAGCGAAGAGTCAGTGTAGTTTACTACATTATACTAAGTTGGCTATACCTAAATGGTCTGGTGATATGCGCAAACGGCATATCAGTTAGGTAGGTCAAGGTGCGGTAGAATGGGGGGTTCTGATCCCATTTGGTTCAATCGAGGCTGTATGAGTCAGGTCTGGAAAGTAGCACTGCCTTTCATCTTTGTGGGCCTCGCCACAATCGTTGCTGTGGCTATGTTTTCCGCCCGTCCTGAAGCCAGCCGCACCCCTCCGGAGCCGCCATCGCTGCTGGTGGAAGTCGATGAGATCAAACACGAGGCCATCACGTATACCGTGAGTTCCCAGGGCACAGTGGTACCCAGGACGGAAACTACCCTTGTGGCCGAAGCCCAGGGGCAGATCATCGAAGTATCCCCGGCGTTTGTGAGTGGTGGCTTCTTCCGCAAGGGGGATGTGCTCGTCCGTATCGATCCCCGTAACTACGAGAGTATCGTCAAGCGCGCACGCGCGGATGTTGCCCGGGCGGCGACGCAGCTCGAAACCGAAAGTGCGCTGGCCGGATACGCCAAAGAAGATTACGAGCGGCTGCGCCGCTCAAACCCCCGGCAGGGACCCGCAACAGCCCTGGCGCTCAGAAAACCCCAGATGAAAGAGGCGATAGCCCAGGTGCAGTCTGCGGAAGCGGACCTGGAGAAAGCGCTGGGCGACCTCGACCGGACAGTGATCCGGGCGCCTTACGATGGGCTTGTCCGCGAGAAGATTGCAGATGTGGGACAGTACGTGACCACGGGCAGTCAGCTTGCGCGCACGTTTGCCGTGGACACAGCGGAGATCCGCCTGCCTGTGACGCAACACGATCTGCAGTTTCTCGACATCGGCAGGATCCGGGGTAACGAGCCGGTTTCGGTTACGCTCACAGCAACGCTGGGTGGCGGGGAGTTCAGCTGGAGTGGCGTGATATCCCGGTCTGAGGGTGTCTTCGATACCTCGAGCCGCGTCCTGTACCTCGTGGCCGAGATTGAAGACCCCTACGACCTCAAAGGCCGTGGAGCTGTGCCGCTGCTCATAGGCACCTTTGTTGCCGCAGAGATCGAGGGTAACTTTGCCGGTGAGCTCGCGCTGATCCCCCGCCATGCCATGCAGAGTGGCACCACGCTGTGGATGGTCGACGAAGAGATGCAGATCCGCCCGCGGACCGTGGATGTTGTACGCCGGGATGACCATCACGTTTATATCCGTGGTGGGGTGGAGGACGGTGAGCGCTATTGCCTGACGCCGATTGATCAGCCTCTTCCGGGGATGAAGGTCCGGGTCAGTGGTTAACTCCCCCCGACCACCCGGTCTGATCGGGTGGTTCGCAAGCAACCATGTGGCTGCAAACCTGCTGGCGATTTTTGTGATTGCTGGCGGCCTCTATGCCGTCTTTGCTGTCAAGAAAGAGAGTTTCCCCAACTTCCAGTTCGATCAGATCGATGTGCGTGTCCCCTATCCGGGTGCAGGTCCGGAGGAAGTCGAGGAAGGTATCGTCGTCAAGATTGAGGAAGCGATCGACGCGATAGAGGGGATCAAGGAAGTCTGGGGTCTGGCCTACGAGGGTAGCGGTCAGGTCATGATCGAGGTGCGCCAGGGTTTTGATGTCGGGGATGTGACGGACGAGGTCAAGCTTGCTGTCGACGGTATCAATACGTTTCCGCTGGACGCCGAACGCCCGATCATTTCCAAGAGGAACATCACCAAGGGTGCCCTGACTGTCCAGATACACGGTGATCTGGACGAAGCGACCATGAAGTCGTTTGCCGAGGACATCCGGGATGAGATCACGGCTCTGCCGGAGGTTTCGCTGGCGGAAGTCTGGGGCAGCCGGTCGTTTGAGATTGCGGTTGAGATCCAGGAACACACCCTGCGGGAGTATGGCCTGACACTCGCTCAGGTCGCGGAGATCATCCGGCGCTGGTCCATCGATATCCCTGGAGGGTCGATACGGACCGACTCCGGAAACATCCGTCTCGCAGCGCGGGGCCAGGCATATACCGGGGAGGAGTTTGCCCGGATAGTGCTTCTGACCCGGCCCGACGGCACCCGTTTGAGGCTGGGTGACATCGCGACAATCAACGACGGTTTTGTCGAGGTGGAGAGTTTTGCCCTGTTCGACGGCAAACGCAGTCTTGGCATCAATGTACTGTCGACGGAAAATGAAAGTGAGCTCGAGATCAGCCGTGCGGTGCGTGAGTACGTGGACGATCGCAACCGCACACTGCCGGATGGCGTGCAGCTGACAGCGTGGGCGGATTCGACCTACTACCTGCAGGGTCGCGTGGACATGCTCCTCAGCAACCTCATCATGGGCGCCGTCCTCGTTTTCGTGATCCTGGGTCTGTTCCTGCATGTGAAACTCGCAGCCTGGGTGATTGTCGGTCTGCCGGTCGCCTTTCTCGGTGCATTCATGATGCTCCCGGTGGTCGATGTGACCATCAACATCATGAGCCTCTTTGCGTTCATCGTTGTGCTCGGGATTGTGGTCGACGACGCGATCATCATCGCGGAAGCCGCGTACACCGAAACTGAGGAGAAGGGTTACACGCTCGAGAATATCGTCGCGGGAGCCCAGCGGGTTGCGATCCCTGCAACGTTCGGTGTGCTCACCTCGATCATGGCGTTTCTGCCGCAGATGTTTGTCACGGGTCCAACCGAACAGATCAACGCGGCCATTGGCTGGGTGGTCATCTTGTGTCTGCTCTTCAGCCTGGTCGAGAGCAAACTCATCCTGCCGTCACACCTCGCCCTCATGAAGTCTTCACACAACAAAGAGGGCGTTGCGGACCTGATCGACAGGAAGCTTCGGGCGTTCATCACGAAGATCTACCGGCCAGCCCTGGCAAAAGCCATCGAATATCGTTACGCCACGGTTGCCCTGTTCGTCAGCACCGTGATTCTTGCCATTGGTCTCGTGGGTGGAGGCTTTGTCCGCATCGTCTTTTTCCCTGAAATCGACGACGACTATCTGAATGCAAGTGTGGAGCTGCACGATGGTGTCCCGGAGTCGATGGCGGTCAAAATGGTTGAGCAGATGGACCGGGGGCTGCGGGTGGTCAACGATCAGCTCCGTGAGGAATACGACCTCGACTTCGACGTGGTCCAGCATGTGTTTGCGTTTGTTTCCAATGGCACGCGCGGTCGTTTCCAGGTGGAGCTGGCAAAAGAGGAAACGGGTATCGATGGCAAAGAAATTGAGCGGCGCTGGCGGGACGAGGTTGGTGAGGTGGCGGGTACCAAGGAACTGCGTTTTGCCGCGTCCCGGCATATGGCTGGAGGTCCACCAATCGAATTCAAGCTCCAGGGCCGCAACTACGAGCTGACCGAACAGGCGGCGAGTGAACTTGCGGATCATCTGCGGGGCATCGATGGTCTCTACGAAGTGGAGCTTTCGACGAGCGCGGGTCCGGACGAGATTAATCTTCGCATCAAACCCGAGGCGGAAGCGCTCGGTGTCACCCTGGTCGATCTGGCTCGCCAGGTGCGCGAGTCGTTCTACGGGGCTGAAGCTCAGCGTATACAGCGGGGTAACCAGGAATTGCGGGTGATGGTCCGGTATCCCCAGGCAGAGCGGCGCTCTGTCGGGAACCTCGAGAGCATGTGGATACGTCTGCCCGACGGACGCGAACTGCCCTTCAGCGCCGTTGCAGATTTCGACATTGTTCCCGGTTTCAATGTCATTCGCCGTCTCGATGGGCGCCGTACCATTAACGTGACGGCGAACGCGGACGTGACCGTGGTCGAGCCTGCCCGTGTTGTAGCGGATCTCCAGCGCGAGTATCTGCCCAACATGCTGAGCGGTTACCCGGGTGTTGCGGCAAGCCTCGGTGGCAGCAGCCTCGACGAGGCACTCGGCTTCCAGGAATTCATGTACACGTTCATAGCGGCGCTCTTTGGAATATATGCGCTGATGGCGGTACCGCTGCGTTCCTACATCCAGCCGCTCGTCATCATGAGTGTTATCCCGTTTGGTATTGTGGGCGCGCTTGTTGGCCACATGGTCATGGGCATGTCGGTCAGTTCGCTGTCCCTCTTCGGCATCATTGCGCTGTCAGGAGTGGTGGTGAACGATAGCCTGATCCTCGTCGACTACGTGAACAAACGCGTGGATGAAGGTATGACGCCCGCCCAGGCAGCAATCGAAGGTGGGTCTGCACGCTTCCGGGCAATCCTGCTGACCTCGCTCACGACGTTCTTCGGTCTCCTGCCGATCCTCGCGGAGACATCCGTGCAGGCCCAGATGGTGGTGCCGATGGCCGTGTCCCTCGCGTTTGGCATCCTGTTCGCAACCGTCATCACCCTGATCCTGGTGCCTTGTCTCTACAACATTATTGGAGATCTTGGTGCACGGCGGGTCATCGGCCCAGCGACAGAAACATAATCCTCCCCTCTGTAGGAGCGGCTTTAGCCGCGATTCTTTTGCACACAAAAAAAGAGGCGAGCGGGCGCTCGCCTCAAAATCAGGTACCGGAGGGGGTACCTAGTTGGGATCATAATTTAAGACAGCGGGACGTTAAGAAAGTTCGCTGATGTAGGCTGCGTCCAGCAGCTCGCGGGTGTAGTCGTGCCGGGGGTTGTTGAAGACATCGTCCGCATCCCCGGTCTCCACTACGTTCCCGTCTTTCATCACGATGATTCGGTGGGAAACGGCGCGTACAACCGCCAGGTCGTGACTGATAAAGAGATACGCCAGGTTGTGGTTCTGCTGCAGTTCCCGCAGGAGCTCAACAATCTGGGATTGCACGGACATGTCGAGGGCCGACGTCGGTTCATCGAGGACAATGAAGTGAGGTTTCAGAACCTGGGCCCTGGCCAGGGAAATCCGTTGTCGCTGGCCGCCGGAGAATTCATGGGGATAGCGATCCATCCAGGCAGGGTCCATGCCTACCTCGGTTAGAGCCTCGGCAACACGTTCGTCCACTTCTTCCGGCGTCAGCTTTTCATGAACAATCAGACCTTCAGCCACAATCTCGCGCAGCGTGAGGCGTGGTGACAGGCTCCCGTAGGGGTCCTGGAAAACCATCTGCAGGTTACGGCGCATGGATTTCAGTTCCCGGGCGGGCAGGGCGCTGATGGTGTTGCCCAGGTAAGCAATCGTGCCTTCACTTTTGATCAGCCGCAGCACCGCTAGACCGAGGCTGGTTTTGCCGCTGCCGGATTCTCCAACGACGCCTACTGTCTCTCCTGCCCGCACCTCGAGATCGAGTTCTTTGACGGCAACAAACTGATCCGATCTGCCGAACCAGCCTTTGCTGATGTCATACGCAACGCGGAGTTGCCGCGCCGTCAGAACCGTTTCTGCGCCGCTGTCGACGGGTCTGGGTACACCGGAAGGGCGGGACTGCAGGAGGTGCTGGGTGTAAGGGTGCTCCGGCGCCTCGAAAATCTGTTCTGTTGGGCCGTGCTCTACAACCTGGCCGTCGGTCATGACATAGACCCGGTGCGCCATATGCCGCACTACTTCCAGGTCGTGGGAGATCATGAGAATTGCCATATCGAGGTTCTGATTCAGCTCACGCAGCAGATCCAGAATGTTTGCCTGGATGGTGACGTCCAGCGCCGTAGTCGGTTCGTCAGCTATGAGGAGCCCGGGCTCGTTGGCTAGCGCCATGGCGATCATCACACGCTGGCGCTGCCCGCCGGAAAGCTGATGCGGATAAGCTGCGAGCCTGGCTTCCGGATCCGGCAACTGCACTTGTTCCAGCAGTTTATATGCCCGCTCTCGGGCCTCGCTTTTCGACAGGCCTCGATGGACGCGCAGTGTCTCACCAATCTGACGCCCCACCTTGTGCAGGGGATTGAGGGAAGTCATCGGTTCCTGAAAGATCATGCCCACCTCTCCGCCACGTGCGATCAGGAGGTCGGCTGGGCTTGCACCGATCATCTCTTTATCGTTGAGGCGTATGGAGCCGGAGGGATGAGAGGCGGCGGGGTAATTCAGAAGCTGTAGAACGGACAGTGCGCTCACAGATTTCCCGGAGCCGGATTCTCCAACCAGGGCAACCACCTCTCCGCGATCAACGTGAAACGAAACACCCTGAACAGCATCGGTTGCGCCAAACCGGACGCTGAGATCGGTGACGTCCAAGATCGGATCAGGCACTGCGCTCACTCCCGACAACACGGCGAGGATCGAACGCATCTCGCACACCTTCACCGACAAAAATCAGCAATGTCAGCATGAGGGCAAGTGTCGTGAAGACCGACAGACCCAGCCACGGGGCGTCGATGTTGGCCTTGGCCTGTGTCAGCAGCCGTCCCAGCGATGGATAGTCCAGGGGGAGACCGAGGTTCAGGAAATCGAGGGCAGTGAGGGTGGCTATCGAGGAATTCAGGAGGAATGGCGTATAGGTTAGTGCGGCTGTCATCGCGTTTGGCAGGACATGTCGCCGCATGATGGTGAGGTTGCCGACGCCCATCGCCCGGGCGGCCCGCACAAATTCGAAGTTACGCGCACGCAGGAATTCCGCCCGAACGACTCCCGTCAGCGCCATCCAGCTGAAGAGTGTCAGTGTGGCCAGCATCCAGAAGAATGTCGGCTCAACGATGCTGTTTAAGATAATAAGGACAAAGAGTAGCGGCAGCCCCGTCCAGATCTCGACCATGCGTTGCCCGACGAGATCCGTGATGCCCCCGAAATATCCCTGGAGCGCTCCCACTGTCACCCCGATGGCTGATGCCATGATGGTCAGCGACAACCCGAAGAGGACTGACAGCCGGAAACCATAGATGAGCTTGGCAAGCACATCGGATCCATAAGCATCCGTCCCGAGAATGTGTTCGTCATCGGGCGGGTGGGGGAGCGGTAACTCGATGTCCCAGTCGATGGTGTCGTGGGAAAAACGGATGGGCGGCCAGAGCGCCCAGCCGGGCTCGATCAACTCAGCGACATAGGGGTCCAGGTAGTCCGCCTCGCTTGGCAGCTCGCCACCGAAATCGGTTTCAGGGTAGGTGATGAGCATCGGCACATAGAGCTTGCCGTCCAGGACGAGAACGATCGGTTTGTCGTTCGCGATCATCTCGGCACAGAGTGTCAGGACAAAAAGCACTGCAAAGATGCGCAACGACCAGACTGCGCGTCGGTTGGCGCGGAAGTTCGCGATGCGTCGCTCGTTAACCGGGCTCACAGGTCGCGGCTCTCAAAGTCGATACGGGGATCGACCAGCACATAGACGAGATCACCGATGAGTTGCATGACCAACCCGACAAGAGTGAAGGAATACAGGGTTCCGAAAAGGATCGGGTAGTCCCGTTTCATGGCGGCATCGAAGCCAAGCAGCCCGAGCCCGTCCAGCGAGAAGATCACCTCGATGATGAGCGCCCCGGTAAAGAGAATGCCGATGAACGCCGCCGGAAACCCGCTGATCACAATCAGCATGGCATTGCGAAAGACATGGCCGTAAAGAACGCGCCCTTCGGTGAGGCCTTTAGCCCTCGCGGTCAGCACAAACTGTTTCGAGAGTTCTTCGAGAAACGAGTTTTTGGTGAGCATCGTGAGCGTCGCGAAGCCACCCAGGGTGAGGGCGGTCAACGGCAGCGCGAGATGCCAGAAATAGTCGATCACCTTGCCGAACAACGACAGCTCAGCGAAATCCTGGGACGTGAGTCCTCGCAAGGGGAACCAGTCGAGAAACGTGCCACCGGCAAAGAGGATGATCAGCAGCACCGCAAACAGGAATCCGGGGATCGAGTAGGCGGCGAACAGGAGTGCGCTGGTGGTCACGTCGAAGCGGCTGCCGTCGCGGATGGCTTTGGCAACCCCGAGAGGCACGGAAATGGCGTAGATGAGAAGCAGCGACCAGAGGCCTAAGGAAATGGAAACAGGCAGGCGTTCGACCACAAGGTCGAATACGGCCCTGTCCTGGAAGAAACTGGTACCGAAATCGAAACGGAGAAAATCCCACACCATGATGAAGAAGCGTTCGTGGGGAGGCTTGTCAAAACCGAACTGCGCCTCGAGCCGCGCCAGGAATTCCGGATCGAGGCCCGATGCACCCTGGTAGCCCTCCCCGGAGGACGACATACTGCCCGCGTTCGATATGCTGGCGGTGGAACTCATGTTGAGTCCCGACGCTTCCGCGATCGCCTGCTCAACCGGTCCTCCAGGCGCAAACTGCACGATGATGAAGTTGATGAGGATGATGCCGAACAACGTGGGCACGAGCAGGAACAGGCGTTTAAGCAGGTACCGCCCCACGGCTACTCGCTCTGGTTGCCGAGGTACGCTTCGACCCGGGCGGCTTTTTCAGCGTCCCACCACCAGGTATCCCGATAAGCCAGGCGCACCAGGGGCTCATCGGTCTGGTAGGAGTACTTGTCCCACCAGACAATCCCGTGGTTTGTCTTGGATGTGCCGGGGATGAAGTAGAAGTTCCACAACATGATGCGGTCAAAGACACGGGTTGCCGCCAGGAATTCCTCGGTGGTCCTTGCTCTGGCGAGGGCGGCCAGGGCGGCGTCGACCGCCGGGTCTTTCATATGTTGCCAGTTGTAGCTGTAAGCCTGCTCGGCTGCAGCGCTCGAGAACTGGCGGATCATCAGGCTCGCCGGTGTGTTGTCGGGCAGAAACCAGATGGCGCCACCGTCGAAATCACCTGAACGCATCCGGTAGAGCCAGTTTGAAACCTCGGGCGCAATCAGCGTTGCCTGGATGCCAATCTTCTTCAGGACCTGTTTGTAATCGATCCAGCTGTTACCGAGGGCAGCAGAGACCGCAACCAACCGTATCTCGAACGGCTCCCCGGTTTCGACTTGGGTCATGACGTTGTCGATGATTTCGTAACCCGCTTCGCGAAAAAGCTCGACAGCCCGTACCAGGTTTTTACGCGTATAGCCGTTACCGGTCCCTTCCGGAGGCGAATAAACGTCAGTGAATACGCGCCCGGGCACGAGGTGCCGGATGGGTTCCAGGATCTCGAGCTCCGCCTCGGAGGGAAGCCCTGAGTGGGCGAGGTCTGAACCATGGAAGAAACTTCTTGCCTGGGACCAGAACCCGCGCTGCTGGGATTCTGAATCCCAGCTGGGGTCATACGCCAGCCACAGTGCCTCACGTACACGTATATCCTGAAACCGTTCCTGCCTGAGGTTCCAGAAGATCGGCCACCACAATCCAGCGGGGCGTTTCTCCTGAAACAGCTTTGTGTTGAACACACCGGCCTCTTTCGCGGGTATGTCATAGGAACGAAACCACCGCGAAGGCACGCTCTCGTTACGGATGTCGATGAGGTGGCCTTTCACAGCCTCATGCCTCACCTGGTCGTCACGAAAGTAATCCCACTTCACGACATCGAAGTTGAAGCGGCCTTTGTTGACGGGGAGATCTCTCCCCCAATAGTCGTCGACGCGGACGTATTCCACCCAGCGCCCGAGTTTGTAGGGACCGATGCGGTAGGCGCCGCTCGTCAGCGGTGGTTCGATAGACGTCTTTGAGGCATCCCGGGTTTCCCAGTAGTGTTTTGGCAGGACCGGCGCCCTGCCGATCAGAAGGGGATGCATGCGGTCCCCGCGATCGACCTCTCTTACCCAGTAGCGTACTTCCTGCGGACCGATCACCTCGACCCGATCGAACACCTGGAAAAGTTGCGTGATCGTGGGAGCGGCATCGACTGTGTAGATCTTGAATGAGTAAACAAGGTCGTCCACGGTGACAGGCACGCCGTCATGCCAGTACGCACCCTCGCGGATCCTGAACGCGATCCATGATTCGTCGGGACTGACATACACCCCTTCCGCCAGCCGGCCGTAGGCCGACGCCAGCTCATCTCTGGCAAACTCCAGCAACCGGTCGTGAACAAGGTCGAGATGATCTTCATTGAAATTGGTTCCCCACACCGAACGGCCTTTGGTGGCCCAGGGAATAAACGAATCCCAGATACCCTGCTCGCCGACGCGCATCACGCCTTCTTTGGGGGCATCAGGATTGACGTAGTCGAAGTGAGTGAAGTCCGGCGGGTATTTCAGCTCACCCACGTAGGCGTAGCCGTGTTCGTAGGGAATTCCGGTCTCAGTCGCAGGATCGAAGTCAAACGACGCCCCCAGGCACAGGCCCGGCAGGTACAGCAAAATGGCGACCCATCCCCTCATACAGTTACTGAATATATCTAATCGCGGCTAAAGCCGCTCCTACAGAGATAGAAGGATCTTTCTGTAGGAGCGGCTTTAGCCGCGATTGACGTTGAACAGCAGACCTCTGTAGGAGCGGCTTTAGCCGCGATTGACGGTGAACAGCAGACGATAATCAGCCCAGGGATCAGGTTGACCGCCCTCGAGGGTCGTGACAGAAATATCCGTAAACCCCGCCGTCTCCAACATCAACTCAATCTCGTTCTTGAAATAAAGATTGATGTGAATCTGGCCTTCTTCCGTCTGCGTCTCTCCATCCAGTGTGCGTGTGCAGCGGATTTCAAGCGTCGTCGTCTGCTCCAGGGGATCGAAATCGAACTGGCGACTGGTGAGCGACCATTCAGCCCCGTCCTCGGCAACCCGTGTATCGGCCCTGCGTGACCAGTCCGTCGGAAACTGCGTGGGTTCCACCCAGCGTCGCCAGGCTCTGGCGTCGTTGTTGGGGAGGTGATGATCGAGCAGCAGCGTACCCCCGGGCTCGAGGTGCTGGTGCAGACGTCTCAAGCCCGCCAGATCATCCGCTCGGCTACCCCCCAGCCCAAAGGCGCCACAGACAATGATGGTCCCGTACTTCTTGCCCGTATCGAACTCGTGCATTGGCTGCACGTAAAGATCAGGCTCAAATCCGTCAGATGCACACAGACGTCCGCACTGATCGATCATGTCAGGACCTGCATCAGCTCCATCCGCTTCGAGGCCTGCCTGAAGCAGCGGCCTTAAAAGACGTCCAGTCCCGCAGCCTGCGTCGAGAACCGTACCGCCGTTGCGCCTGGCGGCTTCAACAAACACAGGCACATCGTCACCCCCGTGTTCGAACTCAGCCCACCAGCCGGCGACAAGGCCGTGGTGCCAGATCTTCATAAACTAGTAACAATGGGGTCAGACCCCAATGTTATTAGTTTTGGCGCGGGCACAAAAAAACCGATTGACCGGGTAACCGGCCAATCGGCTCTACTCAAGAGACAGTGCGCCGACAACGGCGCTCAGCGCTATTGAGCGCTCGCCACCGTGGTTGGCTTAGCTGCCTCACGAAACTTAGCGGCTTCCTCTTCTCCGAGGAAACGCATGGACATGGCTCCGAAGAGCATCTCTTCCCAGGACTGCTCACCCCAGGTGACCTCGATGGTCGGGTCGGGGTTGGCAGGGTTCTGGCCAGAGTTGTCCCACCAGTTCGTTTGCTTGATCTTGCTGCCCGCTGGAATGAACTCCGGCTCGGCGAACTCGTAAGAGGTCTGCCAGTTGAAGTCGTAGTTCGGTACAGACAGAAGCAGTTTCTCGGTACCGTCCGGGTAAATCACGCTGAACTCAGCTGACTTTCCGCGGAAGTGAGCGTGTGGCATGAGGCTGAACAGCAGCGCATCTTTCGGGATAACCTGCTCTTCAGTTTCTGCGTGGTTCTTGGCATGCGCCGGAATTTTGATCTTGGTATTCGCCATGAACATGCTCACGTATACGTGCTCCGGCGGCTCTTCGTGAATCCAGACACCCATTTTGGACTCATCCACCGTGGCATGACCCGCGGTGGTGTAGTGCATCTGGAATTCGATCGTTGAGTTGGCAGGCAGGTATACGCCGGTGCCAGCCGGGAACGACTGTGTGGTGATCCCGGGTGCATAACCCTGCAGACCACCTTTACGCTTGATGCGACCTTTGTACTTACCTTCTGTGATCATGTCACCGAACGTGGTGATGGTGTGGTGGAGCACCGCACGGTCACCAGGCAGGATCTCTGTGGCCTGTACCCAGACGTCTTTGTCGATTGGGTTGTCGACGTAGAAGTACTTGTAGTCAACAACGCCAGTCGCGGGAACTTCGGTGGCCGGGATGTCGACGACGTAGTCCGGTGCGCGTCCCAGTTCTTCTTCAGCGCCCCAGTCAGCGTAAATCGTGTCGTTGGTGGCAAGGATGTCTTCACCTTCACCCCGCGGTGCGCCAGCTTCGATCCAGTGCACCAGGGTTTTGATCTGATCGTCTGTGAGCGAACGGTCGTTGCTCCAGTGACCGATTGTCGGGTCAGCGTGCCACGGCGGCATCCGCTTGGTGCGGATCACTTCGCGGATCATCAGGCTGAAGCCGCGAACCATGTTGTAGTCGGACATCGCGAAAGGACCAATGCCTCCCTGGCGGTGACAACCAACACAGTTTTCCATGAGCATCGGGGCGATTTCATCGGTGTACGAGATGTCAGCGTGCTTGGCACGTGCAGTCTGCTCCGGGAAGTTCATGAGACAACCCAGCGCTTCAGTGCTTGCGACTTCTACTGCTTCACCCGCTACAAGGCTCGCCAGAGCGTCCTGCAGATAGTGTTCGGAAGCTTCTTTCTTCTGATTTTCGTAGGTCAGGCGATCATCAACTGCGCCGTGGTAAGCCACCGTCCAGTTGGTCGGATTGATGACAAATACCTCACCGGTGCGAACGAGACCCAGGGACTCGCCGATAATCTGGGTGTCATCCACCATAATTGGGATGTCGTATCCGTATTTTGCTGCTTCTTTGGCAACCGTCTGACGGTTGTCCTGCAGGTTTGAGTTCAGCATCAGGAACTGCACGCCCTGCGCGGTAAACTCATCACGAAGCTCTCTGAATCGTGGTGCTGCATTACGCACGATGGGGCAGCCATTGCCCTGGACCAGGACTGCAATCGCCTTGGCATCGCTGTAGTAGTACAACTCGTGAGAATTTCCTTCATGGTCGTAAAGACGGAAGTTCTCAATCCGATCATTGACCTCGAGTGCCAGGGCAGAGCTTGCCAGCGCTGCGATGGAAACACCCAGGATGGTACGAATGAGTCGGTTCATAGGTTCCTCCAGTGGTTTGGCGAGATTTCTAGTTGTAATGACCCTCTAAAATAACAAATAAACATTCATGTAGACAAACTATTTGTTACTTTTTTACACGTTTTGAGAGGTGTTCAGCCTCCCTGATCCATACAATAATGCGCTCAGGGTGCTGTAAACAACGTTTTTGGGGGGAATCATGGCGGAATGGGGATATCCGCTGGCCGGGCTCAAAGTGCTCGATTTCACGCGGGTACTGGCAGGTCCGTTTGCCAGCAGGCTGTTGTCCGATCTTGGTGCGGACGTTGTTAAGGTGGAACCCCCGGATGGGGATGTCACGCGGATCTGGGGTGCCGTCAAAGGTGACGTCCCGGGCTACTATCACCAGCAGAACGTCGGCAAACGCAATATCTGTCTGGATTTGAGGGCGGAAGGCGCGAAGGAGCTCGTATACGAGCTTGTCAAAGAAGCCGACATCGTGATGGAGAACTATCGCCCCGATGTCATGCCACGACTGGGTCTGGGCTACGAAGATCTCGCGAAGACCAATCCCGGGATCATCATGCTTTCCATTTCAGGGTTCGGGCACAACGGACCTGAGTCCCACAAGGCAGCGTACGCACCTATCGTGCACGCAGAGGCGGGTCTCCTGTTTCGGCAGGCGCAGCGTGGGGAGATACCGCCCACCGACATGCCGCTATCCATCGCCGACACCAACGCCTCCCTCCATGGGCTGGTGGGTCTGTTGTCAGCACTGATCCAGCGAAGCACGACGGGTGAGGGTCAGCATATAGATGTGGCAATGATCGATGCGACGGTTTGTACCGACGATCAGATTCACTACGCCCTGGAAGATTCCGAACATACGGGTCCTTTGCCCAACCGGGTCTGGACCACCGGCGCGGGCATGGTGTTGATATCGGCAGACTTCCGCTATTTGTGGCACCTGTTAACCACGGTCATGGAAGTGGAAGACCCAACGACCAAAGAGATGGAACTTGAGGAGAAAATCTCTCTGCGCCGCGCAGCGGTTGAGGCGTATCTCGCCGCCATTGAAACCTGGGACGAGTTCGAGGCGATCATGGCGAAAATGAACATTGCCTGGGGCAAGGTGCGTGATCCCGCACAGGTGCGTGAACAGGAAACGATTGCGCACAGGAACGCCATTGTCGACATGGATGACCGTCAGGGTGGGACTCGCCCTGTACCGCAGTCACCCTACCGGTTTTCCAAAGCGACCAGCGGCGTTCGTGGCGTCGCTCCCCATCGGGGGGAGCACAACGCGGATGTGTTGAAAGACTGGCTGGGCAAGAGTGATGCGGATGTTGCGGGTCTTCAAGCCACCGGCGTTCTGCAACACGACGAAACGGTTCTGGATTAATGAGGTACCTGTTTATAGGTGTCCTCCTGCTGGCAGGGTGTACGACGGGTGAGGGGGACGGAGCGGCTGCAATCCTTGCTTCAGACATCGAACGGGACATCCGGGAACTGTCTTCCGATGCTTACATGGGCCGCGCACCCGGCACCGAGGGTGACATCAAAACCCAGGCCTATCTCATCCGCGAGCTTCGAAACCTCGGGGTCGAACCCGGGACGGCAGATGGCACCTGGCAGCAGCCTTTCACGCTGGTGGCCCTCCAGGCCAGGCAACCAGAAAGCTGGGTGATGAGATCGGGGGAGGGGTTCGAGGTTTTCGACCTGGGTCGGGACTTCATTGTCGCGGCAGGTGCACAAGCCGATCAGGTGGGTGTCGAAGATGCTGAACTCGTGTTTGTGGGCTACGGCATCCAGGCGCCCGAGTACCACTGGGACGACTACAAAGGCATGGACATGCGGGGCAAAGTCCTCGTTATGCTCAACAACGATCCGCACGCAGATGAGGATCTTTTCCAGGGCGACACGCGGCTCTACTACGGGCGCTGGACATACAAATACGAAATTGCCGCGGAGATGGGCGCTGCCGGTGTAATCATCATCCACACCGACTACTCCGCCGGGTATCCGTGGCAGGTAGTGCAGACTTCATGGAGCGGTCCGCAGTTTGAACTCCCGAACGAGGGCGAACCCACGGTGCAACTCGAGGCATGGATGACGGAAGACGCCACACGCCGCCTGCTGGCGCTCACCGGACATCATCTCGACCAGCTGACTGCTGCTGCACAATCGCGTGAATTCGAGCCGGTACCGCTGGGTCTGACGACCTCGCTCACGATGAATGTCAGTCGATCGGAAACGGGCTCTGCCAACGTTCTGGGGCTCCTACACGGAACGGACAAAGCGGACGAAGTAGTCATCTATACCGCTCACCACGATCACCTTGGTATTGCAGAGGGTGTTGGCCGGGGCGATGGTGACGTTATCTACAACGGCGCCATGGACAACGCATCCGGCATGTCATCAGTGCTGGCGATCGCCCGGGCATTCAAGGCGGGCCCGCCGCCCCGGCGTTCAATCCTGTTTGCGTTTGTGGGTGCAGAAGAACAGGGGCTGCTTGGCTCACGCTACTACGCCCGCCACCCGACGTTTCCGCCCGGTAAGATCGCTGCGAACGTGAACATGGATGGAGGTCAGGTTGCCGGTCGCACCCGGGACATCAGCTACATCGGCTACGGCCGTTCGAGTATCGATACAGTTGCCGAAGAAACCGCAGCGACCCAGGACCGCACAGTCATAGGGGATACATTTCCGAGCGCAGGTTACTTTTATCGCTCTGACCATTTCAGTC
>JANQFF010000070.1 GCA_028277965.1 Pseudomonadales bacterium
AAGTCGGGTCTGGCGGATGCCAGAGCTGCTGGTATTGCCCAGACAGACCATGAGTTGGCGGCCTGTCTGATCGCAGAATCCTGGTTATCTAATCGCGGCTAAAGGCGCGGCACATGTGCCGCGCGGGTTCGCAGCGAAGCGCCTATCGGCGATTCGCGTTGATGCGGACCCCGTGGGTCAAGCGCACTGAAATGAGTCCGGCAGGGATGCCGTGTAGTTAACTCCAAGTCGAATATCTCCCACAGAGGTAGGAAGATGTTTCTGTAGGAGCGGCTTTAGCCGCGATTCTTAGAACGCCTGAACGTCGTCGTCATCCGTACGTTCAATCGTCAGATGCTCCACACGCTCCATCGGATTGGATGAAGCATCCGCACCGAGCTTGATCATCAGCCTCAGATCGTTTGGAGAATCCGCACTTGCTATCGCGGCATCGTAGGTTATTTCGCCGTCTTCGTAGAGCTTGTAGAGAGCCTGGTCGAAAGTCTGCATGCCATGTTCGGTGGATTTGCTCATGAGTTCCTTGAGCAGATGCACCTCACCCTTGCGAATATGATCGGCCACCAGAGGTGTGTTGACCAGAATTTCCACCGCTGCCCTGCGCCCGTGTCCATCCACGGTCGGAATCAGCTGCTGTGCGACCATTGCCCTTAAGTTCAGCGACAGGTCCATCCAGATCTGCGAGTGACGGTCCGTCGGGAAGAAGTGAATGATCCGGTCCAGTGCCTGGTTGGCGTTGTTGGCGTGTAGCGTACACATACACAGATGCCCGGTTTCCGCGAAGGCAATCGCATGCTCCATCGTTTCCCGGGTACGCACCTCACCGATCATGATCACATCCGGTGCCTGGCGAAGTGTGTTCTTGAGCGCAACTTCAAAAGACTCCGTGTCTACCCCAACCTCACGCTGGGTCACGATGCACCCTTTGTGCTGATGCACAAATTCGATGGGATCCTCGATGCTGATGATGTGACCGCTCGAATTTTCGTTACGATGACCGATCATCGATGCCAGCGAGGTCGATTTCCCCGTCCCGGTAGCTCCAACAAATATCACCAGACCGCGTTTTGTCATCGACAACTCTTCGATGATCGGCGGCAGCCCGAGATCCGCACAGCGCGGTATGTTGACCTCAATTCGCCGCAGCACCATGCCAACGAGATTACGCTGGTAAAAAGCACTCACACGGAAACGTCCGAGGCCGCGACTGTTGAGCGCAAAATTGCACTCATGTTCGGCTGCAAACACCTTCCTCTGCTGCTCATCCATGACCCCGTAGACAACGTCCCTGGCATGTTCCGACGAAAGTGACTGCTCACCCACCGGATACAGCTGGCCATTTACCTTCAACATCGGGGGTTTGCCCGCGGTGATGAACAGATCCGACGCACCCTTTTCGACCATGAGCTTCAAGAGCTTCTCGAAGTCCATCAGCCTGGCGCGAGGTTTTTCTTCAGTACTCACAGCTTAGAAACTCTCCGGAACTTTGGCTTTCTCCCTGGCCGTATCACGGGATATCTGCCGTTTGGCGACCAGGTCTTCCAGACATTGATCCAGCGTCTGCATGCCTACCGATGCGCCGGTCTGGATAGCTGAATACATCTGCGCAACCTTGTCTTCACGGACGAGATTCCTGATGGCAGGTGTACCGATCATGATTTCGTGGGCGGCGACCCGTCCGCCGTTTACTTTCTTCAGGAGTGTCTGGGAGATCACCGCCTGAAGCGACTCTGACAACATGGAACGGACCATGTCTTTTTCTTCGGCCGGGAAAACGTCGATGATACGGTCGATGGTTTTAGCGGCAGAGGTCGTATGCAGGGTGCCGAATACCAGGTGACCCGTCTCCGCAGCGGTTAGTGCGAGGCGAATTGTCTCGAGGTCTCTGAGCTCACCAACCAGAATGATGTCGGGGTCTTCCCTGAGCGCTGAGCGCAGCGCTTCATTGAATCCATGTGTGTCCCTGTGCACTTCTCTCTGGTTCACAAGGCACTTTTTGGACTCGTGAACAAATTCGATTGGGTCTTCAATGGTGAGAATGTGGTCGTAGCGGTTGTCGTTGATGTAGTCGACCATGGCCGCCAGCGTTGTACTCTTACCCGATCCCGTCGGCCCGGTCACGAGCACAAGACCGCGGGGAACCATCGAGACGTCTTTGAAGACCTGATTCAATCCCAGGTCTTCCATTGTGAGCACTTTGGATGGAATCGTCCGGAAGACAGCTCCAGCGCCACGGTTCTGGTTGAACGCGTTGACTCGGAAGCGGGCAACACCCGGAACCTCAAACGAAAAGTCTGCCTCCAGAAATTCTTCGAAGTCTTTCCGCTGCTTGTCGTTCATGATTTCATAAATGAGACCATGAACTTCCTGATGCTCCAGGGGAGGCAGGTTGATGCGCCGTACGTCTCCATCGACTCTGATCATCGGTGGGAGCCCGGCGGAAAGGTGCAGGTCGGAAGCGCCCTGTTTGGCGCTGAAGGCAAGCAGTTCAGTAATATCCATTTTGCTTATCCTGCGTGGTTGAGACCACTCATAGGGTGTTCGTCAAGCACCGTATACTATGCCCATCAGGCGTTCTTCACCATGTCTTGACCCACCATCTTGCCACTTGGGATGCCGGTAACTTGACAAAGTGTGACCTTTTTAACAATTCAACCGCTTATGAACGACATCAGCCAGAACCTTTCAGCCCTGCAGACAAGGATAGCGGCCGCTTGCAGGAACAGCGGTCGTAACGAAAATGACATCCTGCTCATGGCTGTCAGCAAAACAAAACCCGTGAGTGCTGTGGAGACAGCTGCATCACTTGGGCTCAGCCATTTCGGGGAAAATTACCTCGATGACGCCCTTCCCAAAATCGAGGCCTGCCGTTCACTGGGGCTGACATGGCACTTCATCGGGCGCATTCAGAGCAACAAAACGCGCCAGATTGCAGAACATTTCGACTGGGTGCATACCGTCGACCGGGCCAGAATCGCCAAACGCCTCAACGACCAGTGTCCGGACGGGAAAAACCTCCAGGTCCTCATCCAGGTCAACATCGATGCAGACCCGGCCAAAGGCGGCGTTCTTCGGGACGATGTGCCCGCTCTCATCGATTCCATCACGGCTCTCCCCAGGCTGACTCTCAGGGGGCTGATGACCATCCTTGCCCAGGATTCCAACCCTGTGGTGAGCTACACAAACATGGCAGAATTGTTCAATTCACTCGGGCAGTCTCTGCAACACGGTTCTCAATGGAACGTGTTATCCATGGGAATGACAAACGATCTGGAAGACGCGATTGCAGCTGGCAGTACCTGCGTCCGTGTTGGCACCGCACTTTTCGGTCCCCGATCGTGACCTGAACAAAGAGTCGGAACTTATAGATGAAACAAACGACCATCGGCTTCATTGGTGCCGGTAATATGGCGTCAAGTCTGATCCAGGGGTTACTTTCAGACGGCCACCCCGCTGAAAACCTGCGCGTGGCGGACCCCATCAGCGATCAACTCCAGCGACTCGCACCACTCGGTATCGGGACGAGTACCGACAACAACCTCGCTATCAGCGGCGCTGATGTGATTGTCCTCGCTGTCAAACCCCAGGTGGCCGGTGAAGTCGTCTCGGGTCTGAGCGAGCTGAACGAAGGCCAACTGCTCATATCCATCGCGGCGGGTATCAATCTGACAAGCCTGCAGACATGGACGCATCCCGACCAGCCAATCGTGCGGTGCATGCCTAACACACCCGCCCTGGTTGGCAAAGGTGCAACGGGGCTCTTCGCAAATGCACACTGCAGCTCTGACCAGCGCAGGACAGCGACCGATATCCTCGATGCAGTTGGCAACACAGTCTGGGTCGAAGAAGAACGCGAACTCGATGCTGTCACCGCGGTCTCAGGGAGCGGCCCCGCATATTTTTTTCTCCTGATGGAAGCGATGATTGACGCGGGCGTTGCGCTGGGGCTCGATCGCGAAACGGCAACCCAGCTGACTCTCCAGACAGCCGCTGGTGCGGCAGCCATGGCCCAGGATGGCGACGATGCTCCATCGGTCCTACGACAGAACGTAACCTCACCGGGAGGCACAACCGAAGCTGCACTGAACGCTATGTACGATGCCGGGCTGCCCGATATCATTGCGCGTGCGCTCTCAGCTGCGGATACGCGCGCCGCAGAACTAGCCGAGGAGTTTGGACGCTGAAATGGTCAGTTCTCTCAACATCGTTCTGAATTTCATTTTCTACCTGGCGGTCACGCTCTTTCTGATCCGGTTTCTGCTGCAGGCAAGCGGCGCAGATTCCCACAACGCCATCAGCCAGGCGGTTGTGAAAGGTACAGATCCGTTGTGCAAGCCCCTCCGCATGCTTTTGCGGCCTTATCGTAATCTCGACTTCGCATCGATTGTCGTTGCATGGCTGATCGCCACCATATCGATCGCTGCGCTCGCCTATATTAACTACGGGGCAATGCCCCCGGTGCTTGGTGTCCTCTGGGCAGGATTGATCAAGATGCTCCTGGTACTGACCCAGTTCTACAAGTTCACGATCTTCATTGTGGTGATCGCGAGCTTCCTGGTTCAGGGTAACTTTCATCCCGCGCTGCTGCTTCTGCATCAGATCCTCGAACCGCTGGTCGGTCCGATTCGCCGCGTATTGCCCTCGCTCGGTCCTATCGACATATCGCCGCTTGTCCTGATTCTCATCATCTTCCTTGTCGAGAATCTGCTTTCTCAGGTGGGGCCGATCTAGCAGCCATGTCGAATCCAGATTCAGGCAGCCCCCCGGGGAATGTCGGGTTAGTGGAACCGAAGTCGTTCCACCACCCGGAACCGTTTACGCTCCAATGTGGCGTCACGTTGCCGAGTTATGAACTCATTTACGAAACTTACGGAACGCTGAACGCAGACAAAAGCAACGCCATCCTGATCTGCCATGCCCTGTCGGGCCACCACCACGCGGCAGGTGTACATTCCGCGGACGATGCCAAACCGGGCTGGTGGGACACTGCCATTGGTCCCGGCAAACCAATAGACACCAACCGCTTTTTTGTCATCAGCCTGAATAACCTGGGCGGATGTCATGGCAGCACTGGACCTCAATCCGTGGACCCGGCCACGGGTAAACCATACGGGCCGGACTTTCCCAATGTTGTGGTCCGGGATTGGGTGAATTCCCAGGCAGCCCTGGCTGATCACCTTGGTATCGGGCGCTTCGCAGCAATTGTTGGCGGAAGTCTCGGTGGCATGCAGGCTTTGCAGTGGGCTATCGACTATCCCAATCGGGTCAAAGCCGCTGTTGTGATCGCGGCTGCGGCTAAACTCTCGGCTCAGAATATCGCCTTCAACGAAATTGCCCGACAGGCCATCACGTCAGATCCGAATTATCTGGAAGGCCGTTACGCGGATGAAAACAGTATCCCCGACAAAGGCCTTGGCCTTGCCCGCATGATTGGGCACGTCACATACCTCTCTGACGACGGGATGGGGGAGAAATTCGGCCGTGAGCTCAAATCGGGCGATCTCGGCCGCGGTTCGGACGTGGAGTTTCAGGTAGAGAGTTATCTCCACCACCAGGGTCAGTCGTTCTCCCGCATCTTCGACGCAAATACCTACGTCCTGATGACCCGTGCCCTGGACTATTTCGATCCCGCCAGGGAGAGCAACGACAACCTGGTCAACGCATTCGAAAGCGCCACAGCCAGCTTTCTTGTCGTCTCATTCACTACCGACTGGCGATTTTCCGTTGCGCGGTCAAAAGAAATTGTCGACGCTCTGATCGCCGCGCGCAAAAACGTCGCAAGTGCCGTTATCGAGTCGGTTCATGGTCACGACTCATTCCTTCTGCCGCTTTCGCGCTACCACGAGGTCCTCAGAAGCTACCTCGCGCGCATCGCTGACGAGGTAGGCTCATGACGTTGCGGGGCGACCTCAGTGTGATTGCGCAACTGATCAACCCAGGTGCCCGGGTACTCGACCTTGGCTGCGGCGAAGGTGACCTGCTTGCCTATCTTCAGGCAAACAAAGACGTCAACGGATATGGCCTCGATGTCGACAGCGAAAACATCCGTATCTGCCTCGAGAAAGGGGTCAACGTTATCGAGCAGGACCTCGACGATGGTCTGGATAACTTCGGGGACGATACCTTCGATATGGTTGTCATGACCGAGACCCTGCAATCCGTCCGGGCTCCCGACCACCTCCTGCGCGAGATGCTGCGGATTGGCGAAGAGTGTATTGTCACTTTTCCAAACTTCGGTCACTGGCGATGTCGTATGCAGATTGCTTTGCAGGGCCGCATGCCAGTGGCGAAGCATATCCCGCATTCGTGGTACGACACCCCGAATATCCACCTCTGCACGTTCAAGGACTTTGAAAATCTCTGTGATGACGCCGGTCTCACCATCATCGAGCGCCAGGTCGTGGATCATCGATACAGCGAAGCGATGCTGAGCAGCTTCATGCCGAATATCATGGGACCCATTGCTTTTTACAGGTTAGGTCGTGGTTCGGTTTAGTTTTTTCCTGACGTTGTTATGTACGGCGTTTTCGGCACACGCTGAGCAGTTTGTGAAGTTTGGAGCGTACGAGGTTCACTACGTGACCATTCCGACGACGTTTCTTAAGAGCGACGTCGCAAGCAACTATGGAATTGTCCGGGGTAAGAACCGCTCAATGGTCAACATCAGCATTTTAGAGGGTGGTACCAGGCCGGTTCGCAGCGGTGTCAGCGGCAGCGTCACCAACCTGCTCGGGCAGGAACGCACGCTTCCGTTCAGGGTCGTCGAAGAAGGGGAAGCGATTTATTACCTTGCCGAATATCGGCATTCAGATGAAGAACACTTGAGGTTCTCAATCGATATCGATCTCCCAGACGGGAATTCACGGACCCTGGACTTCCAACAGAAGGTTTACGCGGAAAATTGAAGAACATCGTTCTCGCGAGCCGCAATGCCGGCAAACTCAAAGAACTGCAGGCCTTGTTGTCAGACACCGGAGTGCAGCTCACCAGCCAGGCAGATCTCGATATCGACAGCCCCGAAGAGACCGGGCTGACCTTCATTGAAAACGCATTGATCAAAGCGCGAGCTGTTTCCGGGGCTTCCGGCTTACCGGCCATTGCTGATGACAGCGGCCTGGTTGTACCTGTTCTGGGGGGTGCTCCAGGTATCCACTCTGCCCGTTACGCAGGTACACACGGTGACGATCAGGCGAACAACGAACTTCTCATCCGAAACCTCGCGGGGGTGGAAGACCGACGCGCATACTTCTATTGCGCCCTTGTTCTCCTCACCCACGACAACGATCCCACCCCATTTGTCGCTACGGCTGCCTGGCACGGGAGCATCATTGACGAGCCAAGGGGAGACGGAGGGTTCGGCTACGACCCTCACTTTGTGGTTGAGGGACGGGCTGAGACATCAGCTGAACTCGACTCCACTGAAAAAAACCGCCTCAGCCATCGCGGTCAGGCGGTTGCCAGTCTCGTGGATCATCTCAGAAATCCATGATCCCGGGCGCCGGAGTTTACCTGCACTTTCCGTGGTGCATCAGAAAATGTCCGTACTGCGACTTCAACTCACATCCCCTCAGAGACAGGACAAGCACAGATCTTGAGGACTATGTAACATCGCTCAAGGCCGATTGGGAGAGTCAGTGCTCCTCCCTTGGTGAGGCACCCCGGTTTGAGACGGTTTTTCTCGGCGGGGGGACTCCTTCCCTTTTTTCACCCGGTCAAATCGGGCGTGTCCTTCAGTTTCTGCCATTGGCCGCCGGCGCCGAGGTCACGTTGGAGGCAAATCCGGGTGCTGCCGAACACGGCCGCCTGGGTGAATATGCCGATGCCGGTGTCACTCGCCTGTCTCTCGGCGCGCAGACATTCAATCCCACGCACCTGCAGGCTCTCGGCCGCATCCACACCAGCGCTGACATCCCGGGCGCATTTGCCGGTGCCCGTAAAGGTGGGTTTCGGAACATCAACCTGGATCTGATGTGGGGGTTACCCGGACAGACTGTGGAGGACGCCATCGCCGATCTCGAAGCCGCCATCGATCTGGAGCCTGAGCATGTTTCCTGGTACCAGCTGACCATCGAGCCACGGACCGAGTTTGCGCAAAGACCACCAATCCTGCCTGTAGAAGACACCCTGGCTGAGATTGAAATCGCCGGGTTGGATCTCCTCAACGAGGCGGGATACAAACGCTACGAGGTTTCCGCGTACGCCAAACCGGGCTACGAATGCAGGCACAACCTCAATTACTGGCAATTTGGGGACTATTTAGGTCTTGGAGCCGGCGCCCATGGCAAGGTCACACGGGAAGGTCTACCAACGCGAACGCGTCATCCCGCCTCCCCAAGGCTCTACCAGCAGGACCCGACGGCCCTGGAAAGCGATTCCATCAAACGCGAGGTTCTGTCCCTCGAATTCATGATGAACGCCCTGCGCCTTGTCGGGGGAGTTGAGAGATCGCTTTACGAGGAACGCACCGGCATGACGTGGGAGTCGATCGAACCTCTCTGGCGAGCCCTTGAGGATGAAGGACTTGTTGTTGCCGACCGATGCGCCACAACCCCACAGGGGTTACGTTATCTCGACTCGATCCTTGGCCGTTTTCTCTGAAGGGATCAATTACCGGACAAAAACGAAATCCCGGATTTCGTGACCGAGCTTCAACCCCCTGTCTTCGAAACGCGTGACATCCCGAACGCTCTCAGCGGCACCCGACTGGAAACGGGGTTCACCGGCAAAACATTCTTCAATCCACTCTGCATACGGCATCCAGTCCGTCGCGAGCCTGACCACCCCACCCGGCACGAGCACATCTGCAAGTAACGCCACAAAGTCCGGCTGGATTAGCCTGCGTTTGTGATGCCTTTTTTTCGGCCATGGGTCCGGAAAGAAAATTCGGATTTCGTCGATGCTGCCGGGATCCAGTTCGGCCAGGACTTCCTGCGCAGGAGAATTGAGCAATACTACGTTTGAAACGTTTTCCTCGACCATGCGGTGAATACAGGCACCGATGCCGGGTTCGTAAAGGTCGATACCCGCAAGCCGCCACTCCGGTTCGCTGAGCGCCCAGTCTAAGAGCGCGTGACCCATTCCGTAGCCAATTTCAATCCCGGCTTTAGCGGAACCAGAAACCTGTCGTTGTAACTCGTGAGCGGACACAAGATACGTATCACTCTGTTCGTTCAATGCCCGGCCCTGGGCGCGGGTCATCCGTCCCCTTCTGCGGATATAGCTATGAGTCCGATACTGAGTCATTTCTGAAGGCATCTATCGACAGCAGCATCCAGCCAACGATGAATGCCGTGCCTCCCAGTGGCGTCACCGGACCCACCCAGCCGGGAGCGCCCAGGGTGAGCCAGTAGAGGCTGCCACTGAAAAGAACCACACCGGCCGCGAAGAACCTCACCGCCCATTTGGACAACGTGCTGACCTTCCAGGAGCCGATGATCAGAATCGCGAGAGCGTGGATGAACTGATAGAGAACGGCTGTATCCCAGGTGGAGAGTCGCGCAGAATCTTCGCCTACGACAGCCGCCAACCCATGCGCTCCCCAGGCACCGAGGACAACAGCAGAACCTGTCAGCAGTGCGCCGAGCAGCCGGTTATTCATCCTGTGGCATTCAGTCAGGCGGCGAGAACTTTCTTCAGCTTTTTCATCGCGTTCTTTTCAAGCTGCCGGATTCTCTCGGCTGACACGCCGTACTCCGCTGCAAGCTCGTGCAATGTCGCTTTCTCGTCACTCAGCCACCGTTTTGTAAGGATATCGCGACTCCGATCATCCAGATCGGCCATACCCGCATTCAGGCGCTGCGTATGGTCCGCAAGGGCATCTTCATCCGCGACAATGTCAGCCGGGTCGCTTTCGGGTGCCGCGAGGTAGTAAACGGGCGCTGTCCCAGTTTCGTCATCCGCGTCCGAGTAGCCATCAAAGGCTGTATCGGCGGCAGCCAGACGTCCTTCCATCCGGGTCACCTCCGCCACCGGCACACCAAGATCGTCGGCAATGGCTTTGGTTTCTTCTGAGTTCAGCCACGTCAGACCCTTCTTCCGGCTGCGGAGGTTGAAGAAGAGTTTCCTCTGGGCTTTGGTCGTGGCCACTTTCACAATGCGCCAGTTACGCAGGATGAACTCGTGCATTTCCGCCTTGATCCAGTGCACGGCAAACGACACCAGGCGCACCCCCACGTTCGGATCGAATCGCTTGACGGCCTTCATGAGGCCCACGTTACCTTCCTGAATGAGATCTGCCTGCGACAGGCCATATCCCTGGTACGACCGTGCCAGGTGTACAACAAAACGCAGATGACACAGAACCAGTTCCCGCGCTGCTTCGAGGTCCTGTTCGTAGTAGAACCGCTCCGCCAGCGCCTTCTCTTCTTCCGCTGACAGGATCGGGAAGTGGCTGATGGTACTCAGGTAACTGTCCAGATCCCGGCCTGGGGTCAGACTTGTAATTGCCATCACATCTGTTGTCATAAGTGATACCTCCGGTAACACAATTTCATCAATTTTAGCACTCTATGTATTAGAGTGCTAACACCCCGAATAGTTCATTATACGCCCGTGTGATGCACGTCTCAGGGGAATTCACACCATAGTCCAGCGAAAAAATCGCGGCTGAAGCCGCTCCTACAGAGGTAGGAAGATCTTTCTGCAGGAGCGGCTTCAGGCCGCCATCTCTAGAGTACCTCCAACCGGCTGAGTCGCTGCCTGACCGCCACCATCGATCCAATCACCCCCAGGAGGCTGCCTGCTGCAAGCAACCAGAGCAGAAACAGGGGGTCGAACCCGGAGAGGTTCAGCTCACGCTGATAACTGCCGAGCAGAGAGGTCAATGGCGGCTCGAGGATCAGCAGGGTCAGCGCAATCAGCATGGCGGCAATCACACCTCCACCAAACCCGTACAGCGCGCCAAAGTACAGGAAAGGACGGCGAATCTGGCCCGAGGTCGCCCCAACCAGCTTAAGGACCCTGAGCTCTTCGAGCCTGGCCTCAATTGCGAGCCGCACGGACGAAGCAGTTACGAGGATGGCTCCTATACCGAACAGAACCCCCAGCATGAGACCCAGCCGTCGAACCACCGCCGAAAGATCGTTCAGCCTTTCGAGCCAGGTTTTCTCCACGACAACCTCGGCAACACCCTCACGCTTGCCGATTTGCGCCGCCAACCGGTCGAGTTCGGCGGTGACAACACCCGGAGTGAGGAGTGCCCGCATGGATGCCGGGAGCGGATTCTCTCCAAGCAGGCTCAGCGAATCCCCGAGCCCACTGTAGACCTTGAATTCTGCTAGCGCCTCGTCCTGTGTCGTCACCTCCACCTGTGTGATGCTGCCCTGCTGCCCGACCATTGCAGCCGTATCGTCAATTTCTGCCTGAGTCGCGTCCAGGTCGAAATAGACACTCAACCCCGGGCGCCCCTCCCAGCCCGCGGAGACTTCAGCCATGTTGACCTGGATAATCCAGAGGCCAGCCGGAAGCGCGAGGGCGATACCCACAACCAGCCAGACGAGCAGGCTTGTGCCAAGCCGTGCACTCACAAAGTAAAAAGATTCTCCGCCTACCCGGCGATGATCTCTGAGCCACCCGCCTGCAGAGCGGGTATCGGATGGCCAGGGATCGGTCTGTCTAAACGGCAACCGGGTGTTCCTCAGCCTGGTTGCCTTCCTGACGGGCAGGTATCTCCGCAACAATTCGCCCCTGTTCCAGGCACAGTGTCCGACTTCCCATCTCCTCAATGAGACCTACATCGTGGCTCGCAACAATCACGGTTGTTCCCATCTGATTGAAACGGGCAAAGCGGTACATGATGTGTCGCGACAACTCGGGGTCGAGGTTACCTGTGGGCTCATCCGCAAGCAGGATTTTTGGGCGGTTGACCACCGCCCGCGCGATCCCCACCCGCTGCTGTTCACCCGTCGAAAGGTGCCGGGGATACAAGCCCTCTTTGCCAATGAGTTCAACACCGGTCAGCGCAGCCCGCACGCGCCGTTCAACATCCTTTTCCCGCATGCCGATCACCCGCAGCGGAATGGCTACATTGTCATATACCGTGCGCTGGGCGAGCAGGTGGTGGTCCTGAAAAACAACGCCGAGATTGCGACGATATCGCGCCAGCCCACGTTTCGAGATCCCTTTGAGATCGACGCCGTTGACGAGGATGCTCCCGCGTGTCGGGGAGTCTGCTGCCAGCAGAAGTTTGAGAAACGTGCTTTTACCGGCACCGGAGTGTCCGGTCAGGAAAGTCATCGAGCCTTCCGGGAATTCGGTCGACACTTCCTTGAGCGCCTCATGACCGTTGTCGAAGCGACGCGTGACCCGTTTGAACTCTACGTGGCCCAACTCTTTCCTTCCTGTCCCTTTCTTTCCAGCCTCTTGACGACCTGCCTCTTTGCGCTCTCCCGCCTACGTTTCCGCTGCTCCTGCTTCCCCATCGTCCAGCAGAGCGCGGACAAAGTCATGGGCTTCGAACGGCCTGAGATCATCGATGGCCTCACCAACCCCTATATAAAACACCGGCAGCTTCACGTCCGGAAGCGCGGCTATGGCAAAAATCACCCCGGCCTTGGCGCTGCCGTCTAGCTTGGTCAGGATCAGCCCTGTCAGATTGACTGCCTCATGAAAGAGATTCACCTGGCTCAGCGCATTCTGACCGACACCGGAATCGAGCACCAGGATGACATCGTGCGGTGCCGTTTCATCGAGCTTCTGCACCACCCTGTGAACTTTCTTGAGTTCATCCATCAGCTGGGTTTTGTCCTGCAGACGCCCTGCCGTGTCGACCAGCAACACATCCACACCTTTCGACCGGGCAGACTCCACAGCGTCAAAAACAACCGAAGCACTGTCCGCACCCTGACCCTGAGCCACCACAGGAACGTCGTTACGCTCTCCCCACGCCTGCAGTTGTTCGACAGCAGCTGCGCGGAACGTATCACCCGCTGCAAGCATGACCGACTTGCCTTGTGCCTGAAGCTGCTTCGCAAGTTTCCCGATCGTGGTGGTTTTTCCAACGCCGTTCACTCCAACGAAAAACATGACGTGCGGTTGCTTGTCATTGATTTCAAGAGGGCGTACCAGGGGTTCAAGACGTGCTTCGAGCAGCACCGATAAAGCTGCGTGCAGCGCACGTGTGTTATTGAGTTCTTTGCGTTTAACCCGCGGCGCCAGGTCCGCCATGATTTCAGCGGTCGTCTCAACCCCGACATCCGTCAGAAGCAGAGCCGTTTCGAGATCATCCAGGACACCTTCGTCGATTTCCCGTTCACCCAGGATCAGATTACCGACACCCTCAGCGAGCTGGCCCCTGGTTTTCTTAAGTCCCGATCTTAGACGGCCCCATAGCCCACCTTCACTCATCGGCGGAACTCAAAACATGTGTTGTCAGCATGCGACTCCTATAATGTCGAGGATTCTGACTCTTAAACGGCATGGCAAAACTCAAACAAGAGCTGCGTATTATCGGGGGGAATTGGAAGGGACGGAAGCTGAGATTCCAAAACACCCCGGATTTGCGTCCCACACCCGCCAAAGTCCGGGAAACGCTCTTCAACTGGCTGCGGCCATCCATACATGGAGCGAGTTGCCTGGATCTTTTTGCCGGG
Source organism: Pseudomonadales bacterium (assembly GCA_028277965.1). Taxonomy (GTDB): domain Bacteria; phylum Pseudomonadota; class Gammaproteobacteria; order Pseudomonadales; family Azotimanducaceae; genus UBA4421. Next base: position 13,587 of record JANQFF010000070.1, read on the forward strand.
TCTGGCATTCTCGGCCTCGAAGCTCTATCCCAGGGCGCGGGTGATGTGACCTGGGTGGACAGGAACCGTACCGCGTGCCAGGCGATCTCAGCTCACCTGGAACTGCTCGGAGCAGAACCAGACTCATCAACCGTTGTAACAGGGTCCGCCGCTCGATTTCTCTCCGGTCCGGCACGTCACTGGGACATCGTCTTTCTCGATCCCCCGTACACTCGCCAGGACCTTCTCTACGAGGCCGTTGAGCGCCTCATCTCCAGTCATACGTTCACCTGCCTGTACGCAGAAGCCCGGGATGCCGTCACGCTCGCCGGGCTTGCCGACGAATACAGCCTCGAGCTTCATCGAACGACCCGTTCAGGTGATGCTCACGGCGCGCTGATCCGAAAATCCGCCTCTTGCAGCGCTTGAGTCACGCCGCTACCATCCCGCTCCTTTGACGCAGATGGCTCAGTTTCAACTGAGTTGGTGGGGAACCATAACAATGAAAATCGTCGTCTATCCGGGCTCATTCAATCCAATTACCAACGGACACACGGATCTCGTCAAAAGAGCGTTGAACCTCTTCGATCACGTGGTACTGGCGATTGGCACTTCAGCCCAGAAAGACCCCAGGGTCGATCTGGCTGACCGCATTGCGCTGTGCAACGAGGTGTTGGCAGAGTTCGGCGACAGCGTGTCCGTCGAAGGATTTAACAACCTGCTCGTCGACTATGTGAAATCAAAGGGAACGGGATTCATTCTTCGCGGCCTGCGCACCGTAACCGACTTCGACTACGAGTTTCAGATGGCGGAAATGAACCAGTCCCTGGACCCCGATATCGAATACGTTTTCCTGCCGACGTCCAAAGACTGCTCGTTTATATCATCAACGCTGGTTCGGGAGATTGCCGGTCTCGGCGGCGATATCTCCCAGTTCGTCCACCCGGCGGTGGTTCGCGCCTACTCCTGAATCTGTTTCTGCAGGAGCGGCTTCAGCCGCGATCCCGTCCTGCAGTTTCCAACCTAGTCTTCAGGTTCGTCCTGGTACCGACCGGTATTCTTGCAACCGAGGCACCGGACAAAAGCCGCTTTCGCCGGATCAACGACAAGCTTCTCCGCAGCTTCGTCCACATTCCCACCTAACAGGCTGAAAGGCAGGCTCGCAACAAAAGCTACAGCGCCAACGACTGTCATGGCGGCACCAATTGGACGTGCAACAACGGCATCCGCCGCCATTTCCCAGGTGCCTGGCTCATCTTCGGTATTGGCCGTTGCCGGGAGACTCGTCACGAGGAGCACCCCGCACAACAGAAGGTGGGCACAACGTTTTACTAACTTGGTCATGTAAACTGTCAAAGTACTTACGCCTCTCGTTAGATGGTCCCAATGTACCACCGACGGTTCCGTCGAAACACAGGTGTCGTACTATTCTGTGAACCCGCTCGAACGCTGACATTGCGGACAATACACGGAACTGCGCTGGCCAATTCGCTTGAGCTTGAGCACCGTTGCGCAGACCCGGCAGGGTTTTCCTTCCCGGCCATACACATTCAGGCGCTGGCGGAAATAACCCGGGGTACCGTCCGATCCCACAAAGTCCCTGAGTGTCGTTCCGCCTTCCCTGACTGAACGGGCAAGAACCTCCACCACGCTGGACGCCAGCCGGTTGTATGCGCGCAGAGGAATTCTGCCGGCCGCTGTCGCGGGTCGAATCCCGGCCATAAATAGGGCTTCCGCCGCGTAGATGTTTCCAACCCCGGCGACAACCCGGCTGTCCATGATGAAGTTCTTAACCGCGAGTTTCCGACCACGGGACTGCCCGAACAGGTACTCACCTGAAAACTCATTGCCAAGGGGTTCAACACCGATACCGGCAAGGAGCGGATGTGTCTCCGGATCATCTCCAGGATGGTAGAGGACACACCCAAAACGGCGCGGGTCGTTCAAGCGCAGCAGCCTCCCGTTGGCAAATTCAATATCGACGTGATCGTGTTTGAGCGGCGTGGTTCCAGGCGTCATCACACGCAGACTTCCCGACATGCCCAGATGGATGATGATGCTCCCGGAAGATTCGTGCGCCTTTTGAGGAACGAGAGAGCGGGTGGTGAGTATCAGGTACTTTCCGCGTCGGGTAACCGACGGGACAATGGTCCCTTCCAGGT
>JANQFF010000078.1 GCA_028277965.1 Pseudomonadales bacterium
AAGCGCATGTCTCACCAGATGTTCTTCGCCATCACGAAGCCTGGAAGAACCAAAAGAAATGTCTGATACCTTGAGGTTCGTTCGACCCAGTCGAACATACTGCTGAACCCCGGCATCTTTTACGTCTGCCTTCGCACTGCTCGCAATCGGTACAGACAGGCCAGAAGCCAATCCAGCGGCCGCGCCAAGCTGGAGAAACGATCGTCGATTCACTTTTTTCACGTGCACCTCCCCTGGTGTTCGTTTTCGTGAGGGATGGCCCAAATCCCGGGCAATCAGCTTACCTGAGGCCTTGATGTCCGTCCAAACCTATGCGCTGAGCCGCAGTTGGAATAAGACAGGTCTAGTCCGTGGCAACGGATAGTGAGGAGCGAGAACGGGAGCCCACGGCGTTTTCAGGCGCTTTGATCCCCGCCCCGTCCGCGTCTTCGGCATAGGGATCGGAATAGTAGCCAAGCGCGTAGTTGCCCTGGGTGTAACCCAGCAGCTCCTGCAAATCGAGCGGTAGATCCTTTGCGATTTCTGGCGGGCACGAGAGATACTGGTTTTCTTCCTGTCTCAACCAGCCGAGGCAATAGGTAATGTTAAGTCCCATGCGAGAGCCTTCAGTTCGATTTTCCCCGCCCGAATGCATCACACTGCCTGTGTACAGCAGCACGGAACCCTTACTCATTTCCGCCTGGCAGATTTCATCCTCTTTGGGTTCCTGACGCCACTGCCATGTCTGACTGCCCGGCACGACCCTGGTCGCGCCATTTTCGGCGGAGAAATCCGTCAGTGCCCAGATGGTATTGAACTGGGGTTCAATTTCACGCGGTAAGTGCTTACCCCAGGCGAGACGATCCCGGTGCAACATCTGGGCACCCTGCCCGGGTCCGATGTAGATTGTCTGGGTCAGATGCAGGATAACCCGGTCTGCGAATCGGAGCAGGAACTTGTCCGCCGCATCAATGACGAGCTTGTTCATCACAACATCCCGACATGCAGGCGAACGTGCGACGAGTGCACCGGTGCGGCGCGTTTTCTGCCCAGTAAAGGTGTCCTTGCCGAAC
>JANQFF010000171.1 GCA_028277965.1 Pseudomonadales bacterium
GTCAACTGCTGTGTGCCGCGTATCCGCTGGTGACTGCGACGTGGCAGAATTCTGTGATGGAGCTAACAACGATTGTCCTGTGGACGGTTTCGAATCATCCGCCACTGAGTGTCGTGCATCGGAGGGCGAATGCGATCTCGCCGAGATGTGCACTGGAACTAGTGCAGCATGCCCCACTGACTCCAAATCAACTGCCGAGTGCCGTGCTTCAGCCGGAGACTGCGATGTGGCGGAATTCTGTGATGGGGTAAATGACAACTGTCCGGTGGATGGTTTTGCATCTGCAGCCACCGAGTGTCGCGCTTCTGTGGGCGATTGTGACCTGGCCGAAAACTGTACTGGTTCGACTGCCGAGTGTCCCGGTGATTCGAAGTCGTCAGCAGAATGCCGTGCCACAGCCGGTCCTTGTGATGTAGCTGAATTTTGCGACGGCATCGGTGATCAGTGCCCTTCTGATTCATTCCAGCCGAGTTCACAAATCTGCGGAACCGATCCTCTGGTTACTGAGTACGGTTGTTCCAGCGGTGACTGCGGGGCTGATCCGATGTCCCGCGAGCAGTATCAATACTGTTCGGGCAGCGCCGCCGCATGCGATACGAGCAACTTGGTCTGGCACGACTGGACCGTGCTCGAAGATTGCCAGGCCAACGCTATTTGCGAATTTGATAGCAGCCAAGCCTGGTGCACGGACTGCGCCGTGGGTTGCCAGGACGGATCTTGTGGCTGCGTCTACTTTGTGGACCACCTGTCCCAATTCTCTGCAGACGGCCTCTCGTGGGAGACTGCGTTCGTCACCGTACAAGAGGCCATCGACGCGGCAGCGTTGAACGCCACGGCTGAATCCCCCTGTGAAGTCTGGGTGGCCGAAGGGGTATACTACATCTACGAAACCAGTCGCTCGAACACCGTTCAACTCAAATCATTCGTCGATGTGTACGGTGGATTCGACGCCACCGAAACAGCGCGTGAGCAGCGGGATTGGCTGGCCAATGAAACCATTCTGGATGGGTTCAATCCGACAGAATCGTCACAGGTGTACCACGTGGTCAAGGGCGCAGATCATGCGAGAATCGATGGGTTTACGATTCGCAACGGAAGGGCTGACGGTTCGAGCACCAATGCCACGGGTGGCGGGATGTACAATGACGATTCATCACCAACTGTGGAAAACTGCATTTTCGACCAAAACTACGCCAAGGCCGGCGGAGGCATCGGCAACTACTACGGCTCTGCTCCTCAAATTACGAGTTGTACATTTCGCAACAATTCTGCCACTCGGGGGGCCGGCGTGAGAAACTACTCCAGTGCCGCCCCGACTATCAAGGACTGTCTGTTTGAAGACAATACCGCGCTGGGAACAGGAACTGCAGACGGCGGTGGTGGCATCTTTAGCACCGCTTCTTCGCCTTCA
>JANQFF010000336.1 GCA_028277965.1 Pseudomonadales bacterium
GGACACGCTGTACGCTCATGACGGCGACGATCTGCTTATCGGCGGCCAGGGCAGTGACTATCTCGCAGGCGGAGCCGGAGCGGACAGGTACCAGTTCAGTCTCGGCGACGGCCAGGACACAATTGTTGATGGCGACACGGCGGCCGCACACGCGGGAAGTATTGAATTCACCGACGGCATCTCCTCCGCTGATATTGAGATTCAACGTGCGGGCAATCACCTTCAGGTAAGTGTTGAGGGGACTAGCGACGCAATCACGGTAAAGAATTGGCTCACAAATGACACGGCCACCACTGGGATTGCCTCGATCAGCTTCGCGGATGGCACGACATGGGATACTGACACCATCCTGGATACGCTCGTCAAGGGCACTGACGGAATCGACACGATTGTAGGCTTCACCAGCCCTGACGTCATGGAAGGCTTTGCGGGCGAAGACACCCTGTACGGCCGCGGCGGGGATGATTCGATCGATGGTGGCGCAGGTGCAGACTCGTTGCTGGGTCAGGTGGGGAATGACACGCTGCTGGGAGGCGACGGAGCGGACACTTTACAGGGCGGTTCCGGAGCGGATGTGCTCGACGGCGGTGCAGGAGACGATGCCCTGTACGGTGGCTCACAGAAGGCCCAGTGGTGGAATGCAGACAATGACAATGGGAATGACACGTACCGGTTGGACCGCGGCTCGGGTCATGACACGATCCTGGATCGGGATACCGCTCCGGGGAATCTCGATACTATCCTCCTGGCGGACGACATAGCGGTAGATGACGTTTCGGTCAAGCACATCGGTGAAGACCTGCTGCTCACCATCATGGATAAGGGTGACACGCTCACCGCGAAGAACTGGGTACAGAATCATACCCCTATTACGGGTGTGGCTTCGACCGTCTTTGCCGACGGCACGGTGTTGGATATTGCTGCCTAGATCTGGTGAAACCAGTCAGGGCGGCAAGCTGCTCTTTGGGGCGAGAGCCGTAAAGATATACCCGATGGGATGACCCCGGGGTATCCCACGGGTACAAGAAGTACAGTAACAACAGTAGTGATTGGTATCAATTGTAGAGGCAATTTCTCAACAATTTATAATCACGGGATTCCGCTAGGCTAGCGCCTTACAGAGCAAAAACCCAATTTCTCACTTGACATGCAATTGACCTTCGTCGCATGGTAATGGGTATGACTCTATGGGAAAGATATGCGCTTAAGAAAGAGGAGACAGGGCAGCGGACCAGGAAGGAAGACACTTGAATCGAACGATAAGGGCAACAACGGGTTTTTGCCTCCTCGCCGCACGGTACCACGGATAGGAACCAGTCCGGTGTTGTGTGCGCAGCGACCCA
>JANQFF010000408.1 GCA_028277965.1 Pseudomonadales bacterium
TTCGCTCCCACATGGAAATAGCCAGATTTCTCAATGTGGGAGCGGCTTTAGCCGCGATTCTTCGACCTGGCTTACCTTCTCGGCATCCCTGCCGGGTTGGCTCCCAGATGTTCAAACCCCAGGGTTCGCGTCACCACAGATCGCTGTTAGGCGATCTGTTGCTCACCCGTCCGGTGCTTGCACCGGACCCGCGATTCTCTTCTATCAGGAGAGTCTTCAGATCGTTCATCACCGTATCTGCATGCAGATACGACATGCTGTAGATGTTGCGGATGCGTTTGTCGCGGTCGATGAGGAACACGCGCAGGAGGTGTGAAATAGTCCCGAGATCACGCCCGTCGGGATCCTTGTCACGGATGACCCATTGACCGTAAGCGTCCAGTATCGGATTAAGGGCATCTGTAGATTGTGTTGTTAGAAAGTGCCAATCCGCATCCGGATTCTTGAAATAACTACCGTACTTCCGAAGCACGTCCGGCCGGTCGTATGCGGGGTCGAAACTGAAACTCAGAAGCCGGACTTCATCCTGCAGGCCTGTCTCGTCAACGAGAGCGTCCTGTACACCTTTGAATACATGGGTTGCAAGAGGGCATCCGTTGACATCGTTACAGCGGGTATAGATGAAACACATGACAATGAGTTTGTCTTCGAGGAGCGAATGTAGCTGTACTGCACTGCCGTCTTCTATCAGAACCTCGCCATCAGCTGCTGTGCCGAGCGGCGGCAGTGCGTAGCTGCCGGAAACGGGGGGTGTAAATGTCAGGTCTTCATAACCCGGCGCCAGAACAACCGGCGCCGGGTGCTCGTGTTCTGCCGCGCTTAAGCCTCCGGAAAGAGCAAGCAGCAGAATCAGAGGGCTAACGCGCAGTTGCCGCATTGATGTCAGATGCCGGTCGCGTCTGACCGTACAGTGCATACGCCCCGAACCGCATCTGATGGGGCAGGCCAAGTCCCTCTGCCAGAAAATCGATGTGAAACTCGGGGCTCAGCTTTTTTCCGTCCCAGCTGTAGAGTTTGAAGTACTGGAGGTCCGCGCCGGTTGATTCGGTCTTGTCCCAGTTTGCGAGCAAAGACGATGTGAAATAGACACGTTCGCCGTCCCAGCTCTGGGACACCATGTTGATCTGTTCGCCGATCTGCTCTTGAAAAACCTGGAACGGCTTGTGGGGATCGGATATGTCATAAAGGCGCACATGCCCGTCATTCCATGTGTTCACCCACAGGTGGTTGTCATCTGCTGATATCGAAATGTCCACGGGTAGTGGAATTCTGGAGGCGTCACCGATATCGGCGACCTCTTTTGCGTGCCACTCGTTGTCTTCCTCATAGATCAGCCAGATCTTGGATGTGAGCGCAGTCGACGTGAAACAGTAGTTACTCTGCGATCCCCACGCACAGCGAATCTCGAGGGGTGCACCCGGTACGTCCAGGATCTTCTTCGGCTTGCGGGAATGCAGGTCCCAGATAACGACGGTGTTGCCGAAGCGTTTCATGGCTTCCGCATCCGCCATCATTTTGCCGAGGTTCATCATGTAGTTGTTCCAGCCTGTGAACGAAGACGTCACGAGGACATTCCGGCGCGGCAAAGCGCGTGCGTCGTAGCCGTACCCGTCCGCAAAACTACCCGACTTCTCGGCCCCCTGGAGGTTATCGTCAGTCGGCATCCAGTGGGTGGTGACGTAATCGCCGGAATTGGTGTACTCCACCATGCCAGTGCGGCCCCCGTGGTCGCGGTTGTTTGACAAGCCGGTCAACAGCATGCGTCCCGGGAGGGCGTAGTTGGTGTGGGGACCGACGACACCCCCGGAAGCACTGACAAAGTTGTCGATGGTTTTGTGGAGTTTCGGCTTCGCCGGGTCGGTGTGAACGTCGAAGATGAATACCTTGCTGGTATCCAGACCAGATGCCCAGAGGTAGCGGCGATCGTCGGTGAACCCCGAGTGATGCGCTTCATTGCGTCCACCCAGCGAATTGACGTGTACAACTTTGGCGTAGTTTGGCGAATCTGGATTGACATCCACGGTGACGAGTTTGTCTTCGCCGTCGCCAACGCCCTCCTTCCCGAGCGTCCAGATGTAAACGAAATCTTCCTGACCAACTATCTTCGCCATGTACGGCGACATGCACGTCTCGTCTGCGTATGCCGCAGGAACAAGAAGGATCAGTGGTAACAAAAGAGTGCGGTACAACTTCCCAAATGAAATCATCCTGTCTCTCCCAACTTTCGATTTCTGGTAGTGTCGTCGATATGCTAGCACTCGTGGGTTTTCGTTGCCTCCCGTTTGTCGGGCTTCTTACGGCTGTGACTGTGAGCGCGGACCTGCGTGTGGGCGTGGGTGATTCCCGTAATGGCTACGAGTCACGGGATTTCGTGACAGAAACGCTGGTGCTCCCTGAGGTCGATACAGGTGGATTTCTCGATCTGGCGTCCCGCGCCCGGCAATCCTGGCTGGGCATGCCGGTTCTCGACACTAACCTTCAGAGACGGCAAGTGGATCTCGGGCGGCGTTTGTTCTTCGACCGCCGTTTGTCGGCGAATGGCACGCTGTCGTGTGCCATGTGTCACGTGCCCGAGCAGGGGTTCACACAGAACGAACTGGCAACTCCGGTGGGGATTGAAGGGCGTTCAGTACGCCGTAACGCACCGTCACTCTATGATGTGGCCTATCGCCCGAGACTGTTTCACGACGGGCGTTCTGATTCCCTCGAGACGCAGATCTGGGAACCACTGTTGGCAGAAAACGAGATGGGGAATGCGACGCGGGCGGAAGTACTGGGTCGTGTCCGCGATGATAAAGAGTATGTTGCAGCTTTTGAGCAGACTTACCCCGACGGGCTGACTGAAGCCAACCTCGGTGACGCGCTGGCGAGTTACCAGCGTGGCCTGATTTCCGGAAACTCCGCATTTGATCGCTGGTTCTTCATGGGGGAGGAAACACTGACGTCAGAGCAGCAACAGGGTTATCGGGTGTTCCTGCATTCAGGCTGTGCGGCCTGTCACCTGGTGGATGAAGGCGGTGCTCCGTTTACGGACGAGGGGTTCTACAACACAGGCGTTGGTGCCAGACGCGCAGCCACGCCTTTCCAGCCGGATACGGTTCAAATCGCGCCGGGGGTGGTTGTGCCTCTTCGCGTCGACGTCGAAGGTGAAAGGGAAGATGACTCTGGCCTGATGGAACTTACGGGTGCTGAGCGGGACAGGTGGAAGTACCGTACCCCTTCGCTTCGGAACGTCGCGCTAACCGGACCTTACATGCACGATGGTTCGATGGGTACGCTCGAGGAGGTCGTTGACTTCTATGACGAAGGTGCGTTCCCGAATCCGGGCCTGGATTTTCTGATGATTCAACTGAATCTCGACGAAGCAGAAAAAAGAGCCCTTGCGGCGTTTCTCGAGTCACTTACGGGAGATGATGTCGACGTTCTGGCTGCGGACGCGCGCGGAACCCGAATTGGCGATAACATGTAGCCATACTGGACTAAAACAAGAAAGTTCACGACAGGTGACCAATATAGACGACAAACCGGCGTTCCTTCAGGAGTTGATGCAGCGAAGGGTCATTCGGGTGCTCGGCATGTATCTGGCTGGTTCTTTCATCCTGTTGCAGGTTGCCGATGTTACTTTTGAACCGCTCGGGTTCCCGGATTGGTCACAGACAGCGCTCATAGTTGTGCTCCTGGTCGGGATCCCGGTTGTTGCAGGCTTTGCATGGGTCTTTGACGTCACCCCGGATGGGGTTGTCGTTACCGATGATCAGACGGAACCCCCGGTGTACTCGAGGCGAGCCAAGATTATCGACCGGTCCATCATTGTTCTCCTGGCCGTTGCCGTGGCCATCCTCGTGGGGCGTGAAGTGATGGCTCCAGATACACCGGACGAGGGGATGGTTCAGGCTGATGTCGATCGGAGCCTTGCAATCCTTCCACTTAAAAGTCTCAGCAGTGCGCAGGACGATGCCTATTTTGCGGTTGGATTGACCGAGGAACTGACCACAACGCTGGCCGCGATTCCCGATCTGCGTGTGATATCGAGTCAGTCTGTCGGGCAGGTGGGTATCGACAACCGGAGCGACGGTGAGCTGGCGGAGATTTTCGGGGTCGCTCACCTCCTCAAAGGCAGTGTCCGAAAATCCGGAGAGGACGTGCGGATTGTCCTGCAGCTCGTCCGGGCCAAAGACGGCGATGTCTTGTGGTCCAATACGTTCGAACAGGAACTGGCTGACGTGTTTGCCCTGCAGGACCAGGTGGCCGAAGGTGTTGCGCTCAGTCTCAAAAGTGCCCTTCATCAACAGTCCCTCGAACTGGTCGCATCGACGCGTACAAGCAGTATTGAAGCGTACGACGCTTACCTGTTGGCGCTGCACCATCGTTCGATTGACTGGCAGCTGGTGACACAATACCTACAGGAGGCGTTGCAGAAGGATCCGGAGTTTGTACCCGCGCTCACGTTTCTTGCTGACGTTTATACAAACAGGATTGGCGGGACACTTCCGGCGGATAGGGCATATCCGGCCGCAAGGGTGACCCTCGAAACCGCCCTGTCTCTGGCGCCCGAGTATGTTCCGGCGTTGATTGTGCAGGGAAAGCTGGAACGTCTGGATGGAGACTACCGGGCGGCGGAAACAGCTTTCCGGAAAGCACGTACCCTGGCACCGGGGCTTGCCACGACAGATCTTGCAAACCTTCTCTTGTTGCAGGGACGTGTTGACGAGGCGTTGCGTGAGTACCGACATTCCAACGGTGTCGATCCCCTGGATCCAGGTTGGTATGCCTATGCCCTGATAGCCAACGGCATGCTTGATCAGGCAATCGCGCGCCTGGAAACATCTGTTCCGATACTGGAGGGACGAGAACTCTGGGTTGTCTATTCGGAGCTCGCCCGTTTTTATGCATTGAGGGGTGATCACCAGACCGCTTCTACATGGGCGGATCGTGCGCTCGCGGAAACTGCGCCGGATTTACATTTTGTGCGGGGTTACATGGCGTATGCGCTTGGCCGCATAGGACGGGTTGATGATGCGAGGGACATCATAGAGGACCTCGAGGAGCGCAGACTCAGGCAGTACGTCAGCCCCACGCCACTCTTCTGGGCTTATCTTGGCATGGGGGATCTGGATAGTGCTTTCGACTGGATGTTTGAAGCCATCGATGAAGGTGCACTGATGGTGACAATCGGAATGAAAACCCAACCATTTTACGACGAGTTACGCGACGATCCGCGGTTCGAAGTGGCCCTCGATCGTATGGGTCTCCTGGAAGAGTAGTGACACCCTCGAAAGGTGCGGTTGTCCTGCAACTGGGGATTGTGATTGTTCTGACTGCGGCAGGTCTTGTGGCCGGTGCAGTCACCTCCGTGTTGGCACTCTCGGCAATCCTGGGGATGGTTTTCCCGCTGATCGCGGCGACGTTCTTCTTACGCCGGGAAGGCACGGGGTGGCGATCGTTGGGGTTTGCGGTTGCCATGCCGCTGTCTCGATTTGCGGGATATACGTTTGCTGCCCTGGCGGTTATCTACGTGGTGACATCGTTTATCGTTTCACCGCTGATGCACGCGCTGGGTTTTCCGCCCATCGACATATCGATCCTGGCAGCCGAAATCGAGGGCAACACGCTCAACTACCTCGTCTTTCTCCTTCCGGTGAGCTGGGGGAGTGCTGCTTTCGGTGAGGAGCTGCTCATCCGCGGCTTTGTACTCAATCGCTTTGCGATTCTCTTTGGTGAACAACGCATGACCCTTGTCATCGTGGCTCAGGCGCTGCTCTTTACGCTTGGGCATGCCTACCAGGGTGTGACCGGGATGGCGAATATCATGGTGGTGGCGCTTGTGATGGGTTGGATCTACGTTCGATGTGGACGCAACCTCTGGCCGGTGATTGTCGCTCACGGCATCATCGACACAATTGGCATGACGGCGTTGTATCTCGGCTATACGACGCTGTGAAGAATCGCGGCTGAAGCCGCTCCTACAGAGAACACCAACTAACTCTGTAGGAGCGGCTTTAGCCGCGATCAGATCATTTTGACAGGGATCAGCTCCGCTGGTGCGGAACGCTTGCCCCATAGAATGAGCAGGTAGAACAGCAGGCCAGTCACCCCAATGGTGGCGGCCAGCCAGAAAAGCGCCTGCATTGGAGCTGTAGTCAACATGCCGAGCTGGAAAACAATCACGGCGATGCTGTAGGCAGTAACAAATGACCACGCAACTGAGAAAGCTGCCCAGAAGGTGCCGATTTCCTTGTAGATGACGCCGATGGTCGCTACACAAGGCATATAAAGCAGGACAAACAACAAGTACGCAAACGCGCCCAGCTGACCTGCAAAGAGGTTCTGCATTGCGGTGATTGTATTGATCTGGACTTCCTGTTCTTCAGCTTGTGTTGCGGTGTCTTCCAGGTCGCCGAGGTCGAGTCCGAGCGGATCTGTCAGCTGACCGCCGAGGTCGGCGAGATTTGCGGGTACAGACGCAAATGCATCTTCGATTAAACCGGGGATGGATGTCTCTTCGTCACCGTCTCCGGGAGCGTAGAGTGCATCCAGGGTGCCAACGACCACTTCTTTCGCAAATATGCCTGTAAATATCCCAACCGTGGCTGGCCAGTTGTCAGGCTGAATACCCATGGGGGCAAACACTGGTGTGATCGTCTTGCCAATGGCAGACAGAACGGAGTTTTCTGAATCTTCGTTGCCAACCGTCCCATCCGTACCAATGGAATTCAGTACGTTGAGCGCGATGACCACCAGCACTATGGCTTTACCTGCACGTACGACAAACCCGCGCAATCTCTGCCAGGTCTGCATGAGAATGTTGCGTGGCGTCGGCAAATGGTAGGCCGGTAACTCCAGGACAAAGGTGCTGCGAGATTCGGGCAGCAGGTGACGTCTGACGACGAGCGCTGATAGAACGGCCACGACAATGCCGATGAGATAAAGCGCAAACACGACGTTCTGACCGTTACGAGGAAAGAAGGCTGCTGCGAAAAGGGCGTACACCGTCAAACGGGCTCCACAGCTCATGAAAGGCGCCATCAGGGTTGTGAGGATCCGGTCAGGCTGGGAGTCGAGCGCGCGCGTGGCCATGACAGCCGGCACATTGCACCCGAATCCAACGATCAAGGGTACAAACGATTTGCCGGGCAGTCCAAGACGGCGCAGTAATCGATCCACGATAAAGGCCACCCTTGCCATGTAGCCTGAGTCTTCGAGAAACGCGAGAACGAAGAACAGCGCCCCGATGACAGGTATGAAGGTTCCTACCAGCTGGATGCCACCGCCCACGCCGTCTGCAATGAAAATCGTCAGCCAGTCCGGAAAGGAGAGCGAGTTCATGAGGAGACGCGGGGCTTCGACGAAAAGTGCGCTGCCAGCGAGGTCGAAGAAGTCGATGAAGGCGGACCCGACGTTGATTGATATCAGGAACATCAGGTACATCACCCCGAGGAATATGGGGAAGGCAAGAATTGGGTGAACAACCACGTCGTCAATGCGTGCGCTGACGTTGCGCTCTTCAGTTCCCGTTTGCGTGCACGCCAGGACAATCTCGTCGATTGCCGCAAATCTCGCGTCATCGTCACCCTGGGCAAACGCTTTGACGGGACGGGCCTCAGATACAGCGGCTTTCAGCTCTTCAATCCCCGTACCTTTAGCAGCCACCATGGGAATGACGGGACAGCCGATACGTTCAGCGAGTTTGTCCGCGTCGAGATGGACGCCTCGTCGTTCCGCGACGTCTATCATGTTCACAACGACGACCGTGGGTGTATCCAGACTGGCCAGCTCGCTGGTGAGATAGAGACCGCGGCCAAGGGAAGTTGCATCAACGATGTTGATGAAGATGTCTGCTTCCCGGGAGGCGATGAACTCCCGAACGATCATCTCGTCGAGCCCGTCGCCGACGTTGCTCAGACTGTAGGTACCTGGCAGATCGATTACTTCGATCTTGTCTGGTCCGATGTTGAATGAGCCGGTCTTCTTCTCAACGGTAACGCCCGGCCAGTTGCCAATGCGCTGCTGGGTTCCGGTCAGCACATTGAAAAGGGTGGTCTTCCCGCAGTTCGGGTTGCCAACAAGGGCGAGACTGGTCATGACTCGACAGGTTCCACAATCAGGTCGTCTGCTTCGCTCGGCCGCAGTGCCAGGCTGTAGCCGCGCAGGTGGATCTCCACCGGGTCGCCGAGTGGTGCTTTGCGGAGTATTTCGAGTTCTGTCCCGGGTACCAGCCCGAGGCGCTTGAGTTGCTGGATGTATTCCGAATTGCTGGAATACCCAATCACCCGCACCCGGGTGCCCACATCCACTTCTTTCATGGTCACGGTAATAGCCGAGCGCCTCGCCAGCGTGGCGTCATTGTTGAATGTGACAAAAGGGTGACAGGGTGGCGTTTAGAATGCAAATGATTCTTATTCGCGCTTTTTGCGGACGTATAGCACCAGTTCGTGATCGACAAGTTCGAATCCGTGTTTATCTGCAATCTGGCGCTGAAGCTCTTCGATGTGTTCGTCGACAAATTCGGTCACCGCACCGTTGTCGACGTCCACCATGTGATCGTGATGTTTTTCGTTGGCAAGTTCATAGACGGAATGGCCATCGTCGAAATTGTGTCGCTCAACGATGCCCGCCGTCTCGAATTGTGTGAGAACACGATAGACAGTGGCGAGACCAACGCTGTCGTCCTGTTGCATGAGAGCCTTGTAGACGTCTTCGGCGCTCATGTGATGAGGATCGGCGTTTTCCATGACTTCCAGCACCTTGAGGCGAGGCAAGGTAACTTTCAGGCCGGCTTTTTTAAGGTCAGCTCCGGGCACGGGACTCCTAAACGGATGGTCGAATTCGCGAACCTTACTGCGGTCGTCATCGCATTACTAGTACAATCCGGGGCTTCGCCAGCAAGAGCGCGATTCATCAGGGGGGAGTCATGCTGAATCTGTCTATACCGGAGCACATCCAGCCGCTCAGGGCAAAGGTGCTCAATTTCATCGAGCAGGAAGTCTATCCCGTTGAGCAGGAGCTCACGGAAGACAAGGTCGGTTCCCGGCGCGGGGACGTCATGCGCGGACTCATGGACAGGGCCAAGAGTGAGGGTTTGTGGGCGCTTGGCCACCCGGAGGAGATTGGTGGCGGAGGCCTGCCGTTCATGGATTATGTCTTCATCAATGAAGTTGTCGGTCGCAGCGAGATTGCGATGGTGGCGCTTGGGACACATTCGCTTCAGGACTCGATCATGCTGCACCGCTATGCCAGCGAGGAGTGGCGTGATAAGTACCTGGCACCCCTGGTTGCCGGGGAGGTGTTCCCGAGCTTCGGGATGACAGAGCCCGATGTGGCGAGCTCCGACCCAACCCAGTTACAGACCCGGGCCGAGCTTGAAGGGGATGAGTGGGTCATCAACGGACGCAAATGGTTCACGTCAGGCGCAGGTAATGCAGCCTATACGACCGCGATGGTGCGCACCGAGGACGACGAGACACCGGACCACCAGGCGTTCTCAATGATTGTCGTTCCAACCGATACACCCGGCTACAACATAATCCGTGATGTAAAGGTGATGGGGCAGGCGGATGGGCACTACGAGGTCGTCTACGACAACGTCCGTGTGCCGAAAGACAACCTGCTGGGTCCCCGGGGCCATGGTTTCAAGATCGCTCAGGACAGGCTCGGTCCGGGGCGGATCTTCCATTGCATGCGCTGGCTTGGTCAGGCGCAAAGAGCGTTTGATCTGATGTGCGATCGGGCCAACAGCCGGGTAGCGTTTGGCAAAACACTGGCGGAACACCAGCAGATTCAGAAATTCGTGTTTGAATCCGCAGCCGAAATCCAGGCGAGCCGGTTGCTGACGTTGCATGCGGCGCAGAAGATCGACCAGGGGGACGAAGCCCGGGTCGAGATCGGTCTCATCAAAGTTTATGGCGCAAGCATGCTGCACAATGTCATCGACCGGGCAATACAGGTACACGGTGCCCTGGGGGTAACGGAAGATACACCGCTCGAGCGTATGTATCGCCATGCCCGCTTTGCCCGGATTTATGACGGCGCAGACGAGGTGCACATCCAGAATACGGGTGGTCGGATACTGCGCCGGTTCGCCAACGGTGAAGGATTTGATTTCGGATTACGGTAGAGGCAGCTCATGATTGAACAGGAACTCGACATACAGACAGCGGATGGGGCGATGAATACGTTCATCACCCGGCCGGATGGTGAGGGGCCCTTCCCGCTGGTTCTGTTTTTGATGGATGCCCCGGGTAAGCGTGAGGAGTTGCACGACATGGCGCGGCGTATCGCCACCGTTGGTTACTACGTCATGCTGCCAAACCTCTATTATCGTCGCGTTCGGGAGTTTGTGATGGCACCTGATAAACGTGAAGAGATGTTCGGGCACATGAATGCTCTTACGAACGCGTTGGTGTGTGAAGATATCCAGGTGCTCTTTGACCATGCTGCCGAAGACTCGTCAGCCGGTGCCGGGCCAGCAGGATGCGTCGGCTACTGCATGAGCGGACCATTTGCTTTTGCAGCCGCCTCGGCGTTTCCTGATCGTATTAAAGCCAGCGCATCGTTGCACGGCGTGCGCCTTTTCAACGATGCTGAAGATTCACCTCATCTCGACGCTCACAAGATCACCGGCGAGATGTACTTCGGTTGCGCTGAAACGGATGAGTGGGCACCGCCGGAGATGGTCGAAGGTCTTGATAAGTACCTGGCCGAAACGGGGATCAGTTATCAGGTCGAATGGTATCCGGATACCCACCACGGCTTTGTCTTCCCCCTGCGTGACGGCATGTACCACAAGGCGGCTGCGGAGCGGCACTGGGAAAGGCTGTTCTCGCTGTTTCGGCGCAACGGCGTCACCCCGTCATAAAGACAATCGCGGCTGAAGCCGCTCCTACAGAGTTAGGAAGATCCTTCTGTAGGAGCGGCTTCAGCCGCGATTCTTCGACTCGAAATAGACTCACGGCATCCCTGCCGGATTGACTCCCAGTTGAACTGACAACGGGGTCCGCATCAACGTTCGCGGCGGGTACGCCGCTCTCTGCGAACCCGCGTGACGCATGCGTCACGCCTTTAGCCGCGATTCTTATGTAGTTAACTCAGATATCTGTTCAGCAGTTAATCCAGCCCGCTGCGCCGCTTTCACAACCCCAGCCCAGGTGTTTTCGTCAATCGGAATGCCATTGGCGAGACGATCGGCCATCGACTCCCGCTCAGGCTCACCGGGCACCCGGACTTTGTCGAAGTCTTTGGCGGGTGTGGTGGAGTGCAGGTAAGCCACCATTTCCTTCACTTCTGTCTGAAATTTCTCTACGCCGCCGAACGCCTCGGGGTCGACCACCAGCATGAACATGTGATTAACGATGTGGTTGGTTCGTTCGTTACCCGGTTGTGCGGTCCACTCACCGGCGAGAGCCCCGCCCAGCAGTTCACACATGACCGCGAGACCGTAGCCCTTGTGTTTGCCGAATGGCCCGAGGGCTCCGAAAGGTTCTTCGTACATCACACCCGGGTTGGTGGTTGGTGCACCCTCATGGTCGACCAACGCGCCTTCGGGTACCTGGTTACCGGCGTTGTATGCCACGCGGACCTTGCCAAGGGCGACGGCGCTTGTGGCCATGTCCAGAACCACGGGATCGTCACCTGCCACCGGCACCGCGCACGCAAAAGGATTGGTCGTCATACGACGTTCGCGCCCACCCCAGGGTGAAACTTGAGGGTCGTGCCCGACGACATTGACCATGTGCAGGGATACCAGCCCCTGATTGACGCAATGCTCTGCGTACGTGCCTATGCGTCCCAGGTGATGGCAGTTGCGCACGCCTGCGCAAACTACACCGGTTTCCTTTACCCGCTCAATGACGATGTCCGCAGCCTGGCGGCCGACCACCTGGCCGAAACCGAACTGGCCATCAATAACCATGACGGCACCGTTGTCCCGAATCACTTCAGCTTCGGCATCGGCCTTCAAGAGCCCCGTTGAGATGTTGTGAACGTAAGCAGGCGTCATGCCGATGCCGTGGCTGTCATGGCCTTTCAGGTTGGCTTCGACCAGGTGAGCAGCCACTTCATGTGCAAATGTCTGGCTTGCGTCCATCTGAACGAATATCTGTTCCACGAAGTGTGTCAGTTTGTCTGCGGTGATCAGCATGAGTCCCCCTTTGCAAGAAACCTAGTGTTGCTTGTTCGGGGTCCTTCTGACAAGTTGCAGGCGGAAGAGGGAGATAACAATGAAAGCTTTAACAGAAGGGTATGGCCTGATCGAAGGCCCGGTCTGGGTGCCTGGCAGGGGACTCATGTTCAGCGACGTTTTGTTCGGTGGCGTTTTCTGTCTGGATGCAGACAACGAGGTATCGGAAGTATTTCCTCACAGGCGAGGGATAGGCGGTATCTCGTTGCATGAAGCCGGCGGTCTGGTGGTGAGCGGTCGGAACATCAGCTACAAGTCGTTCGACGGGGGCGACACTGTTACGGTCCTGGATCGCAATGAGGAGGCGGGTCTCGTTGGTTTCAACGACATCACCACTGATTCGGCCGGTCGCGTATACGCCGGAGGTCTGGGATCGAGCCCCGTCTTTGAAGACGACCGCGGTCCCCAGGAAGGCGATTTGTATCTCATCGATCTGGACGGCAGCGCCCGGGCGGTAGGCCACGGGATCCGGGTCACCAACGGCCTCGGATTTTCGCCTGATGGCAAAACGCTCTACCACAGTGACACCGGGCGGAGCGCAGTGTGTTGTTACGCCGTTGCTGACGATGGATTGTTAGGGGAGAAACAAACGTTCATCACTACTGACGAGGGACCCGATGGTCTGGTTGTCTCGGAGGACGGTGCTGTCTGGGTGGCACTTGCCGCGGGTGGGGGCGTTGGCGTCTGGGAAGCTGATGGCACGTTCCGGGAAAAGATCGAGATCCCGCATCCCATGTGCACGAGTGTCTGTTTTGGCGGTGATGACCTCAAAGATCTCTACATCGTCTCGGGGTCCAATGGTCTCGAAGGTGACAAGCGGGGTGGGATCTTCAAAGTCAGAACGGAGGTGGCGGGTTTGCCCGTCGCGGATGCAAAGGTTCCCGTCCAATAAACTAGTAACATTGGGGTCAGACCCCAATGTTATTAGTTTTTCCACGCTACGCGCGTAACCCTTTTTCCTCGAGGAATCTGGGGTTGAACAGCCTCGACATGTACTTGCTGCCGTCGTCGCACAGCATCGTCACGATGTTGTGGCCAGGTCCGAGTTTTTTTGCGAGCGCAACTGCACCGCAGAGATTGATGCCGGTGCTGGAGCCGAAAAACCAGCCGTCTTTTCGCAGCATCGTATAAACCATGTCGACCATCGCCTGATCATCAATCTGCACCGCGTCGTCGATCTCAGTGCCAGCCAGGTTGTCGGTAACACGCGAATTGCCGATCCCTTCTGTGATCGACGGACCGGGTGTCATCTCTGCTTCGCCGGTCGTCACCCAGTTGTACAGGGCGCTGCCGTGGGGATCAGCAAGAACAATCTGCACGTCCTGGCTCTGTTCTTTAAGATATCTTGAAACGCCTGCGAGTGTTCCCCCGGTGCCGACGGAACAGGTAAAAGCGTCTACCCGTCCGTCTGTCTGGTCCCAGATTTCCGGACCGGTAGATTCATAGTGTGCGAGCCGGTTGGCCGTATTGTCGAACTGGTTGGCCCAGATAGCGTTTTCGAGTGTCTCGGCGTAGCGGCCTGCCTGTTTCTGGTAGTTCATCTCGTCTTTGTAAGGCACGGTCGGCACAACACGGACTTCTGCGCCCAGGGTTTTCAGGATGTCGACTTTCTCCTGGGACTGGTTGTCCGGCATGTAAATCACGGCGTCATAGCCACGGCTGTTGCAGACGTGGAGGATGCCGATCCCGGTGTTTCCGGCGGTTCCCTCGACCACGGTGCCGCCTGGCTTCAGATCACCTGCTTTCTCGGCTTCGCGGATCATCCATAACGCCGCCCGGTCTTTGACCGACCCTCCGGGATTCATGAACTCAGCTTTGCCCAGAATGTTGCAGCCGGTTTCCTCCGAAAGGCTTTCGATACGTATGAGCGGTGTGTCGCCAATCGCGCCGACCAGCCCCTTTTTTACTTTCATCTTGGATCAGCCCCAGTCAGGACGGGCCATTCTATGGGGGCGCACGAAGGTGAGGCAAATAAGCATAAAGTCTATCGATGTGCCGGATTCGTAGTTCTAAATCGACCCGCTATACTCTCTCTAACGCGGTGGGAGGATCGACATGATTACTGTTCTGACAGGTCAATCGGAAACACAGGTTGAAGCTGAACCGGGCACATCACTCTGGCTGAACGCAGACTACCTGGAAGGTGCAACCGGATGGACGCTGAAACCCGAAGGGTTCTGTAAAGATGACATCTGTGTGCCCGTACCTGCCGATGGGTCCGAAACGTTTGCGCGGGACGACCAGGTGAACGTATCCGCATTCTGGGATTTGATGGGTAAACCTTCTGCCTCATCGGCAGCCGGGGACATCTGGTATCTGGGAGAGGATGCGGACAGCCGCAACGCTGAGCTCCTGTCACTTCAAGCCCCTGACTTCACGCTTCCGGATTTCGAAGGTCACTATCACTCGTTGTCAGATTTTCAACGGAAGAAGGTACTGCTGCTCACCTGGGCTTCATGGTGAGGATGCCGCCATGACCTGCCAGGTTGGCAGGCAGTGTATGAGCAACTCCAGGGAGAAGATTTCGAAATCATCTCGGTTGCGATGGATGCGGATGTCGAGGCCGCACGTCCCTGGGTCAATGAGGCCGCACCAACGTACCTGACGCTCGTGGATCGCGATCACGTGCTGTCGTCGCTCTACAACATGGTCAACGTCCCCCAGGCCGTCTGGATCGACGAAGAAGGTCGTGTCGTTCGCCCCGTGGAGAGCGGGGGTTCCATCGACATCCTGCGGGAGTTTGACCCGGAAGCCGGCGGGTTCAAGCCTGAGGCAATGGAACGCGCCCAGGCGGCAAAGACGACATATATGGAAGCCGTCGCTGACTGGGCGAAGAACGGGGCTGAAAGCCCCTTTGCCTTCTCGGCTGAAGACGCTGCAGCTCACGTCAGCCAGACATCAGACGACAAGATGCTGGCTCACGCGAAGTTTCAGCTCGGTTGCCACCTGGCACGTCTCAGCCGGGACGAGGAGGCGCAGGCTCTCTTTGCCGAATGTCGGGCATTACACCCGGATTCCTGGAACATCTTCCGGGAGACCACTGAACGCATGGAAGGTGGTATTGCAGCGGGCCCGGAGTTCTGGGCCAAAGTTATGGCGCTGGGTGACAAGCAGTACTACGCGTCAGTCGATATGGAGGGCATGCCCGACTGATGATCGCCTGGCTGCGCAGCCTCAACCTGAGGCAGTTCTGCGGAGTCGTTTTGCTGACGGTCTCCACGCTACTGTGGCTGGCGATCCCTGCTGTTCCATTCCTGCCGCTTGAAACGTCGACGAAAGTGGCAGCGGGGGCAGGGGTTTTCATCGCGGCGGAAGTCACCTTTTACCCGGGGCTGGCGCTTCTTGGAAAAGAATCGGTGGATCTCATGCGAAGCTGGTGGAACCGGCTGAAGAGAAAGGTCGGGTTCGGCAAAAAAACGGATTAAGGCATATCCATCTGTTCTTTTAACCACGCGATCATTCTGGGCTGGTGGTCGTCAGCGTGTTCCCAGGCCATGTGCCGGTCTCCCTCGTAGACAAGGTTGGTTGCTTTCACCCCGGAAGCCATGAGGACATCGAGATCCTGGATAGGCATCAGTCGGTCAGCGGTGCCATAGATATTCAGTAACGGACTCTGTTCCGGCGTGGGTTTCAGGAGCCCCAGCGTTTTCAGGGAAAACTCCGCGAGACGGTCTTTAACGCCGTCCATCTCACCGTTGTAGAGACCCATCACAAACGTTGTCGCAGTTGCCCGCATCCCCATGCTGGTCGTGAGTGGCGGTATGGCGTCCATGGGCGGGTTGAAGAAGAGATGTATCCCACCGCTGTGGTTTACCGCTGCAGAGACGTCCGGGTTGGTGAGGGCGAGTTTGATGGCATAGACACCTGAAAAGCTGCCGAAATAGACGCCGACCTTGTCTCCGACCACGTCGTCACGTGTTTTCAAATAATCGATCACGGCGCTGTAAATCCGATCGGAATCGGGTTCCAGCAGCCATTCGCTCTCACCCGTACCTGGCAGATCAATTGCGAGCACTGAGAAACCTTCATCCATGAGCTGCTGTTTGAAATCCCGGCCGGCCGTTTTCCAGCCATCGAGACCTCCTGACCATATGAGCACCGGTTGCGGAGTGGCGCCAGGCTTGTGCAGGTGCACTTTTATCGTTTTGCCTTCGAATGGAATATCGATCAGCTCGAGAGGAAACCCTGAGAAGTGTGCGACCTTACGGTAAGCGAAAAGGTGTTTGCGGTATGCGTTTCGTCGAGCCTCCGTGTACAGCGCGGGAAAACGGGCCGCATCAAAATACGCCATCGCGCGTCGATAGGCAGCGTGAGCTGCGTCATCATCGCCTCGTGTCTCGAGGCGTTCAGCTTCACGCAGGTGCACATCTCCCGGAAAGTTGAGTTCGTAAACCCAGGAGCCGGGACCGCTCGCCATGGGATCCAGGGTCACGATCTTGCCAAAAGCGCGCTTTGCTTCTTCCGGATCGACACCCTCTTCGATCATGCCACCGGTAATGTAATCTCCCCAGGCATCGTAGATTTCGTTTGCGAACGCGGGGGCTGTGAGAAGCATGGTCATGAGCGCCAGAATTTTCATGTGCCACCTCTAATATCGAGAGATAAGTAGAAGTATATGGTATACAGTATACTATTGAGATTTCAAGAGGTACGTTGTGGAAGATCCTGAACTCGGGCCAAGTGCCTACGTTGTCCTGGGGCTGACCCTGCAGCATGGAGAGATAACACCGTACGAGTTGAAACAGCGCATCGCGACGAGCGTGGGCTACTTCTGGAGTTACTCTCACCCGCAGATCTATGCGGTGGCCAGGAAGCTCGCAGCGGCGGGATATCTCGACGAACGCCAGGAAGAGACAGGCAGACGGCGAAAGGTGTACCAGGCGACCGAGTCAGGGAGGGATGCGTTCAGGACGTGGGTCAATTCTTCCTCTGACAACATGACAGAGCTCCGGGATCTGGCGATTCTGAAACTCTATTTCGGAAAATTTGCGAACGCTTCAGCGATCCGGGCGCTGGCCGCGCAGCAGGTCGAACTGCACAAAGCACGCCTGGAGACCTATGCAGCGATACCGCAAACCCGGTCACTGGATGAGTTTGCGTTGAAGACCGTTGATCTTGGGGTCCGCTTCGAACAGGTCATCTCTCAGTTCTGGCAGGACGTTGAAAAAGAATTCAGCTGAATTCATAACCCTGATGAAACAGCTGCAACCATTGTCCTTTCAATTCACTTTACCCTGTGCGCATGAACATCGAAGAAGTCCGGGCCGCTTATGATCGTGTGGCGCAAACCTACGCAGACCGTCTGGGCGATGAACTGGACCACAAGCCCTTTGACCGGCAGTGGCTGAACGATTTTGTGAGTGACTCCGATCCGGGCGGTATCCTCGAAGCGGGCACCGGCGACGGCCATGTACTCAACTTCGTGAGCCCGGAGACCGAGGCGACCGGCCTCGATCTGTCAACGCAGATGGTTGAGGTCGCCTCGGCGCGATACCCGCACCTGAGTTTTGTAAGCGCAAGCATGTTTGCGATGCCTTTTGAGAAGGGTGCGTTTACTCACCTCATCTCCTTTTACTCGATCGTCAATCTGACTTCCGAAGACTGCAACGTGGCATTCAGGGAATTCCGCCGCGTCCTTGCACCAGGCGGTTGTGCGACGCTGGCTTTTCATGAGGGTGATGATGTGTTGCGGGAAGGCAACTGGTGGGAGACTGGGGCAGCGCTCGATTTCTACTTCCACCCGCTGGAAAGAGTGGTTGGTCAGCTCGAAGGTGCCGGTTTCAAGGTGTCACGGACGCATGTCAGAGATCCATATGCGCCTACGGTTGAAGCCCAGACCCGCCGCGCTTATGTCGTGGCTGAGATATCCTGATATAACGCTTTCCCCGAACCGGTGGCATTATGGGCCGTCTGGAAAAGGGGGATCGGATGACTGCAACTGACGAAGCGCTCGACGCGGTACTTGAGGCGTATGCGGGTGGCGGGGCCGCGAACGCGGGTGACAGAAAGGTACCTTGTGCCCTTGGAGGGGTCGTAAACCGGGAGGGTGTGCTCTACACGGGTGCCGCCGGGTTTGCCAATCTCGAATCGTCGACGCCGATGAAGACCGACACCATCGTCGGTATCGCATCAATGACCAAACCTGTGACCACCGTTGCCCTGCTGCAGTTGGTCGAACAGGGCAAAATTGATCTCGATGTGCCGTTCACCGAATATCTGGCGGATACCCGGCCCCCTCAGGTACTGACGGGTTTCGGCGGTGACGGCAAAATGATTCTCGAGGATGCCGCAGATACACCCACGCCCCGTCAACTTCTCTCACACACGTCCGGGTACGTTTATGAGATCTGGAACGAGAACATGTTTCAGGCCCTGGCGAGCGGTCAGATAGCCAGCGTCATTGGTGGCAAGGACGGCCTGAAAGTACCTCTGGCATTTGCCCCCGGGGAACGATGGGAGTATGGCATTGGTATCGACTGGGCGGGCATTCTCGTAGAGACCCTGTCGGGTAAAAGCCTGGATGTGTATTTCCAGGACCACATTTTCGAGCCGCTTGGGATGACCGATACCTTCTACCAGGTGCCGGAGGACAAAGCCGGGCGCTGCGCCACGATCTATGCGCGCACGCCGGACGGCTATGTTGCGGGAGAGCCACTTGGGTCGGCTCCAATGGGAGGTGGCGGTCTGAACTCCACCGTAGATGACTATCTGCATTTCATACGGTGCATCCTGAATGGCGGTGCCTGCGAAGCTGGGAAGATCCTCGAACGCGAGACCGTCGAGTCGATGTTCGTCAACCAGATTGGTGATATCGACGTTCTTCCGGGCGACAGCTTCAATGCTGAGCTCAGCAATGCTTTTGACATGGGATTTGGTAGCCCGGCGAAATGGGGGCTTGGATTCCTGTTGAGTACCGATGGGACAGCTGCCGGGCGAGCACCGGGCAGTGGTTCGTGGGCAGGGCTTTTTAACAGCTATTTCTGGATCGATCCGGCAAGCGGGATCGGTGGTGTTGTTGCGACCCAGGTTCTGCCGTTTTTCGACGACCACGCGGTTGCAATGTTGCAGGATTTCGAAAAGGTGGTATATCAGTAGCTGTCTGTGAGGGGAGCAGGTATGAACGCACTCAAAATAGCGGGTCAGATTCTCGGTCTGATTATCCTGATTTATGTCGTCGGTATGTTGACGATCTATATCGACAAGAGCGACAACGACGGGCCATCGGTTCTGTTTCCAGGAGGGGAACTGATATCGGGGGATCTACACCAGGGGCCTGAGCCCGATTGGAGTTTCACGGACGACGTTTTTACGATCGAGCTGCAACTCGACGAAACCATGACATCCCGGCGCATATTCGTCATGGAAAGCGGGAACAAACTCTACGTGCCTTCGGGTTACATGCGGTCAACCCTGGGTCGGTTGTGGAAAAACTGGGCGTTTGTGGCGGATGAGGGAGATGGTCTCGCGGTCGCGCGTATCAACGGGGTGCGATATGAACGCCAGCTGCGGCGGGTCACCTCCGGACCTGAAGTCGACGGGATTGTCGCGAAGATGGCCAACAAGTATGGCGGTGGGGATCCCACACCCGAGGCTCTGGCGACAGCCAAAAAAGCCATCGAAGTGGGTGAGGTGTGGGTGTTTGAAATGGCGCCCAGAGCATAAAGAAGGGGTAAACATGAATAGACAAACCTATCTGAAAGTGTGTGCCGGTGTGGCCGTATTGACGGTCCTGGTCGTGTTGTTTGTACCCGGCGCTTCCGATCTCGTCGAAGGCTCCACGTTGCTCTTCCTCTCCCAGAACGCGACGACGCCACCATAAGAGGTGCCTGGACATCACTTTTGGGTTCTGACATATAATCTGAGGTCTGCAGTTCGATACGGCAGACCAACATCCGTTCTTTGGTTGCCTTTGGTTTTCTTCACACAGGAGGATCGACCATGGCTCAGGAACTCTCTTTCAGGGATGTACAGGTTGCGTCGAGCGAGATTGAAATACGCAAAATTGGCGTCACCGATCTATGGCAGGCATTGAAAGAAGGCTATGACGATTTCAATGCAACGCCCAGCTATGTCCCATTCCTAATAGTCATTTATCCAACATTTGCTGTTCTGCTCAGCCTGTTTCTGGTGGGCGGCGATCTTTTCTACCTTGCATTCCCGCTTGTCGCCGGATTTACCCTGTTGGG
This sequence comes from Pseudomonadales bacterium, assembly GCA_028277965.1. Classification (GTDB taxonomy): domain Bacteria; phylum Pseudomonadota; class Gammaproteobacteria; order Pseudomonadales; family Azotimanducaceae; genus UBA4421. Next base: position 20,362 of record JANQFF010000408.1, read on the forward strand.
ACCGGCCATATCGATTGGGCTGTTTGAGCTCAGTCGCAGGCGGGAAGAAGGGCTTGACCTCAAATGGCGTTCGGCGTTCGAGTTCATTCACTCACCGACGTTTGCACCTATAGCGGCGCTGTCGTTGTTGATGATGATCCTGTATGTCGCATGGCTGTACCTTGCACAGATGCTCTATATCGGCACCTTTGGGATGGAGCCGCCAGCGTCGCTGGCAACCTTCTGGAACGAGCTGACAACGACACGGCATGGTGCAGCGCTGATCATGTACGGCGTCGGCGTCGGGTTCCTGTTTGCGTTTGCGTCGCTGGCGCTATCCGTGTTTGCGTTCCCCCTGTTGCTCGATAAAACCGCCAGCACCATCACCGCAATCAGTGTGTCGCTGCGTGGTGTAACCGGCAACATCTGGGTGATGGCAATCTGGGGATTGGTTGTCACGGTGCTGCTTACAGCGGGTGCGTTCTTTTTCCTGATTGGGCTCGCCGCGGTATTGCCGATACTCGGCCACGCCACCTGGCGGCTGTACCGGAAAGTCGTGGGTTGAAGAATTCGCGGCTAAAGCCGCTCCTACAGAGTTAGGAAGATTGTTCTGTAGGTGCTTTTTAGCCGCGATCTTCTTCCAATCGGATCTCCACCAGCTTGCCGTTCAGCCAGTCCGGCAGCCATTCCGGAGCGGCTGGACGTAAACGGCTGAAGACGTCCGCCGTGTAGTCCGGGTCGTCCAGGATGACCCGGGCGTGCCCGGTATATGTCTTTCCGCGGATCAGCATGGAGACCTCGGACCCGCCATTCTGAAAGTGGCGCCACCAGCGTCCGTCGATTCCCATAAAGACAAACTCACCCTCGACGATGTAGTTGACCGGATACATCCGGCCATCATCCAGGGTGACCAGCATGGCGCGCCGTGCCCGCTCTCCATCCGGATTGGTGCGGATGTCCTCAGCGACAGCAGCATTGCGCGATTCTCTGGTGAGGCTGGAGTAGCCCACAAACCCCACCAGGAGAATCAGGACGCCGATGCCGGTCCACTTCAGGATCCGCATGGATCAGGCGTTCAGACTGAGAGGCAATGACCGTAACCGCTGACCTGTTGCTGCAAAGACGGCGTTAGCGACCGCTGGTGCGATTGGCGGCAGGCCAGGTTCGCCGACACCCGTCGGGTCGGTCCCGCTGTCCACGATGATGACCTCGACCTCGGGTGCCTCGTTCATACGGAGGATAGGATAGTTGTGGAAGTTGCTTTCTTTGACCGCACCACCCTCCAGTTCTATGGCGCCATGCAACGCTGCCGTCAGGCCGTACATAACCCCACCTTCAATCTGTGCCCTCACGATATCCGGATTTACGGCGATGCCGCAGTCGAGAACACAGAGTACCTTGTGTACGCGAATCTGACCGTTCTCAACCGAAACCTCAGCAATCTCAGCCACATCCGTTGCGAACGAATTGTGGGCGGCGAAACCGAGGTGTCGACCAGCAGACGGTTGCATCTTTTTCCAGTGCTCACCGGCTACCCGGATGACGTTATTCAACCGTGGGTTGTTTTGTGTGTTCATCAGGCGGAGCTCGACAGGATCGATTCCGGCTTCGTGAGCCAGTTCATCGATCATCGATTCGATCGCAAACGCCGTATAGGAGTGTCCGACCGATCGCCAGAACGTCAATGGCAAACCGTGATCCACTGTCGTGTGAGCAACTTTCAGGTGCTCGAAGTCGTAGTCCTCATAAAGACCCTCGAGGCTCGAGGGGTCTGCCATCCAACTGGTGAAGATCGAGTCTGCTGTGCCTTTTGCGAAATCAGCTACACCGTCACCTAACCCTGGGAAGAGCGCCGGAATCATATTTCCGACAGTGGTGGTCGTCTGGTTTCCACCGACACGCTTGGCGTCCCAGGTCGTAACGCGGCCATCGCTGTCGACACCGGCTCTAATTCGCATGAGAGATGCCGGCCTGTAAACGCCATGGCGCATATCGTCTTCGCGGGTCCACAAAAGTTGAACGGGCTTGCCGGTAGCGACTGCAATTTCCGTTGCTTCGGTGATATGTCCAAACGTCCCACGTCTGCCGAATCCGCCGCCGAGGTACGCGTTGTGTACACGGATGTTCTCAGGATCGATGCCCGATGCCCGGGCAACGAGACCTTCGGCGCCAACCACTCCCTGCACACCCGACCAGACTTCCGCTTTGCCATCTTCAATTCTGACGACAGCATTCATCGGCTCGAGGGCAGCGTGAGCGAGATACGGAGCCCAGTATTCAGCCTCGTGAACGGTATCCGCTGCAGCGAGTCCCGCCTCCACATCTCCTTCGTCTTTGTCGACAACCCCGTCTTCGCCGGCCATGGCAGCCGCATAGTCAGCTCTGACCTGGGCTGAATTCACGCCGGAAAGCGGCGTATCATTCCATTCGGTTCTTACCGCGTCAGCAGCGGTTTTCGCCTGCCAGTACGTCTCTGCAACTACAGCGACACCGTTGGAAATCTCTAAGATATCGGTGACACCGGGCATTTGCTCTGCCCTGGAAGCGTCGAAGGATTTCAGGCTTGCACCAGCGACCGGTGAGCGCTTAACAACTGCGTGCACCATGCCGGGGATATCAACATCGATACCGAACTGGGCGGTTCCCGTTGATTTCAGTACAGCATCCACGCGTGGCATCTCTTTGCCGATGAACTTGAACTCGGACACGGATTTGAGCGGTGCAGCTTCCGGTGCCTGTAAGCCTGCCGCAGTTGCGACAAACTGACCGTAGGGGTAACGCTTCGCGTTAGCGACCACGTGGCCGTCGTCGGTACTTAGATTTGCTGTGGGGACACCAAGATCCTGCGATGCAGCTTCAAGCAGCAGCGCGCGTGTGTTTGCACCCACCTGGCGAAGTTGCGTCCAGTGCGCTTTGATCGAGTTGCTGCCGCCAGTGGCCTGTACGCCCATATCCGGATTGTTGTATGCAGAATGCACACCGGGCCAGGCGATATCGAATCTGGCGGGGTCGAAATCAAGTTCTTCACCGATGAGGGTACTCAACCCGGTGGTAACACCCTGTCCCATTTCATCCCGGGGACAATAGAACGTGATCTTGTTGTCGGGCGTCAGCTGAAGAAATGCGTTGGGCAAATAGCCGCCTTCCATAACGTCGATCGGGTAGGGAGCCTCTGCGCAGCCTGACATGGAGAAGCCGACAACCAGACCGCCCCCAACGACGGATGTGGTTCTCAAAAAACCCCTTCTCGAGAGATTGACTGTACTCATGCCTGCACCTCCGGATGGGTGGCTGCATCGTAGGCAAGCTCTCCGGCAGCAACCGCAAGGATCGCCTTTTTGATGCGCGGATAGCAGCCGCAGCGACAGATATTGCCCGCCATGGCGGCATCAACGTCGTCTTCGCTGGGCGACGGGTTGTCTGCCAGCAGAGCTGCGGCTGACATGATCTGCCCCGACTGGCAATAGCCACATTGGGGCACGCTGATATCGTGCCATGCTGCCTGCAGCGGATGTAGATTGTCTGGAGTGCCGAGACCTTCGATGGTGGTCACGTCTTTGCCAGCGACGGCGGCAACAGGTGTGGTGCAGGTTCTGATTGCGGTGCCGTCAACGTGCATCGTGCAGGCACCACATAAGCCGGCGCCGCAGCCGAACTTCGAGCCTTTGAGCTTGAAGGTGTCCCGTACGACCCATAACAGCGGTGTGTTGGGGTCGTCGGCTGTCGCCACCGTTTTTCCGTTTAGTTTGAATTCAATCATGTTTGCTCGTTTGTGTTGGGGAGGGTTTGGATTCCCGTCCGGATACCGTGCAGTATCCGGCAGGCGTTGTTAACAAAGGTCTGTTCAGCGTCGAAACCGCACATGATTTCCAGCACGTCGGCCGGCAGTTCATGTTCGTCCACGGATGGACCGGACGCCATCTGAGAAGCGCCAATCAACAGCGAACTCAATGACGTTATAGCGTCAAACGACTGCGCTTCGGTCATCGCGAGGTTGTTTGCCTGGTGATCTGCCAGTCCCATCAGCACGGAATGCATGGTCCTTTTGGAATCGACGAGGGTTATTGTCGATATGTTGTGTTCAATGACGCTCTGCAGACGCGCAGCCAGGGCAGGGAATGCTGGATCCTGCATTGCTGATTGCCAGAAGGTTTGTGCAATCTGATGATCGGTAGGCTTGTGGGGCAGCGTTCTCGAGAAACCCTGTTCCCAGGCCTCGAGTTTCTCACAGAAGAGAGCCAGCAGAACCTCTTCCCGGGTTTTGAAGTAGAGATAAAGTGTCCCTTTGGCCACTTCAGCGCTACGGGCAAGCACTGCCATCGAAAACCCTTCAAAACCGGCATCCATAAAATGCTGGTTGGCTGCGGCAAGAATGGTTTCGCGCCTGGCCTGCTTCTGTTCGTCTGTCCGGGCTCTGAGTCCCTGCATGTCCGCTCTTAACTGACTGGCGGTCAGTATAATAACTGACCAGCGGTCATTTGCAAGCGTGTTGCAGGAGAGCCCTCAGCGCGACATGATCGCGCCTAACTCGTATGAGAAACATAGATCTCTTCCAGACGTGGGTACTTGGCACATAGAATGACCCTAAGCGCGAGCATGTTTTTAGGAGAGTCTGCAGCGTTTTAATTCCAGACACTTGAAAGGGGGAATGGCGATGGCGGAAGCACGGGACAGCAACACAACGGACGCCTATCACACGGGACGCGGGTACGGGAGGCCTCCCGCAACAAGCGACGAAGAGCTCGTCCGGGTCGGTCCGGGAACCCTTGGTGGTGAACTCCTGAGGCGCTACTGGCAGCCGTTTGCGCTGGCTGAAGAGGCAACCGCCAATCCGAAACACGTGAAAATCCTGGACGAGCTGCTGGTCCTTTACCGGGATGGTGACGGTAACGCGGGGCTTCTTTACCCCCGCTGTATGCACAGGGGCACCGATCTGATCTATGGCAAGGTCGAGCAAACCGGTATTCGGTGCTGTTACCACGGCTGCCTGTTCAATGAAGAAGGTCATTGCCTGGAGATACCGACTGAGAAGAACGAACGCCTGAGGGACAGGGTCCGGCAACCCTGGTATCCGGTGGTTGAAAAGTTCGGCTTGCTGTTCACGTATATGGGTCCGCCCGATGTGCAACCTGAGTTTCCGACTTTTTCGATAGAAGAGGACCTGGGCGCGAACGAGCGTCTCGTGTCTTACCGTTCAGATGCGGGCCCCAACGGCCCCCATCCCAAGATTGCGGCTGCGAGTGACTACAACTGGTGGCAGATGTATGACAACTGGATGGATCCGTTCCATGTCTGTGTACTGCACTTTTCAATTAACGGCCCACAGTTCTCACCGAATCTCGGTGTCATCCCGGATGTTCGTTTCGAAGAAACCGAAGATGGGGTGATTTCAATCCAGAAACGCAGGCTCCCTGACGGGACGGTCCAGCAACGGGTCAGCCAGGTGATAGTGCCCAATATGAACTGCACGGCGGGTGTAACCGACGAAGAGCTTGGCCCGGCGGGTATCGGATGGACAGTTCCCAGGGACGATACGAGTTACACGATGTTTGGGCTGGCGCGGGTTGATCCTGACAATCCGCCACCCTCCAACAACATCCCGATGCTCAAAGATGGCTGGGGGCCCGAGCACCAGAAGCCCTTTGCCGAGTGGTCTCTCGACGATCACCAGACCTGGCAGACAGATTACGTGGCTCAGAAGGGCCAGGGTGATATCAGCCTCCATAGCGAAGAGCACCTGATGGCAGGAGACAAGGGTACGGCACTGTCGCGGAGATTCTTTCGTAAACAGGCGGAGGTTGTGGCGAATGGCGGTAATCCGGTTGGAGCAGGTCCGGGGGTGGTTCGACACGTCAGAATTCTCGCCGGGAACGCACTGCTGGATCCGGATACCGGTGAGCGGATAGCGGGATTTGCAGCCCGGACCTGAAAGCTTTGCAGGCAGGTTTGAAAACAGAAGTCCGTCTGGCGGACGACGAGTCCGCGCTCACTATCCTCCACGAAGCGTTGTTGGGTGCGCAACGCGCGTTTGAAGACTCGTTTGCCGCTGTCGGGATCCCTGCAGACGTTTCCGGGTTCCGCAAGCAATACACACAGCTGTTGCCGGAGTTCGAAACAGCACGGCTTGCTGGTAAAGACCGGTTGGCAGCAGCTGCGCACATCGTTAAATCACTCGAGGAACGGATTGTGTTTGGTGACCGGCCGCTGGCAGCTGTCCTCGGTGACCGGATTGAACCCCTGCCGCTTATGAGTCACGAGTTCGCATCAAAAGCCGGCTGGCAGCCCAATGTGACCTACCGGGGTAAGCGGTATGACGACATCAGCGCTCTTGGTGCGGAGTTGGCCAACCGGGGGAGCATGACCCGGGCTGCTGCGCGTTCACTGGAGATAATCGCGAACCGTATTGGGGAGGGTGTACTCGATCTTTCGGAACGCCGGATCGCTGTCCTGGGGGCGGGTGCGGAAATGGCGCCAACGAGGCTGTGGCTCGAGGCGGGTGCGGATGTGCTCTGGATAGATACCCGGCACCCTCCGGAGGAGTGGTGGGAAGCTTCTGCGATGTCCGGTCGGCTCCACTGGTGTCCTGACGGAGCGGACCTGCTCGCTCAACCTGCTGCGGTACTTGCCACGATCAGTGAGTTTGCCGCTGGTAGTCCCATCGACGTTTGTCTCTACGCATACGCGCCTGGACGAGCGCGCGAAGTCCGGCTTACCGCCGCCATGAACGCTATCGTCAAAGCACTACCCGTGGAACTCGTCGCAAGCGTCACGATGCTGGTGTCACCCACAACACCCACCGCTCTGTCAGAAGAAGACGTGGCTGCGATGGATGACCGGCGAAAGCACCGGCCTGGCTGGGAAACGCTGCTTGACGTTGCGGGTTTGCTCGGGAGGGGTGGCGGGCGAGTAGAGCGAGGTGAATTTGCCAGTACCAGGACGGTGGTCGGAATTCAGGGTGCAAGTTACCAGGCGGCGCAGTACATCGGGAAAGTTCTGACGGCCGAGTGTTGGTCGCGGAACGGCTTGAGGGTTTCTGCCAATACCGCAGCAATTACGCGAACACGCTCGCTCGCACACCCCGTTTTCAGCGCCGCATTTGGTGGTGCTGCTGCGTTTGGCGTTGAGACTCTGACGCCAAGACAGTCCCGTCGCATCAACGGGTTGCTGGCCGTCAGTGACTGGCTGGAACCCGAGTGTCCGCAACCCGGGTGGGTAAGGGTGCATGGAGGAATCCACACACTCCCGTATCCCCTCGAGTCGGCCCTCAGGGTTGCGGCGGGAATCGGTTTCGTTCGATCTCCCAAACTGCTGCGAGGGCCGATCGGAAAAAAGTAAAGGAAAGCGCCGGACGAAAACCGCAGACAACGCCGGTGTTGTCAAAGAACTCCGTGCTCGCCGGTACCGAGGTGTTTGCCGAGAAACTCCGTCAGTTCTACCGCAAACTTCCTGCGATTCTCCGGCCGGCTCAGAAAGTGATCCCCTTGAGGTAACTCGACATAACGCGCCCGAGGCATCTCTTTGGCCATGTTCCGGCTCTGGCGCACGCGAACGACGCGGTCGTCTTCACCATGGACAATCAGCAGCGGCGCTTTTATCTGATCGACCAGGTTGATGGGGGAGTTCTGCTCCAGCGCATCCCGATCCCTCCAGAGATTGCCGATGAACCGGGTAGCGTAGCGACCACCGATGTACCGATTCTGAGTGTTTACCAGTGCCCGCATGTCGAAAACCCCGTTCAGACTGACACCGCACCGGTACAGGTCCGGTTCACGGGCAAGTCCCATCGCAGAGGCATAACCGCCGTACGAGCCTCCGACAATGCATATCCTGTCGGGATCAGCCAGTTTGTTGTCGACCAGCCAGAGCGTGCCATCCGTAATGTCGTCCTGCATCGCCTGTCCCCACTCTTTGCGCCCCTTTTTGAGAAACTCCAGTCCATAACCTGTGGATCCGCGAAAGTTGAGCTGCAAAACGCCATAACCCTTCGCAACCATGAGCTGAACGAGCCAGTCAAAGCGTTCGAAATCGCGGGCATGAGGTCCGCCGTGAGGGTGCACGACGAACGGGATTTCCGGGGCATCATCCAGAGACAGGTTGCGGGGCAGCGTTACATACCCGGGAATCTCCAGGCCGTCACGGGCCTCGAAAGTCACCTTATGCACAATGCCGGGAGCATGGTCGTGTAGCGTTGGATAGCTTGTTTGCAGATAGGATACCGATTTCTTCTCCCGATCGTACAGATAGTAGTGATCGGGTACCGAGCCACTCCTCGATACGATGATGAGACGCGATTCGTTACTGGCCAGAGCTGTAAGGCCGTTACGGGTATCCGGGTAGAGTTCGTCGATTGTTTTCTTGAGATTGTCATAGAAAGGATCGACGATTCGGGAAGGCACGGACTCGTTCTCGAAGTTGATTGCACGCAGTTTTTGCCCATCTTCGCTCAGCCAGACGCTCGACACTTCAGAGTTTTCGTGAGCTGCGACCTCTTCAACCCATTCTCCGGTGGCGACGTTGAACAGCCACAACGGTCGGAAGTTGCCGTCGGTCGGTTTGTGGGCGTACACCAGATCGAGGTCGAATGTTGGTAAGGCTTCGACTTCGAACCCTTCTTCGAGTTTGTCCGAGTAATCCTTCCACTCGCCTGCTGCGGTTCTGGCGATCAGAATCCCTCGTGTCTGATCCCCTGTAAAACCAATCCCGATACGGACGTTCCCAGCCGCGTCTGCCCGCCAGCCCCGGATATTGGTTCTGCCTTTCTGGACCGACCTGTTTGGAAGTCTCGAGGCTTTGAGTTTGGCTGCATAAACCCGCGGACGGGAGAGATCCTGGTCTGATCCTGAGAGCAGGAACTCGTTTGGTTTCCCGGGGAGGAAACTGATGACCTCGTCCTGTACCTGGAAAAAACTGAGGCTGTCTTCGGACCTGAACAGCATTCGCATCTTGCGTTTTTCGACATCTGCGTGGACCAGACGGGAAACGACCACCGGTGTGCCCTGAATGGTTGAAGGCAGAGCCACGCTGATCAGCAGATCCGTTGGTGACATCCATTGGTACCAGCGAAGATCCCAGTCGTCTCCCGCTATCAGATAGGGGGTGTCTGCAACGCCGATCTCGTCGATCGCCAGGGTCTGCAGGCCTCTGAGATACATCATCCCGGAGAAGTAGCGGCCATCGGGCGAGAGTTCAACCTGAGAAATGAGTGGTGGTCTTGCGAAGTCGTCGATAGTCAGAGGCGGGTTCTCTGCTGAAACGGTTACCGACCAGGACAGAAAAACCAGCGCAATGAGGAGATTGGGCATATCCATTGACCTTCAGACATCCTTGGTCGGGATTCTATAGGGGCTGAGAGCCCACTCATAGAGCCATTCAGGGTATCGTGGAAATTTGCGTATCCGCGAATCTCCAAAACGGCAGATGTGGGTTAAAATCGATCAATTGTATTTGAGGAAAACGCGTGTCTGAACTATCCACTCAAGTAGACGAAGAACTGGATTTTGATCCCGACGTGCTGAGGGAGAAGTACCGCGAAGAGCGTGACAAACGCCTTCGGGCTGATGGGAACGAGCAGTATCAGGAGGTCGTGGGCGACTTCAGCAACTATATCGATGATCCTTACATTGAAGAGGTCGTCGAACGCGAACCCCTGAAGGACGAGACGGACATTATTGTGATCGGTGGCGGATTTGGGGGTCTGATTACCGGTGCCCGCCTGAGGGAAGCAGGGTTTGAACGCGTACGTATCATCGAGAAAGGTGGTGACTTTGGCGGTACCTGGTACTGGAACCGTTACCCCGGGGCGGCGTGCGACACCGAGTCGTATATCTATCTCCCGCTCTGTGAGGAACTGGGATTTGTCCCCAAAGAGAAATACACACACGCGCCGGAAATCCTCCAGCACAGCAGAAACATCGGTAATCACTACGATCTGTATCGCGAAGCCTTTTTCCAGACTGAAGTAACCGGCATGGAGTGGCTGAATGACGAGGTGCGCTGGCTTGTGCGGACCAATCGCGGAGACGAAATGCGAGCGCGGTTTGTCGTGATGTCGAACGGTCCGCTCAACAGGCCCAAGTTGCCGGGCATCGCCGGGATAAGCGAATATCGGGGCCACACTTTTCACACCAGCCGGTGGGATTACGCATACACCGGTGGAGGACCGGAAGGAAATCTCGACAAGCTCGCCGACAAGCGGGTGGGCATCATTGGGACCGGTGCCACCGCCGTGCAGTGTATTCCGCACCTCGGTCGCGGCGCGAAAGAGCTTTTTGTATTCCAGCGCACGCCCTCTTCAATTGATGTCAGGGCTAATCGGCCTACCGATCCGGAATGGGCGGCGAGTCTGAAGCCAGGCTGGCAGCGTGAACGCATGGAGAATTTCAACACCCTGACATCAGGCGGCATTGTCGAAGAAGATCTCGTCCAGGACGGTTGGACGGAGATCATCCGCAATCTCATTTCCATGGCGAACTACCGCGGCAAGGACACCGACTGGTCCAAGGTGCCATATCTCATGGAAATAGCGGATTTCAAACATATGAATCAGATCCGCGATCGCGTGGACTCAATTGTTGAAGATCAAAAGACGGCGGAAGCGCTAAAACCCTGGTACAGACAATTCTGTAAACGTCCCTGTTTCCACGACGAGTATCTGCCAACCTTCAATCGGGAAAACGTGCATCTGATCGATACCGAGGGAAAAGGTGTGGAGGCCATAACCGAGAACGGCATCGTTGCGAATGGCCAGGAGTACGAAGTGGATTGCATCATCTTTGCCACGGGTTTCGAGGTGGGCACTGAATACACTCGTCGCGCCGGATATGATGTGGTTGGACAGGATGGTCTGAAGCTGTCTGAAAAGTGGGCGGATGGGATGCGTTCCTTGCATGGTTTGCATGTGAGAGGCTTTCCCAATCTCTTTGTGATGAGTAACTCTCAGGCAGCGTTCACGACCAATTTTCCGCATGCGATGGATGCCTGTGCAAAACACATGTGCTACATCCTGACCAAATGCCGTGATGAGAACATATCGACGATTCAGCCAACCAGGGAAGCAGAAGACGCGTGGGTCGAGGAGATTATCTCCCTGTCGCGATACAACGAGGATTTCCTGGTTTCCTGTACACCGGGGTACTACAACAACGAGGGTCAACCCAATCCAAAGAGCATTCAGAACGGAGCGTACGGAAAAGGCTCAAATCCTTACTTCAGGAAAATGGTGGCCTGGCGGGAGGAAGGCAATATGCCGGGGCTGGAGATCACCTGACCGCTGTTGAGCAGGAACATAGCCGAAACGGAGATGGGGAGTACAGTGATCGAATCCGATAGCTACTTTGCCAATCCGGTTGTGGTACGTACGGCAGGTCTACTCGCTGTCGCGGGAGGCCTTGTCAATGCGGTGAGCGACTACATGCTCCAGGGAGGGTTCATTGCCCGGGCTGCTGTCAACACCTACGAACATCTGCCGTATGCGCCTTATGATCTCGTGGCATGGGGCAGCATTATTGGGAACGCAGCGCTGCCGTTGTGGCTACTGGGATTCCTGCCACTCTATGTCGCCCTTGCACCTGCCGGTCGCTGGCTGTCGATACCGCCGGTGCTCTGCCTGGGCTTTCTCTTCAGCCTGTTTCCCGGTTATCACGGCTCCTATGCCCTTTACGCTGCCGGATTTCAGGCGGCAGAGGCCAATCCGCCCGAACTGTCAGAGACGTTGGTTACCCTTGTTGAGCGTTTACATGCCTATCACGACATGCAGATCAACGTGATTGCGGTAGCCAGCGTTTCGGGAAGCATTTTATTTCTGGTTGCTGTGTTATCAGGACGCACACACTTTCCCCGCTGGGCAGTCATTCTCACGCCGATCATTACGCCGATCACCCAGATATCAGTTGAAATGCTGCCAGCTCCGTTTGGCGGGTTCGTACGCCCTCCCTGGGGAACAGTCATGTTTTCGCTTCTGTTCCTGATGGCCACCATCGTGACCTGGAACGTGAATTCACAGTACCAGGGAGTAAGTCAGCGGTAGCCACTCAGCCCTGGTGAGGTAACGTTCATGCACACAGAAGAACTTGAAGCCTGGGAACACGACCATGTGTTCGATCAGGATCAGAAACAGGCAGGTGAACGCAGAACACTGGCGGTGGTGGCGCTGACCGCTGTAATGATGGTGGTGGAGATTGCCGCCGGCCTGATATACGGCTCTATGGCGTTGCTGGCGGACGGGTTGCACATGGCGTCACATGCCCTTGCGCTCAGTATTGCAGTATTTGCATACGTCATCTCGCGTCGGCTGGCGTCCGATCGTCGATTCGCTTTCGGGGTTGGGAAAATAAACAGCCTGGCCGGCTTTGCGAGTGCAGTTATGTTGCTTGGGTTTACGCTCGTGATGGTCGTTGAGAGTGTGGATCGGCTGATCAACCCGGTGGACATAGCCTTCGATCAGGCGCTGATGGTGGCCGTTGTGGGTTTTGTGGTGAACGGCGTCAGTGCATGGATACTGGTTTCGACACCCCACGATCATGCGCATGGACATAACCACGCGCATCATCACCACGACCACAACCTTCGTGGAGCGTATCTGCATGTACTGGCAGATGCCCTGACCTCAATCCTGGCAATCGGTGCTCTCCTTGCAGGGAAGTTCTTCGGGGCTGGCTGGCTCGATCCGGCGATGGGGCTTGTTGGAGCCGCTCTTGTGGCGCGATGGTCGTTTGGCCTGATACGTGACTCGTCCAGGGTCTTGCTCGATCGTCAGGGTGACGAGCGGCAGATCGCTGAAATACGGACTGCTGTCGAACGGGAATCAGCCGATCGGGTCACAGATCTTCATCTGTGGAGCATCGGTCACGGCATTTATGCAGCTGAGATGACGGTTGTCAGCCATGAGCCGAGAACAGCCGAGGAGTACAAATCGCTGATCCCGGAACAGTGCAGGGTGGTCCATGCGACTGTCGAAGTCCACAGGTGTCGCTAACGACAGTTCAGCTGCCGATGGCACCTCCGTCTTTGCGCCTGACCACCAGCGTGCAGTCCCGCGGCACCGTCTTACCGTCATCAGGTGCCGGAAAGCTGGTGATTTCTGGATTGCCGTTGCCGGGGTGTTGCACGTTAACGAATAAGGTTTTCCAATCCGGCGTGGTTGTCAGTCCGGTGATCTCGCAACCGTTCACCCCGACAAGGAGGCGTGCCAGAGCGCCCGTCGCGGTATCTGCAACCAGGAGCTGGTTCGGTTTATCTTCAAGCTGCGGGCCATCCGTGCAGATCAGCAGCTTGCCGTCGTGGGTTGCGAGCAATCCGTCGGGGCTGCCGAGGCTATCTTCCGTCTCGTAAACATCGTCACAGATCAGAAAGTGATCCCAGGTGAAGTGGGTGTCGAGAAAGCTATCGCTATCCCGCCAACGGATGATGTGTCCATGTGGGTTCGGAGCAAGGGGGTTGGCCGCGTCCGGCTGCTCGCGCCGGGTGTTGTTCGTGAGCGTGCAATAGACATCGCCTGCAGGGGCCACTGTTGTCCACTCAGGACGGTCCATGGGTGTTGCTCCGACCAGCGTTGCCGCAAGCCGGGTATGAACCAGGATGTCCGCCTCGTCGGTGAAAGCCGTGGCGAGTGCGGGATTATCGACGGTGAGCGGCAGCCATTCACCAGTTCCCTCTTCGTCAAACCGGGCAGCGTAAAGGGTGCCCTCGTCGAGAGGGCTGATACCTGCAGCACGCATATCGCGCCAGTTCCCGCTGGATACAAACTTGTAGATGAATTCGAACTGCTGATCGTCGCCCATGTAAACGACGATACGTCCGTCGGGCCCTTCGACCACCGCAGCACCTTCGTGTTTGAAACGGCCTAACGCACTGCGTTTGACGGGTGTGGCGGAAGGATCCGCGGGATCGATTTCCACTACCCATCCGAAGCGATTTGATTCGTTGGCGTAATCCGGGTGGGCGAGATCGAAGCGCGGGTCGAACAGGTGCCAGCCATAAAAACTCCCCTGTGCGTGCAGAAGGTAGCGTTGCTGGGCCTCAGTTGAGTCGAACGGCTTGTCGCTGCCAAAGTAGAAGTTGAAGTTCTCCTCGCAGGTCAGATAGGTGCCCCAGGGTGTCTGGCCATTGGCGCAGTTATTCAACGTCCCCTGTATGGGATTGTTTGCCCGGTTGGTGACCAGCGCATGTCCGGCAACTGGCCCGCTCATGACCATCTCGGTGTTTACATGTATACGCCTCGAGAACCGCGAACCCGGTACCTGTGCCCAGATGCCGTTGGTCTCCCGCAGTTCGATCACAGACACACCATGTGCATGTTGCGAAGCCAGGACCTGGTCGTGTGTTGTGGGGATCGCTGTTCCCAGGACATGAGGATTGCTGCCGAACTCGTGGTTTATCGCCAGCAGACCGTGCCGTCCGTCCTCCGACAGGGGAAAAAAAGTCATGCCGTCATGCCCAATTCCAACCTGTTGTGTCTGGGCGTCTGCAGTGGGTGGCCAGCTCCACGCCGGTTCGTCTGAAGCCAGAGGTTCCCCCCAGGGAATGAGGATCTGGTACTCGTACTCGTCTGCAATCACGACGCTCCTGCCGTCTACAGCAGCCATCGAGACGGGTGTGAACCCGGGCCGCGACACGGAAGTGGGTGGGTTTTTTCCGGCGCTACACCCTGCCAGGTAACCGACAGCAGCGGCGAGCGTCCCTTTCAGGACAATCCGGCGATTGATCTTCGCAACCATCACGATCCTCCAAAGTAGATCAGAGTTCTGCACAAACAGGGCGAGGGCTGGAATCGAGAATGAGTCCAGATGTGTTAGGTTATATCACAACAAAGTCTTCTATAAGTGACATTAGAACCAGGAGTTTGATCGAAATGACGAATCGTTATGCCGAGGTGGTAGAAATGCCCGACATCGCGTCTCATGAACATATCCACCCTCAGGGCACATTGGACTGGGTTGGAATGAGCAACGTGCATGTGCCCCTCAGGGTTTCCGATGGCGGTGTGACCCACCAGGTGGCCGCCAAAGCCCAGATTTATGTTGATCTCGAAGATCCCCAGGCCAAAGGCATCCATATGTCGCGCTTGTATCTGATTCTCGATGCCAGCGCTGAAGAAAACGCGCTCACGCCATCGGTTATGACCGATCTGCTCGACGACGTATTGAAATCCCATACGGATCTGAGTTCCCGGGCGTTTATTCAGTTCGACTTCGAGCACCTGCTTCGACGCCCGGCGTTACTGTCTGACAACGCTGGATGGAACAGCTATCCGGTCTTGCTGAAGGGCACATTCATCGATGGTGAACTGCATATCGAACTGGGGGTTACCGTTCGATATTCATCAACATGCCCTTGTTCTGCTGCGCTGGCACGCCAGATTATCCAGACCCAGTTCGACAAGGACTTTAACGGACAGGACACCGTTCGGGCGGAAGACGTCAGAGCCTGGTTGGGAACTGAAGAGGGGATAGCCGCCACACCGCATTCTCAGCGTAGCGAAGTGCACATCCTGACACGCCTGGAACCAGGGATAGCGGAGTTTCCGATATCGGATCTCATCGACATGACGGAAGAAACGCTCCAGACCGCGGTTCAGACGGCGGTGAAAAGGGAAGATGAGCAGGAATTTGCTCGACGTAACGCAGCTAACCTCATGTTCTGTGAGGACGCCGGGCGTCGGGTACAAAAAGCGCTGAACAACGAATCCCGATTCTCGGACTTCTGGGTGCGTGTGGAGCACATGGAGAGCCTGCATCCGCACGATGCTGTAAGCGTTTTTACAAAAGGTGTCGCGAATGGCTACCTTCCCATTCCATGATGTCTGCCCGTCGATACTGGAAATTGTCTGCTGCTCTGGTGGTCCTTCTGATGCTCCAGGGGTGTTCTGACATAGGTGAACTGTCGAACACCGATCAGAGTGATTCGACGGTATTGAGTGATTATCCGGATGCTGGTGCAGGCCCTGTACCGTCCCTGCTCTCTGCGTTTTATGGGCTGGACGATGCCATCCCTCTGCTTGCCAGTTACCGGATTTGTGGTGAATTTGGACACAAAGATGGCATGCCCGTCATTTTTTCCCATGAGGTGGATACCGCAACTGTCCAGGCGGGTGATTTTGGCGTGACGCTGGCAGATGGAACGGAGGTCAGTGTGGCATGCGCCACACCCGCACCGGCCAACGATGTTGGAGAAATCCGAACGATTCTGCTGCTGGGTGACTTTGGGTCCGTGAACAACCAGCCAACCACTGTCGAGATCACGGGCAATATCATGTCCCTGGATCACCGGTCCAATTTCGGAGGCGAGGCGGTTGAAGTCACACCCCTCGAGCATGGCCCTGGCCTGATGCACGCCGAAGTGGTCAGTGATGAGCAGTGGGAGCTGGGCAAAGAGGCGAGCACCCTGCCTTTTGGTGGCGGCAGCGGCTGTCCAGAATCGACCAGGCAGATTATCCGGGTAGTCTGGGCGGGTGGTGTCACTAAACCCGGCGGCGATGAGGTCGATGACATCGAAAGATCTGCCTACCGTGTGTTTGTCGAGAAAGAAGGAGGTGGATTAGCCGAGGTTGTACCGTTTGCGCTGGGTGACCTGGGTGATGGGGACAACAATCACAAGCTGTGCCTGGACGTGGAATCGCGCGTCGTACGGGTTGAGTTTCCGGCAGGTCTGCTCACCGACCCCCGCGAGGATCTGAACCCGGCGACGGCGGTGGTGGTTTCGTACTGAATCTACCTGACGATAGCCGGAGAGGCGAGCGTGGTTGTCCGCGCGGCTTCAACTTCCCGCATCAGGCGCAGCAGGTTACCCGACCAGATCTTCTCAATGTCGTCTTCCGTATAGCCCGCATCGATGAGGGCAGCTGTGACTTTGGGGATTGCAGCAACATCTTCCATCCCGTCGACACCGCCACCGCCGTCCCAGTCTGCACCGATGCCCACATGGTCGGGACCAACGAGGTCCAGAACGTAAAAAAGGTGTTCCAGGTATTTCTCGAAAGTGGAGCGGGGTGGTGGATGTTCCTCGAAGACCTTTCCGCGAGCGGTCCGGTATTCTTCGGCCCGTTCCGGAGACAGGGCAGTCAGGTCTGAACCAAACTCGGCGTTCAGTGAATCCATCGCAGCCTTGAGTTCGGGTGACTGCTGCAGTTCTTCGAGATAACCACCAAATGCGTTGACGTGGACAACCCCGCCACTTTCTGCGAGCTCGATCAGGAGCTCATCGGGCACGTTGCGGGCATGGTCATATACACCATCGGGTCCGCTGTGTGACAGGATGATGGGGGTTGTCGATACTCTCATCATGTCGATCAAGGCAGCGTCCGAAGCGTGCGACGCATCGAGCATGATGCCAAGCCGGTTGGCTTCCCGAACGAGTGCCTCACCCAACGGGCTCAACCCTTCGTAGAGCACAACGCTGTCTGTTGAGCTGTCGGCAAACTGGTTGTTGCTGAAGTGAACCGGACCCAGCATCCGCAGACCACCGACGTAAAACGTCTCCAGGAGAGACAGGTCCTCTCCCAGCGGGTACGCGTTTTCCATGCTCTGGAAAACCACCACTTTACCGGCCTCGTGGATCCGGTCTGCGTCGTCTGCGTTGAATGCGAGTTCAACCTCGCTGCTGTACCTGGCAGCCAGCTCCCGGATGGACATCTGCCGTAGCAACGCGGACGTGCGGGCGTCGATGTAGGATGCCTCATCGAGAGGCCCCTGGCGCGTGAAGATGACCCAGAAGCCACCGTCCAGGCCACCCGCGCGGATGCGAGGCAGATCGACATTTGTGCCATCGATAGCAAATGATCCCCGTTCTGCGAAGCTGTAGGTATCGCGATGGAACAGGGCCGGGGTGTCGAGGTGACTGTCGAGCACCAGCAGGGATTTGTGCAGGCTGGGTTCTTCGACCTGGGGAGAAGCCGTTTCAGAACCGTCAACGGAATCGGGCGGAGAACCACATCCCGTGATCAGTGCGCCGACAATAGCTGCGGTTGTGATCTTTTGAATCATCTGGCTGCGAGGAAATCGTCTGCCTCTTTGAGCTCTGCAAAGTCGCGGTTCTTCCAGACGTTCGCCAGACGTTCATAACTTTCCCGTGCGGCCTGACGATTGCCCAGGGCTGCGTGTGCCCGGGCCAGTCCCAGCAGCGAGCGAGGTCGATTGGGCATCCGCAGGAGTGATTCATCGAAGGCCGCAATGGCATCAGTCGGGTGACCGGCTTCCAGCAACGCTTCCCCGAGCAACTCGTGAGCGGGTTTAAGCGGGTTGGGTGCCCCTCTGGGCAAGGGCATCTGCTCAGCAATCTCGACGGCCGCCTTCAACAGGGCCAGGCCCGATTCGGTCTGACCCTGGGAAAGTGCAATAGCGCCTTTGAGCTGTTTGTCCATGATTGCAAGCGGCAAAGCCTGCCGGTTATAGAACGAATCTTTTCCGGCTGCTGCTTGTGCTTTCGCTGCAATCGCTGTTGATGCTTTCTTCGCCATTTCCATGTCACCCAGCTCGATGGCGCTGATGCCTGTCGCGTAGAGTTCTGTGGGTGCGCTAGTGTCACTCACGGGGGTTGTGCGCCAGTTTTGGGTTTCCAGCACGTAGCGCGCCTTAACGCGTGGCAGTGCTGCGGTGACCCGGGCTTGCCCCTTGATTTCAGCGGCGATCTTTTCCATGCGCTCGATCCAGACGAGTGCGCGCTCATAATCACCGAGCTGCAGATCGCCATACTGGCCCCAGTCCAGGGCGTGCACCATGTCACCGGCGTTATCCCCGGGTTCGTAGAGATCCACCGCGGCGTCGTACGCAGACTGGTTCGAGTCGGCTACCTGTTGCCACATCCCGAGTTGAATGAAGATGTGGGACGGCATGTGACGGGCATGAGAGACAGCCGGGGCAATGCTGGCAAACTTCTCTGCTGCGGGCAAAGCAAGTATGGCGTGAACAGGGTCGTCAAAAGCATGGATCGTGTAGTGAGCGGCTCCAGGGTGCTCGCGGTTGCGCTCAAAGAGCTGCAAGCCGATGGAGCCTGCAAGAATGCGCTCGCGTTCCCCTTCTTTCCCGGCAGCGCCTCCAGCGCTGATGAGCGACAACGCGTAAAACGCGGCAACTTCATCGTCATCCGGGAATGCCTCGTGCAGGTCCCGCATGATGTGCATATACGCGACGCGCCGGGCTTTGATGTCACCTTCGCCGAAAAAGAGTGCATCTACAGCACGCAAAAAACCTTTTTCTCGAGCGGTTGGCGCCTTTGCCAGGCGCGCTTCGAGCGTTGGTCCGAGTTTATTCAACACATTCTGCGGTGTTTCCCGGTCCATCTCGGGCAGTAGCGGGTGGTTGTAGCAGAGCGACTCGCCCCAATACGCCAGAGCGAGGTCCGGGTCAGCCGCCTGTGCCGCCTGGAAAGACTCGATTGCCTGCTTCCAGCCGAAACTGTGGAGAATGGTGGCGCCGCGCAGGAAGTGCGTCTGGGCTTCTTTCGATTGCGTGGACGTTGGAAATTCGATGGTCCCCACGTCGGTCGCTGCCACCGAGATCGAAAATGGGACTGTCAGTGCCAGAGCCATCATCAGAGTTTTCATAAGGTTTCCTCATCATTCAGTTTGACACTCACCACACGGTCACCGTGTGCAGTGCCCAGGTAGATTCGATTCCCGATTTTTAATGCAACCGTTGCATACCCCATTGGCGGGCCGTCGTGGTTGACGATGACATCGGGTTCCAGAGTTTGGGGATCTGCTTTGACAACCTGAAATGGCAGGAGGCACGGCCCGGCAGTGACCTGTGTGCATGCCTGACCGATCGGGTCATGCTGATGGGAGGCTATCCATAACGCTCCGTCCGCGCCGATGCTGACGTTGTCGGGCTGGCGCAGTTCCACTTCAGCGGTCCGGGCTTGGCTGGCGAGGTCTATCGCAAATGTTTTGTTGCCCATATAGACATTGACGTAGAGGGTGCGCTGGTCTGCTGCGAGCGCAATTCCATTCGGCATCAGGTCGGCCGACCCCGGTAAGCGCGAAAAACCGGCAGCGGGTGTCCATGCCCAAACCCAGCCGGTAGCTTCGCCGTTGAGTAACTTCGCTGCTGTTTCTTCGAAGCTGTTGGACTTGTTCCACATATGGGTGACATAGAAACCACCGTCGCGGCGTGCAGCGACATCATTGATGAACGGGTCTCCCGGCGGCAGAGCGCAGCCGCGCCAGGTGAGATCACCGGTGGGAGTGACAGCAAAAAACTCAACGGACTCACGCTTGCCATGATTGACGACAAGCAGTGCCACAGCACCGTCATCGCGAACAATAAGATCGATGCCATGGGGGCTGAGGGCTGACGCGTCGGGTGGCTCACAGTTGGCCTCACCCCAGGATTCATGGGTAGGAGAATTCCCGCCAACTGACCAGTCAATCGTTAACGTTTCCTTCAAGCCCGTCGAGATGTTCAGCAGGGAAAGACTGCCTGGCGAGTCAGCCATGAACTCACCCATTTCGCTGACAATCAGGAGGTCCGTGCCGGGAATGTGCACAAGGTCTTCC
Source organism: Pseudomonadales bacterium (assembly GCA_028277965.1). Classification (GTDB taxonomy): domain Bacteria; phylum Pseudomonadota; class Gammaproteobacteria; order Pseudomonadales; family Azotimanducaceae; genus UBA4421. The sequence continues at coordinate 40,829 of JANQFF010000408.1, forward strand.
GGGTTCTGATACCCGCAATGAGGTGTCATCCCGGCGATCGGCTCGCAGCTCAAGAGGCTGGTTTCAGTTGTCGGTTGAGGCAGTTCGGAATTTGCAGCCAGGGTTGCACGTTCATCAGCATTGGCGATGTCAGGCGCCGGGTCCACGGTGTTACAACCCGCCATCACCAGAAGGACAACAAGCAGTGAGCATTTGTGCACAGGACCCCCCAAAAAAAATTCTGTTCAGCCAGGCGCCGATTCACCACTAACAGGCTGGTCTCGTTCGGCGCGCTCAAACCAGCCGATTACGGCCTGCCAATGCGCATCCCCATACAGTTTGCGGAATCGTTGTGTCTCTTCCGACCCTTCGTTGCGCCATACCGCGAGGCGCTGGGATACGAAATCCGATGTGAGCGGAATGCCGCACTCAACGGTTATGCAGTGCACCCATTCGTCGTAGTTTTGCGGGAAAGGCGAGGACATTGTCAGCGACGAGGCTCCGGTTCATGGATTTATCCGCAACATGTTACAACATAACATGACTTTCGCCCTCGTGAGGTCAACCCACCCTAGGATGGGTTGAACCAGATGGGCGAAGACCAGGCGCGATCCTGGATGGTTGCATGCATGTTCGGATTGGGGGGTGTCCCGGCCCGAATAGCGTCCCATGTAGACCAGCGGCATTTGGGATTTTCCAGCACGCGCACGTAGTAGAAAGCGCGTTGGCCGGGATCGAAGCCCGGGTCTGTCCAGGTTGCGCTGAGTTCACTCGCTCCAACGTCCGGCGTTGTTGCGCATGTAGCGATATCCACGCTTGCCCCGTTGTCGGGGCAGCGGTTGGTCGCAGGATCGACCTGGCCGCCGTCTGAACAGGCGACATCAAAGACCGCTTCTTTACGGTCACCGTCCTCGATCCACCCTTTGATGATCTGTAAGCGTTGCAGTTTCTCAGTGTCAGGATCTTTGCTCGCCCAGAGATAGAAGCTCGGTGCTTCGTCACCGGGACCGTTGATTTCGCCGCCCATGGGAACGCCGTTGGCATACGCAGTGGCGATCACATCGTCTGTTCCCTCGAGGCTTGCATCGAGTCCACGTCCACCGAAGAAACGTACCCTGATGTGCGGACCACTGGTTGCGAACGTTTCTTTCCTTCTGAAGCTGTCGTAAAGAGCATCACGGGTATTGGACTCGGCCCAGACCCCGGCGAGGCCTGAAGCGCCCCAGAAGTTCGAAGCTCCGGACGCATATTCAGGACTTGCCGGGTCTGAATCCGGCAGCGGCACTGAGCCCCGATTGACAGGGTTGATGTCCATCAGGCCCGTTTTGCTCCAGTAGTTGTCTTCCTCAAATGATCCGGCAGCATTGTGAGTGTCAGATGCGGCGATGACCCCGAATTTGTAGGGATTAGTTCCGGTTTCCTCTTCTATGAGCATGCCGTTAAGTAAAGCGTTACGGACGTAGCTGCCCTCAGGTCGAGAAGGCAGGGTTGAGGCAATACGCAGTTCCATCAACTCAAAGTCCGCCCATTCGTCGTTTGGGGAAAGCAGCGGATGCGTATCGGAGGTGCCTTTAACCTGCGAGTTTTCGACGAGCGGCTCGTTACGCATCCTCAGTTCAGCATAAGCTGCGTCGATTGGCTTATCGGACTGGAAATACGTCCGCTCGAACATCCAGCCATCCGAACCGTTGGGGTTGTGAGGGATCGCGAGTGACTCGATACCCTGGTCGCGGTTGGTGTCCATCCAGGCCCATAGATCTTCGGGGTTGATCGAATCTAGGCGACTGAATGGTATCGCAGGTACTTTATCGTTTCGGAAGATCACGTTGCGGTGCAGGTTCTGCGCACCGGGTCCGGAAGAAGTGAACTCGTAGCCTATAAATGCGGTGAAGTTGCCCGGGTCGTTGTGTCGTTCCGCCGACTCAATCACTTCCTGCCAGGCACTACGGCGGACGTCCCGGTCGTCCAGATCATCCGGAGCGTTAGGGTCCCGATCCCGCAGATGGCCGAGAACCGCCTGAAAAGCGGCAGTAGAGCCCTGTGCTGATGTGGCCCCAGCGACAACCTCGCTGAGCCGGTGATCTCCATACGGACCCTCTTCATCAGCCAGCTCGCGCATCATGCCGAGATAAAACGCATGATCGGAAACCGCCAGAAAATCCAGTGGCTTTTTCATCTGCATCTTGAATCCGGATGCATGTTCTATGGCGCCTCCCTTGGCAAATTCGTACGCGTCATCGGGAGTGCGCCGGGTACCCATGATGTAAGCGTCGAACGACAGGATCGTGTGAACATGGGTATCGCCAAAGTAGGCGTTTTTGTTCGGGTTTACTTCAATAACCGGTTCGGCTGCAGTTTGAGCTGCAGCTTCAACAGCATCTGCCTGACCGGTATCAGTGGTTTGTGATTCAACTGCAGTTTCCTGACTACAGCCGAATGCCAGCAGTGCCGCGACAAAAAAAACAATTCTCATGGCTCACCCCTCCGTTTTGCCGCGTTTAGTATATCGCTCCGTTCCTCACAGAAGTAGTCGTACGATTCGGTCAATCGTCCAGAAGGCGGCCACGTAGCCCATGCTCCAGGCGGCACCGATATTGAAGTATTTCTGCCAGTCCAGTCGGGACAACGTCCATGCGACTGCCGCCAGCACGAGGATGACGGCTATCTGGCCAGCTTCAATACCCACATTGAACAGAAGTAGTGACAGCCAGAGGTCATCAGCGGGTAAACCAATATCTGCCAGCGCGCCTGCAAACCCGAGCCCGTGAAGCAGCCCGAAAATGAAAGCCATCACCCAGGGGCGCCCCAGTGTCAGGCGTGACCGCTTGCTCTCGTCCTGGACCAGCTCACGGGCAAGAAAGAGGATTGAGAGCGCGATCACAGCTTCGATAGGCCCCTGGTCGAGTTTGACAATCTCCAGAACCGACAACGCAAGGGTGATGCTGTGTGACACCGTAAAAGCGGTAATTGTCTTGATGAGAGCTATGGGTGCCCGTATGAACAGGAAAAGACCAATCACAAAGAGCAGGTGATCTATGCCGAAAACAAGGTGCTCGACGCCAATCATGAAGTAACTCAGCGCAGGTGCACCCTCTTCTTTGAGATCGAGGGTTGGTTTGTCCGGCCGCAGGACATGGCTGGCCGATTCACCATCCAGCGTTTCGACCCGAACCAGCACGTCCGTGTGTGCGGTGATTAATCCGTCTATTTCAACTGAAGACTGACTGAGGTCGCAGTCTGTTTGCCAGTGATAAATCAACGCGGCGCTCGCAACTTCAGGCGGGGCCAGATCGGTAAGCTCACACTCCTCGGAAAACACCGGTTCTATGGGCACAGGTGTATTCTGCAACACCGGCTGTTTCCACAGGATGTGATACCTCGTCGAGGCTTCGTCAACCTCGGTCAGTTGCAGATACCCCGGCCGGATCTCATGCGCGTACGCATGGTGACCCGCTGAAGCTGCGACGATCGTGCAGATCAATACCGGTATGAGTTGTGGACGGATCACGGGTCCGGATAGATCACGTTGTATCGCGTCTTCAGGTCGTCGTAATACGCCTCATTGGCTGAATGTCGAGCAGCCTGTTCAGCATCGCTCGCCACGCGGTCTGCAACCTCTGCAAAGTCGGGTATATGTGCAGCTTCGACCGAGGTGAGTTTGACTGTGTGCCAGCCGTAAGCGGATTCGATAGGCCCCTGGGGGGATTTCCCCGGTTCGAGCTGAGCAAGAGCGCTGGCAAAGTCTCGTCCAAAGAGATCGCCGATCTGGCTTTCGGAACGACCGTTGTACGAATTCTGCAACATGAAGGGGTCACCGGATGCACCGGTTTCAAGGGCCCGGCGTGCATCTCCTTCTGCATCGTCGCGCCGGTCGGTAGAGAAATACCTGTGCGAAAACGAGAACTGCGCAGAGACGCGATAGTCTTCCTGGTTTTCTTCGAAATACGCTTGCAACGCAGCTTCTTCGAGCGGATTGGAGGCTGCTATGTCTTCCGTCAGATAAGTGAGTTTCTGAACCATGCGACGGCGGACAATGGAATCATTGGCGTCAAGGCCCAGGCGTTTCGATTCCCGGAAATAGATTTCGTCTTTGACAAACTGCTCTACAAGGTCAGCAAGCTCCTGGACAGTGGGTGGACGCCGCATCTGCATGTTCCAGTGGTCATGCAGACGTTCTATATCGGCGTCACGGACTTCAACGTCGTAGGAGATCTCAGCATCCGAAACGAACATTGATGCAAGAAATATGAGAGCACCTCCGGCAAGGAAGGCGGCAAGCGGGTCTTTTAGCCAGTTCATTCAGGCCATTTAACCTCGAAGCCGTGAGCCAGAGAAAGTAGTTAACGAGATAAAAACCTAGAGAAAGTGTGTCCCACCATCGACCATGATGGTCTGACCTGATACGAATTTGCTCGCATCACTTGCAAGGAAGAGCACGGTCCCTACCAGGTCTTCGGTCTCCAGGTTACGCCGCAGGCTCTGGCCAGCTGCGATCGCCTCTTTCGCCTTCTCCAGGCGGTCACCCATAAATTCACTGGTTCCCTCTGTCATGACGGCGGAAGGCGCAACCGAATTTACACGGATCCAGTAGCGGCCGAGCTCTCGCGCCATGGTCCGGCTCAAACCAATCACGGCGGCTTTGCTTGTTGCATAGTGAGCGCCATTTGCGACTCCGTGCAGTGCCGCCAGTGAAGCGATGTTGACGATGCTGCCTCCACCGGCTTGCTTCATTGGATCGATCACGACCTTTGCGCAGCGCCAGACACCTGTGACGTTCACGTTCATCACGCGTTGCCACTCTTCCTCGTCCAGTTCGTTGACGCGTCCGCTGGACAACCCCCCGTATAGAGCCGCGTTGTTGATCAGGGCATCAATCTGGCCAAACCGCTCGAGCGTGGCTGCAGCCATCGCTTCGCAGGAAGATGTATCACCGACGTCCAGAGATAACCCCAGCGCCTCACCCCCGTCACGTTCGATGGCACTGACTGTCTCTGCACAATCCCGAACGTCACCTGCGACTACTTTTGCACCGTGTTTCGCCAGATGGATGGCGTAAGCCTGGCCCCCAACCCTCGTGCTGCGCCGGTCACAATAGCAACCTTTCCGGTCATCTCTGTCATGGTTTTGCGTGTCCTTCGTGTTGGTCTAAACGTTATAACATATCCACAACGCTGCCAGACATGCGCCTGAAATCTGGCGCCGGAGCGCCTCTCAGGTGCTGTCTGTCAGGGGCTATCTGAGCGGGCGGTCAAATGCCATCGCCGCCCGATGCAGCGAATCCTGGAACACTTCTTTTGCCTCGCGGGCGTCGTCCTCGTGCCGTTCCTCCAGCACGTAGGAAGCGTGCAGGTAATATCCGGCCTGAATTGCGCCGTGCCACGCTGTAGCGAGTTCAGACAGATACGTATCATCCGCCAGTGCATCCCGGCCTACATGTTTGGACATGAACTCCAGCATGGGTTCCTCGACAAACCACGTAGCCTCTCCGGCTCGCTCGAGCCGGTGATTGATCGGTGCGAGGTACTCGATGATGGGGCGATTGTCGGTATTGACGGGTGCGGCTTTGATCAGCCCGGCATCTGTCGTCAGCTGGCCTGCGTAGTGAGCGATGAGCGGAATTCTGTCTCCCGATCCGTCCACATGATCTCGCAGCGCCACCTCCGAGGCTTTGATTAGTGGGGTCTCCGTGCTGATTGGCGTAGGGTCCCGGTGCCCGATCAGCGCAGCGACCGGCCGGTCTGCCCAGAAGTTGCCGCGCCAGAAGGTGACCAGAGGAAAAACCTCGAGCATCGATCGGCCGATGATCGCCAGTTCAGCCTCGGTCATCTGGTAGAGGGGGACCCATTGGGCATACAAACCGCCAGGCCCCAATCGCTCCAGCGAAGTCTGATAGTGCTCAACCGAATACAGTGTGCCTGTCCCTGCTTTCCAGGGTATGAAGAGATCGCTGATGATCAGGTCGAATCTGTCGCGACCGCCCCGCAAAACCGTTCTCCCATCTTCGCCAATGACACGAACACGAGGATCGTCGTACAAGCCATTGGTGTGCTCGGTGAAAAACTCACGTGAGGCCTGAATGACTGATGCCGCGATCTCGGTGACCACCACTTCCTCAACGTCATAATCGAGCGCGGCACCAGCGGTAATCCCGGTGCCGAGACCCAGGTAGAAAACGCGTTTCGGTGCTTTGTGCAGCAGCATGGGCAGGTGTGTCTGTACTTGCTGCGTGGTCGTGTCACCTGTGCTGCCAAGCGTGTACCAGTTGTTCAGTTTGGTCCTGAGGTGTCCCGCCTGTCGGACTACCGCCACTGTTGCATCTGCGCCTTGCCAGACTTTCAAAAGAGTTTCCTGCCTGTCCACGGGATCGACACGAACCACAGGTATTCGACTTGTATCCAGGATGGTAATCAGCATGAGCACACCGAATACCGGCATGAACCTCACACCATGGCTCTGTGGGGGACGTTCGATCGTGAGCCAGACCGCTGCGGCGATGTAGAGCCCCGCCATCATCTGGAGGCTCGGCCAGAGCCCCAGCCAACCGAGGAGCACAAACCCGGCAACCACGGAGCCGATGATTGAAGCGATCGTATTTGTAGAAACAAGCCGGCCGACGGTTTCGCCCGGACCATGTACACCACTCTCTGCGAGTTTGAAAAGGTACGGCAGGAGAATGCCCAGAACCAACACCGGCAGGCCAATCACAACCGTGGTCATCCAGACGATCTGCAGCATGTAGCTGAAAAAGTCGGCCTCACCGCCAATGTAGGTTCCCCCGTCAGTAAGCGTGTCGAAAAGCAATGGAGAACCTGCGACCAGCAGCCCGGATACCGTCAGCAATACAGGCAAAAACGCTGACACGTTCTCGATCCGTTGCGCACACGCCCTGGCAAGTACTCCGCCGAGTGCCAACGCGATGAGGAATATCGACAATATGGCGGCGTAGGTATACGTCGAGTTGTGCAGCACCTGTGCAAACATCCGGATCCACAATACCTGCAGCCCAAGGGCCGCAAAGCCCGAAAGGGCAGCGAGCATTGTGAGAATCCGGGGTGAATATGGGTTCGTGCCTGCGTTTACTGGTGCTGCAGGTGAAGACGCTTCAGACCGGGAGATGCTTTGACTATCCACGGCGGCGGGTGATTGGCCACGGTCGAGCACCACTGCGGCCATTGCAACGACAAGGGTCGCTGTCATCGCAGCGAGGTACGAGGTCTGGAACCCGAGAGTTTGAGGCAGAACGAAACCGGCCAGCATCGCGCCACCCGCTGCGCCAAGAGTGTTGATCGCATAGACCAGGGACGCACGGCTGCCGAGAGTGTTTTTCTGCCTCACCAGAAACTGGGTCATGATCGGCAGGGTTCCACCCATAAAAAAGGCAGCTGGAAAGAACAGAACAAAAGACAGCGTGAACTTGATCAGAGTAAATACGGTGGGCGCGTTTTCCAGTACACCAAACAGCGTCTGGTAGAGATTGTCGTAAATGAGAAGAATCACAAAGTAGAAAACTGCGCTGCTTGCGACCCCAAGTTCCAGGAAACCGTAGGCGCGCAGCGGGCGGTTCATGTGGGCCGTGCGTCGTCCCCAGTAGGCGTTCCCGGCGGCTATACCCGAGAAGAAGGCAGCAAGCGTGGCGGCCGCAGCCTGCGCGGTGTTGCCGAATAGGAGAGACAACTCCTTCATCCAGAGCACTTCGTAGACGAGCGCAGCCGCTCCAGATACGAAAAACAGGGTGATTGCGATCAGGACAACGGTAGGTCTTAGTTCATGTGTCATTTTCGTTGCGATCGACCGCGTGACCCGGACCGGGTCAGCTTTGGACTGTCAGAATTACCAGGGTGCCTTGATCCGATACAGGACCCGAGATGATTCACCTGCGAAGAAGAGGCTGCCGTCCGTGTCCATCGCAATGCCATTGAACACCTGGGATGGGGGCAAACCTTCTGTGGCAGCAGAGCCTGGAGAAAGTTCAGCCAGAACGTGCCGGTTATGGTCCGCGTCGACCTTTACAACCCGTGCCGCCGCTGCCTCAACGACAACAAACGTATCGTCAACTACCAGGAAGCCTTCAGGGGAATCCAGCCCGCTTACCACAACCTGCGGTTCTGTCAGGGAAGTGCCGGAGCTGGCGATTTTCAGGATCTGACCCAGGGAGCGGTCGCTTACGAAAAGGTCATTCTTGTGGACAACTAACCCGCCTGGTGCCGGAAGGTCCGTTACGAGGGTTGTTTTTTCAGGACCATACAGGGTCACGCTGCCTGTTCCGTGTTCTGCAATCGCGACGCTTCCTGCATAGCGCACAGCTGCCACGGGCCCTGCGAGGTTCGGAAAATGTGCGACACGACTCCGCGTACCAGGATTCCAGATGCGGACATCGCCATCGAACCAGGACGTCAGTATCAGATTGTCTCCGTCTACCGCCAGGTTGATCGCTCCGCCCATCTCTCCCATGCCAACCACGTTTCGCTGAGTATCGATCTCGTCACCGCTGATGCGGTCGAAGCCGCGAATCGCGTGTATATCCGCGACCCAGACGATGTCATCAACGACGACCACCCCGCCCGGGTGAGCCATCCCCCCCGGTTGTAACGTGGTAAGTGTTCCATCAGCGTTGACTCGTTTGATGAATCCGTCCGCGAAACTCGACACAAAAAGGGTGTCGGTGGCATCAAAGGCGAAGTTATCGAGCCCGGGTTCGAGTGTGGCGATCACCTCACGTGCGTCCGGGGTCACACGAATAACGGTACCGGCACCGGTGTCGAGCACATGAAGCACACCCTGGCTGTCGAACTTGACAGCGGCTGGTGTAATCAATCCGGTTGCTTCCACCCGTCTTTCCCCGGAATCCACATCCAGGCTCACAACTTCGCCGACGAACCACCGCGGACCGTAAAGCCGTCCGTCCGGTCCCCAGTCCATGCCATTGAGCCCACAGCCGGGTCCCAGGTCATCAGCAATCAATCGCGGTTCTTTTATACCGGCTGGATCCAGCTCGTAAACGTTAACACCGAGGAAACACTGGGAGACAAACAACCGGTCATCGTCTGAGAAGGTAATCGGATTCGGACCGGGCGGAAGCTGCGCTGCGATCACCTTGTTGCCGGATGGGTCAAACCCCGCCACTTCGCCAGTGAGGATCGACGTCCAGTAATACGAACCGTCGGAAGCGAAGGCAACGTCGTCGGGACCGATTACGCCGTCTGCAGCCGTGAATCGGCGCACCTGTTCGCCAGTGTCCGGATTGAGAAGTGTCAGGTCGGAACCAATAACCGAGGTCACATAGAGCAGACCATCCGGGCCGAAGTGGATGCCGTTTGCCCCTGCGATGTTCGCGCCGGTTGCCAGGACTTCGAGGCTTGGTGGTTTGTCGTTTGCGGGTGGCGATCCAGCCGATCCATTGCGGTCCGATGACGGTTCGTTACCGCAGCCTGTGAGCAGAAATGCTGCGATCAGTACGGTGTAGCGCATAGGTGTGCCTTTGGCTGAAACCCGATCGATTGTACACAGTTGGTATGCGACCCCCGCATTCACAACTGGTCAGACGGAGGAAATCGGATGTAACGTTATAACATCCTCGTGGCGATAAATACCAAGTGTTTCGAGGGGGCTGGCGAGTAGGGTATCGTTGTCCGAGTGCAGTTGAGGAGAGGATGTATGCGTGCGGCAGTATTTACGGGCCCTGGCGCGCCCCTGTCGATCGAGGATATAGACATACCGGAAATCGCGGATGACGAGCTGCTGGTTCGCGTATCGCACTGCGGTATTTGTGGTACGGACATACATGCGTCGAAGGAAGGTCCGTTTATGGCGCCCCCGAACACCGTTTTTGGCCACGAATTCTCCGGTGAAATCGTCGAGGTGGGAGACGCGGTGACGGAAGGGGCATTTGCGATCGGTGACCGGGTGACATCGCTGCCGTTCATAAAAGAGCAGACGATTGGGCTCGGAGAGGTGACCGGTGCCTACGCTGAATATGTGAAAGTCGATCCTGCGAGTGTCGTGCGTATACCGCCGGAACTCAACGATCTCGATGGTGCCCTGGTGGAACCTCTCACGGTTGGCCTGCATTCCGTCAAGATGGCGCAAGGTGTTGACGAAAAACGTGTGCTCATCGTCGGTGCAGGGCCGATCGGTCTGGCTTGTGCCATCTGGTGCCGCTTTTTTGGTGCCAGGAATATCGTTATCAGCGAGATGTCCCCCGCACGCATCGATCTGGCCAACACCCTTGGGTTTAAGGATATTGTTGACCCATCCGGGGACGTGTTAAACAGGTTTGCGGATATCACAGCCGGGGCGCCTGACATCCAATTCGATTGTGTGGGTGCGCCTGGCATTCTCCAGCAGTGTATTGAGCGGGCACCCAGACGTGGCCTCATTATGGGTATTGGTCTTTGCGATCACCCAGACAACATCATGCCGCTCATCGCGTTCTCGAAAGAACTCAGGATCCAGTGGGCGGTGGCTTACGACAAGGAAGACTGGGACTTTACCATACAGATGATGATTGAAGGCCGGATAGATGGGTCCGCGATGATCACAAACGTGGTGTCGCTGGACGAATTGCCCGAGGCGTTTGATGCGCTCAAATCTCCAACCGATCAGTGTAAGGTGATTATCGATTTGAGGCGTTGAGTCACGCCACCTGGCTCCTCTGTCAGTCGGTTTCCGGAAGGTCGTCGGGAAGCTGCGCGATCGGTACCTGTACAGTCAGGCCATCGAGCGCGTCGGTGATGTGCAGCTGACAGCCGAGCCGGCCGCCAGGTCCCGGGACCACGACGTAGTCCAGCATCTCAGCCTCGTCCTCCTCGGGGGGTGGTACGCGGTCACGCCATTCAGGTGCCACGTAGCAATGGCAGGTCAGGCAGTTCATAGCGCCGCCACATTGTCCGATGATCCCCTCGATCACGTTATCGAGGGCTCCATCGAGCACCGTTTCCCCCGCGGTGACGTGAACGGTCCTGGCGGACCCGTCAGGCTGGCGATAAATCACCCTTGGCATTCAGGCAACTGACATGCGGTGCATGGTCACTCCTGCTAAAATTGCGCAGCTAACTTTCAGGTGAAATGAATCGTGATACTCGATCTGCATTCTCATTCCATTCGATCCGACGATGGTCGTGCCAAAGTCGAAAACTACTGTCAGTGGATACGTACGAAAGAGGTACCCATTGACGGCTTTGTGCTGACAGAACATCGCCTGTTCGACCTGGATCTAGACTACTCACCCCTGGCGAACGAGTTCGACATCACCATTCTAAAGGGTGCTGAGGTAGAAACCGAGTATGGCCATGTGCTGGTGTTCGGCGTCACGGCACCGCTCATGGAAGCGTTCGATTTCGCCAGAATTGATCTGCCGCTGGCGCAAGTGATCGAGGCCTGCGACCAGCATAACGCGGTGGCCGTTCCGTGCCATCCGGGGCGTAAGCGTGTCGGTATGAGCGCGCACCTGGATACTTATGGCGTACCCGAAGGTGTACGTTTCATTGAGGTCCTCAACGGCGGGAGTCGCGGGGACGAAGACGCGGTCTCCCAGGCACTTGCCGATGAACAGGGCTATCAGGGTGTTGGCGGGAGCGATGCTCATATCGTCAGTCATATAGGCCGGTGCGCGACGCGGTTTCCGAACCCTGTTCGCAACGAAGGTGAGCTGGTTGAAGCGCTCAACGACGGTGGCTTCGAAGCGGTGTCTTTCGGGTAGTGGAAGCATGAGACATTACGAAAAGATGACGAAGGATGAGGTCATCAGAGCACAAGGTGCGTGGACCAGGGCTGTTGTCGATCAGGACGTGGAAACACTGCTGGGTTTATACGATTTCGGCTCGCCTGACGAACCACTGCTATTCAAACCAACGCTGACTGACGAAATCCGGCTGGACGAAGTGGGTGCACGTTCCTACTTCATTGGCGGTAACCCGGACTACCCACACGATGGGGGTTTTCTGTTCAATAACTGGAAGCGTGTCGAATTTAAGAGCGCGGTTGGACCGATCCTGAGCGCAGGCGGTCTGGGCTACCAGGACATGGGCCATTACACGTTCGTCAATGAGAATGGCGACTCGACCCTCGCGGACTACACGTTTGTTTACCACAAACTTGGTGGAAAGGTACTGATTTCTCTTCACCATTCGTCTCTCACCTGGATACCGCCGACTGGCTGAACGACGCAGAGGCATTGGATACATGAGCACAGCAGAAACGTTATCGAGCCAGGCTGGTTACCGATTGGTCCAGGACTGGCCGCATTACCCGCCCGACATGTCGTTCGAAATGGGTTCAGGGGTTTGCGTTGACGACGAGGGTGTGATCTACCTCTTCACCCGTGATCTTGAGCACTGGGCAGCGCACCCGCTTGCCATGAAGGACAAGATGGGCAAGAGCAGTGTTTCCAGGTTTGCCCGCGATGGCACCTATCTGGGTATCTGGGGACCATCGGACGAGCCGGGATTTGCGCTGGGCGCACACACAATCTACTTCATCAATGACCATATCTGGACGGTCGACCGCGATGGCCACATGGTGAAGAAATACACAAAAAACGGAGATCTGGTTCTCTCCTTTGGCGAGCTGGGCAAATGGGGAAAGGATCCTGAGCATTTCAATGGGCCGACGGCGGTGGTTGAGCAGCCAAACGGCAACATTGTCATTTCGGATGGTTACTGGAACGCGCGGCTGATCTGGTTCTCTCCAGAGGGTGAGTACATCAAGGAAATCGGCGGTTGGGGTAACGAACCAGGCCAGTTCAACTCACCTCATGCAGTGACAATGATGCCGGACGGCCGGTTGGTGGTTGTCGACTTCCGGGGTGGTGCGCTACACGATTACATGACAGTCCCCGGTCAGATTGCCGAAGAACGCTGGGAAAACGATCCCAGCCGCAGAAGCCGGTTACAGGTGTTCGATCCTGACGGCAACTTTATAGAGCAGTGGGATCACCTGAATCCTCTCACGGTTGCCGTCTATGGAGACCGGCTTTATGCCAGCGACAATATGAGCAACCTTGTGGTCTACGATGCCCACACCATGCAGGAGCTCGAACGGCACGAGAAACTCGCCATCTACATTCACCAGATGGCGGTGGATCAGCACGGCGATATATATACAGCGACCGTATATCCCGAACATGCGGGCAAAAGTCGCGGCCCTGCGGGTCCCTGTCACCGACGATGGACGCGGGAACAGGCCTAGCGGCTTGTATCGCACGTCCACCGATGCAAGAGACCCAATCGAAATCCGGGGAAGATACCCCAGCCCGGTACACACCCCGGGAGATGCTGGAAAAGCTTGTCTCGTATCCGACGGTTTCCTCGTGTTCAAACCTCGATCTGATTGACTTTGTTCAGGACTACCTGGCAGAACACGGTGTGCAGGCGTATCGGGTAGCCAGTGATTGCGGTACCAAGGCCAATCTGTATGCCACCATCGGACCTCATGTTGCGGGTGGTGTAGTCCTGTCCGGTCACACGGACGTTGTCCCTGTCGAGGGGCAGGACTGGCATTCAGATCCGTTTGTGCTCACCGAAAAGGAAGGATTGCTTTACGGACGTGGGACCTGTGACATGAAGGCGTTCAGCGCAATTGCTCTGGCGCTGGTACCGGAGATGAAGGACCTCAAGCGTCCGATCCATCTTGCACTTTCCTATGACGAAGAAATCGGCTGCCTGGGTGCGCCACGATTGATTGAGACGATAAAAGACCAGCTACCCCCGATACGAGCGGTCATTGTGGGTGAGCCGACCAGTATGCGGGTTGTCACGGGTCACAAGAGCATATTTCACTTTGAAACCCGGGTGACAGGGCACGAGGCTCATTCCAGTCAGCAACAGCGAGGTGTGTCCGCTGTCATGATAGCGGGCCGGCTGATCAACTGGCTGGGGGAGCGGCAACGCACAAACGCCGATGATGCCAGTCCGGAGTGTACGTTTGAACCACCGTACTCGACGTTACACTGCGGTGTGGTGCACGGGGGTACCGCGCACAACATTACTGCACGCGAATGCTGCTTTGTAACCGACATTCGCACGCTCCCGGACGAAGATCCACGTGAATACCTGGCGGAGTACGAGCGGTTTGTCCGCGACGTGGTCGAACCGGAGATGCAGACCATCAGCCCGGATACCTGTATCACGATCGAAGTGCTTGCGGATGTGCCGGGCTTCGACGCTTCAGAGGACGCGGATGCTGTTCAACTGGCCAAGCAGTTGTCCGGGCAGAACTCAATTGAGGTAGTACCTTATGCAGCTGAGTCCGGTCAGTTCCAACAAGCGGGTTTCTCGGTGGCCATGTGTGGCCCCGGTTCAATCGATCAGGCGCATCAACCAGACGAGTTTATCTCCATTGCGCAACTCAACTCCGGTACGGACTTCATGCACCGGCTCATAGAGCTCCAATCGTCATAAAGTAGCCTCTTGCGGCATGTGGCGGCGACGCCGGAAGTCATATCAGGTGAGTGTCTTCCTGCTCGTGACACCGTTATGATGTAACACTTTTCGTTCACCCAAAAGTAAGGAGCCCACATGCTTTCAGACGAGAATTTTGTTGTCCGACCTCTGCCGACGATTGTATTTAACAGAGGCGCAAGCCAGCAGCCGAGCTCGAGGAACGCACGTGCCTCGATCCGCAAGCCGTTGCCCGCCTTGCGATCCCGCTGCTCGACGCCCTCCACTACAGCCACACCCGGGGCATCGTGCATCGGGACATCAAACCGAGCAACATCATTCTCGATCAGAGGGGGCGGCCTTATCTGATGGACTTCGGCATCGCCAAATCGGCCGAGAGTGCTCTCAAGA
>JANQFF010000396.1 GCA_028277965.1 Pseudomonadales bacterium
AAAGTTAAATTCAGTATATTATATTACTATTATTTATTATTAAATCACAGCCCAGGAAACCATTGCGGTCTGCACACTCATCTACGGCGAGGTGCTCGCCCGCCACCCGGATCTCGATGTCTGCCTGAGTCACGCCGGCGGGGCAACAGGGTATGCTTACGGGCGCATGGCGCTCGCCGCACAGAAGCGGCCCTGGGCCACCGAGGTTGTCAGACAGGACGGTGCGTTCGATGAGTTTCTGCATCGTCTCTGGTTCGACGTGCACATGCACTCACAGGAGGCAACCACGCTTCTGAAAACGAAAGTGAACAATAATCACCTGGTCTTCGGCACCAATTTTGCGGGCTGGGATCAGCAGAGTTACAACGTCCGCGAGGAAGCGGCTGAATATGCGGATAACGCGCGCCGCCTGTTACGTGCGTAAAGTGGTGACGGGGTGCCTGGCACTATCGTCACCACTTTAGGTGGAGGAGGAACCATGACCGATTCGGAACTGAACGAAATTTTCAGACGGCTGGACCGACTGGAGTCGGTTGAGGCCATTCGCCGGATCGTGAGTGACTACGCGATTGCCTGCGACGAACACGACATGTCGAAACTCATGAATCTATTTACAGAGGATGCTGCATTCGATTCACCCAACGGCGCCATGGTGGCAGACGGCAAATCAGCCATCGAATCGATGTTCATCGAGACCTTCAAAATCCGCGGACCCGGATACCACTGGACCCACGATGTGGCCATCGACGTCGATCCCGATGATCCCAACCGGGCCAGCGGCCTTGTGCTCAGCCACGCGGAAACAACACCCGGCGGCACCGGTTCCCTGGCAGCCATGCGCTATAACGACACCTACCGTCGCGAGGCTGACGGGCAGTGGCGATTCGAAAAGCGGATCATCTCCTTCTTCTACTATGTCCCGGTAAGCGAGTACCCCACGGCGCTCAATGCGCTTGAACGGGTCGTCGTTGGGGGTGAGAAGATCCCTGCTGACTATCCCGAACAGCTCGACGTGTGGCAGTCATTCAATCGCGAAAACGGGGGTATCTCCGCATGAATCAGGATGCCCGAATGATGGGGCTCGCATCGCGGGCTCTCGCTCATTTTGAGGCACGGACAACTGATCTGGCTGAAGAGGTGATGCAAAATCCTGTCGAGGCGTACACCGATCCCGAACGATACGCCCGTGAGCGGGAGATCATCTTCAAAACGCTGCCACTGGGCCTCGCTCTTTCTCTCGAATTGCCTGAACCCGGGTCGTACAAGGCCATGACCGTTCTCGAAACGCCACTCCTTATCGTACGCGGCGAAGATGGCACAGTGCGGGCTTTCCTGAACGTCTGCCGTCATCGCGGCGCACGCCTGAAACCGGACGGATGCGATCAGGCGCGCGTCTTTTCCTGCCCTTATCACGCCTGGGTTTACGATACGACCGGTGCGCTGATCGGCTGTTACGGCGAAGACACGTTTGGAGACATCAACCACGCGGACTACGGCCTGACCGGGCTTCCCTGTGCCGAACGCTGCGGAGTTATCTGGGTGGTACTCGACCCGCGTGGCGTCCTCGACATCGATGAGTGGCTCGGCGATTTTGCAGCCGAACTCGACACCCTGAAGCTCAGCGAATGGCACCTCCACGAACAGCGGGAGCTGCCAGGTCCGGGCTGGAAGGTCACCATCGACGGCTACCTGGAGGTCTACCACCACAACCAGCTCCACGGGCAGACCGTGGGGCAGATGACCGTCGGCAACCTCCTGGTCCTGGACACCTATGGACCCCATCAGCGCCTGACGTTCGGGCGCAAGACCCTTGGGAGCCTCGCCGGTCAGCCGAAGGAAGACTGGCAACCCGACGAACACGTACGGCTGATTCATTCGTGTTTCCCCAACCTGTCGATCTCGGGCATCCTCGGCGATCACTGTCTCGTCAGCCAGATATTCCCTGGACCAAACCCGGACAGCACAATCACCGTGCAATCGGTCCTCGCAGCAGAAAAACCGGTTACTGATCAGGAAAAGAAACAAACAGAAACGTTCAGCGAGATGGTTTTGACAGCAGTGCGAGATGAGGACTACCCGGTGGGGTTCGGCATACAGGCGGCGATACACTCCGGCGCCAACAAACACTTTGTGTACGGGCGCAACGAGGCAGCCGTACAGAACTACCACCGCTGGGTGGCGAGATTCATGGAACACGGCGTATGAAGATAACCCTGTCCGGGGTGGACGCCCCATTCGAGATCATCTGGGATACAACCGGTATACCCCATGTATTTGCCACAACCGTGGCAGATGCTTATCGCGGAATGGGTTACGCGTGTGGAAGGGAGCGGCTCTGGCAGGTCCACCAGTCGACCGCTTACGCCAACTGTGAGGCGGCAGCACTGCTGGGGGAACGGTTTGTCGCCCAGGACGCGATTCAGAGAGCCTGCAACGTTCACGGCCGCAACACCGGCTTGCCCGAGAGTACAGGTGACTGGATTGTCGACGCTTATCTGAACGGCCTGAATGCCGTCATAGACGAACTCGATGAGTTGCCACCTGAGTTTCAGTTTGCCGGCGCAACACCCAGACACTTTACCCGGTCCGATATCGCAGCCCGGTACCGCTTTACCTCATGGTTCCAGCACAAGAGCTGGACGGAAAAGATGGCTATCGGCCGTCTGATGGCGACTCACGGCGTAGACTGGTTCAGAAACCACGTCCATCACTTTTCTGAAGCAGACGAAGCGGTCGTCCAGACGCTTGCTGAGCCGCTGGCCCATCTTGCTGTCAGTCCGTATTCGCTCGCATACCCTGAGGCATCCAACGTCGTTCTGTCCGGGAGCAATAACTGGGCGGTAACTGGCGCCCTGTCGGCCTCGGGAAAGCCGGTACTGGCGACTGATCCCCATCAACCCCACACGATTCCCAATACGTTCTTCTATGTTCATCTGCACGCCGGCGACTGGCACGTATTTGGCGCTGCGTTTCCCGGCGTACCCTATTTCATGATGGGAACCACTCCTCACGTCGCCTGGGGTTTGACAACTGGTTTTGTGGATACCTACGACGTGTATATCGAAAAGCTGAATGACCGGCGCGAATATCTGCGCGGTGAACAATGGCATCCACTGACCCAGGTCGAGGAGCGTATTGAGATAAAGGGCGGCGCGAGCCAGGATGTGAACACATCCCACACGTCCCACGGGCCGCTGCTCGAATCCCTTTGCAACGACCTCAACCTTCAGGCTGATGAAACCCCGGGGTATGCAACGGCACTGCACTGGTCCCTGGCAGATGTACCCACTTCCGCAGGTGCGCTGGCTGAACTACCTCTCGCGCGGAACGTGGAAGAATTTGGTCACAAGCTCTTTGAGAACGACGTGTGTCCGCTTGTGAATAACATCATCTGTGTCGACCGGGACAATGGGCTGCGCCGATTCATCGCGGCAACGTTACCCGCCCGTTCAGATGTCACAGGTTCCGTACCCCTCCCCGGGTGGGAATCCCGTTTCGATTTCCCCAGCTCCACTGAAGCCGCCCTCACAGTCGAAGTTGATCCAGCATGCGGCTACGCCTTAACAGCGAACAACGACACCATGGGAGAAACCGGTGCTTTCTATATACACAATTTCCCCGCCAATAGCGCCCGGGCAGACCGCATTGAGGAGATACTGAGAAACGGCCAGGATTTTTCTGTCGATGATTTCAAAACAGCCCAGCTCGATCTCAAAGATCTGCGGGCAGCCGAAATCCTGCCCGATCTGCTGGATGTCCTGGCAACAAGCACAGACGAAGAGGTAAAGCTTGCGCATCAACTCCTGCAACGCTGGGATCACGAGGCGCGTCCGGATGCCGCAGCACCCTGCCTCTACTACCCGTTCCTCGATCGTATCTGGCCACGCAAATTCATGCGCCAGGTGTTCGACGATCCTGTCATCCACGCGATCCCAACCGCCACGCCGGGACTGACCCTGTTCGATATCCGGCACTTTCTTTCCCCCGGGAGCCCATGGCAGAAACACCGCGAGCTTCTGGCTGAAACCATCTGCGCTCAGATGGCAGACGTCGTAGAAGCTGTAAAAGGCATGCTGGGTGATGACAGCAAATCCTGGCGCTGGGGTGATCTGCATCAGATTCAGTTTTCCCATCGCCTCGAAAGGAATGCACCGTGGGAAGGCATGACTGCCGGGCCCGACCCTATCGGCGGTAGTGGAACCACACTCGGGATGGCCATGCACATGGGACCCGGCCCCGGACGAGCACAATCCGGCGAGATCCCCTGTCGTGTTTACCACGGTCCTGCATTTCGTCTCATCGTCGACCTCGACGATCCGCAACACATAGAGTTTGTCATTGCCGGTGGCAATGGTGGCAAAGCAGGCAGCGAATTTGCGACAAACCACTATCCAATGTGGCTGAAAGGCGGTTACCACAGGCTGAGTCTCGTTCGGGATGAGATCGACGTTCATGAACTCTGGGAATTATCTCCCGATACCGATAACTAAAGGGACATCATGCAGGTAGCAAGCGATTGGTTTGAGAGAACAAGTTTCAGCGACAACATTACGCTTCTGACCGAACCTCACGTCTCACCGTTCATACGCTGCAATATCTGGCACGTCCGCGGGCGCGACAGGGATCTTCTGATCGATTCCGGGCTCGGGATCTGCAGCTTGCACGCCGCCGCTCGAGATCTGTTCGAACACGATTTGCTGGCGGTTGTTTCCCACACCCACTTCGACCACACGGGTGGGTTGGCTGAATTCGACAACATCGCCGTTCACAAAGACGAGGCTCATCTGCTGGAAAGCCCTGGTTTTGGAACCCTGGATGCCGCAGACATACCCGACGTGATGATGAAAGCCCTCAACGATTCCGGGTATGAGCTGGATCCAATCTTCATCGACGCTCTCCCGCACGAGGACTACAACCTGTCTGATTTCGAGATCCAGCCGGTGAAACCCTCGCAGCTGCTGGAAGCGGGAGATGTGCTGGATACCGGTGACAGGCACTTTGAGGTGTTACACCTGCCGGGTCATTCGCCCGGCAGTATCGGCCTCTGGGAAAAAGCGACCTCTACTCTCTTCTCCGGGGACGCTATCTACGACGGTCCCCTCATCGATTTTCTGCCGGAATCCGATATCGTCGCCTATATCGACACAATGAAACGTCTGCGGGAACTACCAGTCGATGTCGTTCACGGCGGGCATGATCCGAGTTTTGGCCGGGACCGGTGTCTTGAGATCATCGACGACTTTCTGACCAGACACGACTCGTTTTAGGGGGTTCTATGTTCGCCGACGTTCTCGGTATGGCTGGTACCGTCATGATCCTGGGCACCTATGCAGCATTGCAGGCCGGCAAGCTCGATTCCGGACGTGTCCCTTACAGCGCTCTGAACGGGCTTGGCGCGCTGCTGGTCCTGATATCCCTCTGGTTCGAATTCAACCTGGCAGCATTTGTGCTGGAACTTGCGTGGTGCGTTATCAGCGCCTATGGAGTTTTCCGGGCTGTTACGAACCCCGTTCCAGATCCGCGGCCATGATTGCCAGACTCTCCTTGCGAAGAACCCGTTTGGTCCGGGCATAAGCGTTCCCCGGTAACTGCGCAAGCTCCGTTGCTCGCGCCAGCGCTGTTTCCAGCCCCCGGCCCGCCGGTACCAACTCGTCTATGAACCCCGCTTCAAGTGCCTCCTCCGGGGCATAGACTCTCGAATGCAGCAAGGCGCTTACGATGTGTTGAGGGTTCAGACGAATCTTGAGCGGTTCGAGCGGCCAGTCCGAGAAAGGCACGCCCAGGGCTACCTCTGTCATCCCGTATTTGTATTTCCCCATCTCGCCAATGCGAACATCACAGCACGCAAGCCAGACGGCACCAATTGTGAACGCATGGCCCGGGGAGACTGCCACCAGCGGACGTGCGCTGCCCCAGAATTTGAGCGCAAGGCGCCCGCCACGTTGTCCCAGCTGCGCTGATGCATGCCGATCATCACCGGTCATGACTGAAATGTCATAGCCCGCGCAGAAACTCCCCTCGCGCCCGGCTATGACAATCGCCTTGCCGTTGGCCTCAGCCTCTTCCCAGGCGGCTTCAAGTTCATCGAGCACACCATGATTGATGACGTTTTTAGCACCGTCATCGATTGTGATGACAGCTACATCACCTTCGTTTGTGAGGGTTACGGTCATTCTGAGGTCTCGATGGAGTCTTTGATGCTCTCGTTCGATGCTATGGTCGCGCCACCGCTCGCGTACTGTTTCTTGCGATCGGCACTCCACTGATCAATCTCTTCTTTGGGCACACCATATGCCAGGCCTCGCTCAACAGCGGGCCGTGCCCTGACCCGGTCAACCCACTCGACAACACGGGGTTTGGTGGTGATGTTGACCTTGCTCCACTTCCAGCCACGTATCCACGGGTAGAGTGCTATATCCGCAATGGTGAAATCATCGCCGCACAGCCAGGGGTTGTCGCCCAGCTTCGAGTCCAGCACCCGCACCAGGCGTAAGGCTTCATTGCCGAACCGCTCCAGTGGATGCTCCTTCTGGTCCATCGGGACCATATCCATGTAACGCGTGTAGCTGAGTTTGTTCCCGAAAACCGGGCCCACGTTGGCGGCCTGCCAGTAGACCCAGGGCATCACATCCCACTTACGTTCATCCAGTGGCAACAGGCTGGTTGGAAACGTCTCCCCCAGATATTCGAGGATTGCACAGCTCTCAAAGATATCGCGGCCATCGTGACGTAACGTCGGTATTTTCTGATTGGGATTGCGTTCGGTGAAATCGTCTTCGAACTGTTCCCCCTTGCCGAGGTTGATCGTGCGTACATCGACCTCGCCGATATCAGCGCCTGCTTCGATCAGTTCCTCGATCATGATGTTGACCTTCCACCCATTAGGTGTGGGTGCGGTCCAGAGTTCCATGGCCATATTGTCCTCCTCAACAAACTTACAGAGTATCGCTTAAGCGATCGCGGCTGAAGCCGCTCCTACAGAGGTAGATAGTTCGTTCCCATACCTACGCTGCATCTCCTGCCACTACCCTTTCACAAGCGGTCCGTAACCGGTGGGCCGCTTCTGCAAACTGGTTTTCGTTGGTCCAGGGATAGGCAATCCGCACACATCTGACAGCCTCGCCGCAGTCAGTCTGTTCTGGATATTCTTGATGTTCTTATCTGATGTCATATCCGGGGAAACCTAAACCAAGTTTGAGAGGGGTGCCACTGCCTCGTTATGATGAGATCACGCAACCGCGGAATGACGGGAGACACCATGTCTGAACAACCGACACGCTTGCACCATAACGCTGTGGTCGTCAAAGACCTGGCCGCATCGAGAGCCTTCTACGGTGACATCATGGGTATGCCCCTGGTCGCCACCTGGTGTGAGTCGACACCCGACCTGGGTGAGTACTGCCATGCCTTTTTTGGTCTTGAGGACGGCGGAGCCATTGCCCTTTTTCAGTTTGCCAACGAAGAATTCTACGAAGCCGTGAAGCGACCCGAGGCGCTTTCGCCTTTTCATCACTTTGCTATGAACGGCACGCCTCAATATCAGGACGAGATCCGCTCACGCGCTGATGCAGCGGGAGTTAAACACCGCACGACCGATCACGGTTATTGCACCTCGTTGTATCTCAACGATCCTGACGGGCACATGGTTGAAGTGTCGTACGATGCGGACATCGCCATCGACAATGCCGACATGATTCGCGAGCGCGCAGCAGCGGAACTCGACCGCTGGCTGGGTGGTGATCACACGCCGAATAACGAATTAAGGTAAACCCCCTTTCTCTCTGTAGGAGCGGCTTTAGCCGCGAAAGAGATCGCGGCTAAACCCGCTCCTACAGAGGGAGGGGAGAGCTAT
>JANQFF010000415.1 GCA_028277965.1 Pseudomonadales bacterium
CTACAGCCCCCGCAGCACTCGCGCTGAGCGCCGAATAGGTTTTTAGAGGTGCCTTTTAGCCGCGATTGCCGTTTGCAATGGCCCTGGCTTCCAGGGCGCTGCGGATTTCCTCATGCCGCTGCCTTGACAGGTTGTACGGCAGAAAAACCCAGATGCCGATCACAGCCATAACTATCAGCACCACGCAGACCAGCCCAAAATTGAACAACACCTGTTCGGGCACTTCTCCAGGCGTGGCATTGACCGGAAACGAAACGAGATCGAGGGTCAGGCCGCCAACAAGATTTCCAACCGCGGTAGTGCATTTCAAAGCAAAGTTGTGGCTGCCGAAGTAAACACCCTCCTGCCTGCGACCATGTTTGAGTTCATGTTCATCCGCAATGTCGCCCATCATGGATATGCCACTCACACCCGCATGGATGATACCGGCGTACCCAACCACACCCGCCACAACGAGGATCCATTGCACCAGCACCTTGTCAGCAGGCATCAAGCCCATAAGTTGCAGCGCTATCGGTAGCGTCTGACAGACAGAATAAGTCACCACCCCGATGATGAGCGTCATGCGCTTGTCGAAGACGCGGTGGAAGAGACCGATCACACCCAAGCCGAGGAGGCCTCCGAGTATCGATGCGTACTGGATGTACTCAATCGCCGTGGTACTGAGTTCCCAGAAGAAAGTCTTGGTGTGCATCTGCAGGGCAACGTGAATGCCCATAAACACGGCAAACAGCAGCGACCCCCAGAAAAGCGCAAAGAACGAGTGATTCTTGAGCGCTTCATAGATATCGGTGTAGACACGTTTCAGGCTGAAGCGCGGATGATCGTCTGCTGCCTGGGTGAGATGCGGAACGATGGACAGCGTGCCAAGTGTACTGATCAGCATCATCACAGCCATCAGTCCCGCCGCACTCAGCGCAAATATGAAATACGGCTCCTGAGTGAGCTGAGGCGTCGCGTTTTCCGGAGTAGCGACAAAGATCCATTGCCATGCGAGATATACGATGGAGAACGAAGCCAGCATCCCAAACGCCATCCTGATAGACGCTATCTGGGTGCGTTCCTGGTAGTCCGGCGTCATCTCAGCGCCGAGCGCCATCAGCGGAACATGGAAAAACGTTAGCGCGGTTCGACACGCAACCGCAAAGAAGGTCAGCCAGAGAAACAGCTGGAACTCCGACAGTCCGTCCGGTGGCCAGAACAACAGGTAAAACGTGATTGCCAGTGGAACAATACTTGCGAACATGAACAGATGCCGACGCCCGAGCCTGTGACGGAAACCATCCGACCAGGAACCGACTGCCGGGTCCGTGATCGCATCACACGCAAGGGCAATCGCCACGGCTATACCTGACAACGATCCGGAGACGCCCAGCACCTGGTTGTAATAAAGAAGCAGCAGCGTGCCGAACGCAAAGTTTTTGACCGACTCTGCCGACTGGCCGAGCCCATACAGCCCTTTAACCACCCAACTGATACTGCTAGCGGACATGCTACAAACCGCTGGTTGTCAGAAAATCTCTGATCGCTGTATTGAACGCGTCCGGCTGATCCAGGTTGACCGCGTGCCCCGCGTTGGGAATCACTGCCTTGGTCGCGCCGGATATCTTTGCGGCCATGTAATCGGAAGCCGCAAGGAAAGGTTCGTCTTCCTCACCTACAACCACGATGGCAGGCACTGATATGTCCGGCAGCGATTCTATGACCCTCGGTGTGTGCTGGGTGAGCATGTACCGGGCAGCGTAAGCAAGACCATGAGGGTTTTCGTGGACCGCGATCGCTCGCTCAGCGCTGCCGCCTTCCAGGGCGGCAAGCCCGCCGGCATCAATGTCGTCCGCTCGCTCATGAGCACTCGCGTTCCAGGCATTCCTCGGCGCATCTTTCTTGTAGCCCGGACCGCAATCAATGATGAGCAGGGCTTCAGCCATCTCCGGAAAGTCGCAATTGAAAGCCAGGGACATGTAACCTCCAAGAGACAAGCCCCCGATAACCGCCTTTTCAAACCCAAGGTGCTTGAGTAACGCTGCCATGTCCGCGGTCGTTAGCGCTTCGCTGTATTGAGACGCATCGTGAGGCGCCCCACTCCTGCCATGGCCGCGCATGTCCCAGGAAATTACCGTGTGATCGTCAGAAAACACCTCCAGTTGCCGCGCCCACATCTCCGCGGTAGCAGAGTATCCATGAGTCAGAAGAATGGCTGGCCCTTCGCCGCGTGTTTCGTAGTAGATCTCGACACCATCTCGGTCCAGGTAGGGCATGGCTACTTCCTTCTTATTGTGACGGCCACGCCATTGAGCGCCACCGTTGAACTCGGCCCGTCACTATACCCTGCTGAAGCCAGCCGGTTGTAGTTAGGGCCACTGAGGCCGTTCCGCTGCTCTATCTCATCTTCACTGAAACCATGAGGCAGACAGACAACGCCACGAACCACATCATCTGTCACTTCTGCCGTGGCGGTTACCACCCCG
Organism: Pseudomonadales bacterium; assembly: GCA_028277965.1. Lineage (GTDB taxonomy): Bacteria > Pseudomonadota > Gammaproteobacteria > Pseudomonadales > Azotimanducaceae > UBA4421. The sequence continues at coordinate 2,469 of JANQFF010000415.1, forward strand.
ACGTTGGACGACACCTCAACATCCTCACCGTCGTTAATCCCAATCTGTCGGGCATCATCAGAATTCACGAACAGCGTGCACATGGAACGTCCCTTCCCGAGCATCGGCAGGTTACGCAGCCAGGAATTGTTCGCCCGGGTCAGGCGCCGGCCAATCAACTGTGTAGATGCACCGGTTTCGGCTGTCCGCAAACGTTCGATTTCAGTGAGCACCATCTCAGGCGCAAGATCGAGGCGCCCATCAGCATGTCCGACCACCTCTGTCAGCCGACCACTGCGAACCGCTCCAAGATCAATCCCGTTTGGGGTGTCCACCAGCTGTTGCAGCGTCAAACCTTCACGCGCACCAAAGTGATCCCCCCATCGACCGGCACGTATGCCCAGGTCCAGGAGCCGCTCCGCTCCTGCTTCCGGTTCGATGAGGCCCATGATCTCCTGGGGGTCGCGACCATATATGCCGCTGTTTTTGTCCTCCACGTGTTCGCCGATTGTTCGCGCCACCACGTTGTCCTCAAAGGTGCGCAGCTCTGCGTCATCCGGAACCCGGCCATTCGCCGCAACAAACCCGAGTTTCAGACCAATGTCCCACTCCCGTGGCTGTTCCGCGTCGAACAATGGTGCTGAGTACCTGGCCGCGTTGCGGTAGCCCATCGCACCAAGAAAACTGTCGTAGTGACTGTCTTCGAACGGTGAGGTACCTGGCAACACCACATCAGCGAGACGCGTTGTCTCGTTATGGTAGATATCCACACAGACCAGCAGGTCCAGCGAGGCTAGGGCACGGGCCAGACGATCACTCTCAGGGTTGCTCACCACCGGGTTTCCAGCGAAACAAACAAGCGCACGTATCTGACCGTCGCCTGGTGTTTCGATTTCCTCAGCAAGCGCGGCAACCGGCAGCTGACCCAGCACCTCCGGCAGGCCCGACACCCTCGTCTGAAACCGGTTGTGTTTGAGCCCGCCACTGGGCGACGACGGTGCGTGGTAAGTCTGCTCTGGGAACATCGCCCCGCCCTCGCTGTCCAGACTTCCTGTCATGAGGTTCAACACTTCAACGAGAAAACTCGTCAGCGTCCCGAATGCCTGGAGAGTAGTACCAACCCGGCCATAGACCACCGGATGTGCCGTGTCTTTCAGATCAGTCGCAATCTGCCTGATATCGGCTTCGGAAATGCCTGTACGTTCAGCGACCGTAGTGAGGTCGATGTCGGACAAAGCAGACCGCAGGTCTTCAAACCCCTGAACAGGATAGTCATCGGGCAGCTTACACCCGAGATCAACCAGCTGATTGATGAGCGCCGCAAGTAGCCAGGCATCTGTTCCCGGACGGATGAAGACGTGTTCGTCCGCCGCCCGTGCCGTTTCCGTGCGCCGCGGGTCCACTGTCACCAGCTTTCCACCCCGGGCGCGAAAAGCGCGGATGCGCTCGCGAACCTTCGGCACAACCCACAGGCTGCCGTTGGACACCACCGGGTTGGCACCCAACATCAGGAAGTAATCCGCGCGTTCGATGTCAGGTACCGGTATCGCCAAGTCGTTGCCAAACATGAGCTCGCAGGCCAGCTGTTTGGGTACCTGGTCCACCGTTCCGGCGGTATAGAAGCTGGGTGAGCCTGAAGATGCCGCGTAGACACCCAGTCCGAGGGACAGGCCTATGTTGTGAGCGGTCGGATTACCCACATAGGTCGCAAGCGCGCGAACGCCATGTGCATCTTTGATCTGGTTCAGACGTTCACAGATGAAGTCATATGCCTCGTCCCAGCTGACTTCGGTCAGCCGGCCGTCGCGCCGTACGAGCGGTTTGCGTAACCGGTCCGGATCGGCATCGAGTTCGGCAAGCGCTATACCTTTTGCACAGATGTGCCCCTCCGAAAAGACATCATCGTCGTTCGCTTCTATGCCGATCACCTGACGACCATCAAGCGAAATCTTCAACCCACAGGCTGCTTCACAGATCGAACAGATTCGGTACCCCGTCTCAGACATGTACATCCCCTCTCTTTCACACGTATATTGGCACGCCCTGCCACACACGCCTACCAGCGATGCTTACCATTCTGTTCAATCTCGCTCTTCTGGTTTTTCTCCTCTGGCTTGCTGCGCGCCTTTTTTTACAGGGGGCTGATCACAGTCAGTACGACAAGCCGTTTGAACTCACAGGGCAACGCTCCGAACCGAGCCCGGAACATGTCCAGATTGTCGAAACGATGAAAGCAGATGCGGCCAATCAGCCGAAGATGAGCAACAGGGAGCGTCTTCCTGCCATGAGAAAACAGTTCGATGACATGGGCGCCACCATTGAATTCGATGGTGAGATCCGGCCGATCAACATCAACGGCCTTGCGGCCGAATGGGTGATGGCACCGGGCGCGGATCCGGACAGGAGGCTTCTCTACCTGCATGGCGGCGCTTACACGGTGGGCAGTCCGTTGAGCCACCGGTCGGTGACAACCGAGTATGCTTCTCGTCTGGGAATTTCGGTCCTCGCCATCGACTACCGCCTGATGCCAGAGCATCCCCGGAGCGCCTGTATCGAAGATTCTCAGAATGCCTACCGCTGGATACTCGAAAACGGTCCGGACGGACCAGCCACATGTAAGACGCTGTTTGTGTCCGGTGATTCAGCGGGGGGCAACCTGACTCTCATGACACTCGCCTGGGCCAGGGACGAAGATCTGAGGCAGGCAGATGCTGCTGTTGCTCTGTCACCCGGCACGGACAGCACGCTTGGCAGCCCTTCAATGAAGGCGAACGTTGAAACCGACACGATGCTGGGTCCGATGATGGGACCAATGGTAAAGATTCCCCGAATCATCATTCTATGGGTCACCCTGCTGACCAATCGAATGCGTCCTAACAACCCGTTACTGTCACCTCTGCATGGCGACCTGTCCGGACTTCCTCCGACACTGGTGCACGCGAGCGCAGCAGAAATGCTGCTCGACGACGGCGTTCGCTGGGTCAACAAAGCCAGGGATCAGGGCAGTCCGGCTGAGCTGGGTGTCTGGCCTTTCATGCTGCACGTCTGGCATGTCTTTTTAAGAGATCTGCCAGAAGGCAGAGAAGCGTTCGATCACATTGAGAGTTTTCTCAGACCGCGTCTGCAGTAAACCCCTCGAGCATCGCGCCCATGATCCGCTCCGCAGCCTTGATGTCCGGTTCTCCGCCCGACAGAAGTTCAACGTAAAGACAGGAATCCATCACCCGCACGAGCGACTCAGCTACCGTTTCAACACCGGTGTTCAAGGAAAGCGCCTCGCTGGTCAGGAGCTCCGAGAGGGTTTTGACCATCACGGTGTGAACAGGACTGTCGCCCGCTGCCAATAGCTTGAGACCGGTCTGGGGATTGGCCTCCAGAAACGTCAGCAGGGGCTGAAACGCACACGTGTATCGCATGCCATCTGACAACACACCAAGGACTTTCTGCGTCCCTGCAGCTTCGCTCTTTGCGCTTAGATTCTGAAAGGTATCCTGAACAATCGAAGCGAGGACTTCTCCGACCAGCTGTTCGGCACTACCAGCCCATCGATAAGCTGTAGCACGGGAAATTCCCAGTTCCTGTGCCAGCTTCTGCAACTCGATGCGCCTCGCATGCATAAACCAGGAGCGAGCCAGGTTGTGTAAATCCGGTGGCTGGCAGGTGTGCCATCCCGTTCGTCCCATCAATGCAAACCTTCGAGATCAGCTGATCCGTAAACAACACTCTTCCAGCCATCGCGCTCAAACGCCTGCCAGTCTCTGGCAGGTTGAGCGAGACGGTCCGCCACTGCATACAACACCGCCGGATTCACACCCAGGCCGATGTGGCTGGAATACACTTCGACGTTTTCGGCACTCGGCGACGGTCGCTCCACGGCAATCTGCCAGGGCACCACACCATCTGTTTTACTGAATATCGCGGTGCTCGGAACGCCCGGCAGCGGATCTCCCGCTGTCAGGCGCAGTTCGTGGATACGTCCCTGATCAAGCGGTTCGTCGGACAGGGACTGAACAACCCGATAGGCCCGTGTGGATTTGGGGTTACCGGCAAACGGGCTGCCGAGTGTAATCACCTGGCGCACCATGGAAGGCGCAACGTGGGCCAACAGGCGCGCATACACACCACCGAGACTCCAACCAACCAGACTCACTTTGTCTCCGGCTGACGCATAGTTCTCGTTAAGCAGCGCACCCAGACGCGGGAGCAGATCGGGAGTTGCTGGTCCCAGATTACGACCAAGCTGCCAGGGTCGCGCATCGTAGCCCAGAAAGCTCAAATACTCGCGAAGAACCGTGGTTGATCGGTCAGACCCTGCAAAGCCAGGCATCACAATGACCCTGTGGGGTTCGCCACGTGGGGCGAGGGTCAGTAACGGACCCGTGGAGAAAAGGGATGAAAATTCCGCCAGGGCCCTGGGCGCCTCCGCGAGAGCCAGTCTGCGGCCGGGGCGTGAGAATGATGTTTCTGCCATGATTCGTCGTTTAATGAGACAAAACGCGACTATGTCTCATATATGAGACAAAATCAACCTTTGTCTCATCCTCTGGGCTCAAGACGCATCAGATAAGCCTCCTGGACGTTTTCATTGCGGGGGCGGTTGCCGTACTTGACCTCGTAAACATCAGCAAACCGGTCAAACTCCGCCTGATCCAGCACACGAACAGCTGTGAGTTCATAGATGTCGCCATCGATACCCACCCGCACGTCCGGATTGACCTCGATGTGTTCAATCCAGGTTGCCCGGTTGGCTCCGGCGTGAACGTACAACAGCGGACCCATGCCGATGATCCACAACTTCACAGAATAAGGTTCATCCACGAACGTCTCGAGTTCGATGACCTCCGGACTTGCAGTCTCAGTCCAATCTGATGGCAACGGGACCGCCTGGCCCTGGATTGCTCCCCCTGAGAACGGCACCCAGTCCGCTGAACAACCGGCACACACCAGCAACAGGACACTCATCAATCGACGCACAGCTCACTCCAACATTTCAGCTTTTTACAATACGCTTGGGCAGGAACCATCAATACTGTCCCTGCAATTGAGGGAGTGAGGAACATGACCAACTCAATACATGAAGTGTACGCCTATCTCTGTGTCAATGACGTCGAAGAAGCCATCGACTTCTACACACGCGCGTTTGGTGCCCGAGAGCACTTTCGCCTGACGGATGACAACGGCAAGGTAGGGCATGCAGAGGTCTATTTTGGAGAAACCATCGTCATGCTGGCGGAGGCCTTCCCGGAAATGGGTATTGTCCCTCCAGACCCGGAAGGGCCAACAAACCTGTCGATTCACCTGCACGTCGACAACGCGGACAGTATGTATGCGTCTGCACTGGAGGCCGGCGGAAAAGGCGAGCGGGAACCGGAAGATCAGTTCTATGGCGAACGCTCTGCCGCGCTGCGTGATCCGTTTGGCTACCGATGGCTGCTCGGACACTCCATTGAGGATGTGAGCATCAACGAGATGCAATCCAGATATGATAACGTTGATGAATGAGGATTTTTCCGCCGCACCCTGAACTTTCGCCTTACATCGACTGCGTCTGGTTACAGACACCGTCAGGCCGCGAACCCGCCAAAGAAGCTGAACTCGCCCTTCCAACAGGGACCGTTGAGCTTGTCATCGAGGTTGACGGCAATCCGGTTGCCGTCCGACCCGCGGCGGACCTGAAGCAGACGCGGGTATATGAAAGCCCATTGTTGTGCGGCGTTCATTCGCTGCCCTTTGCACTACCCGAGGACAAGAGCACAGTCCTGGGTGTGCATTTCCGTCCCGCCGGGGCGTTCGCCCTGCTGCCACTGCCGCTGGACACTCTAAAGGACATTCACGTGTCCCTGTTTGATGTCGAAGCCGATTTTGCCGGCCAACTGCAGGAGCGGGTCATGGCTGCAAAGAGTGCACTTGCACTCAATCAGACCGTGCAGACACTCCTTCTTGAGCGCCTGTCCCGGGAAGTCCACCCTCTGGCCAGAGACTTGTCTTTTCTCAATACACTGCCCGATGTGCAAACACTCGTAGACCGTTCAGGCTACAGTCACAGGCGTTTCAACCAGATTTTCAGGGAAGCTGTTGGCCTCACACCAAAACGTTTCATTCGTGTCACGCGCTTCCAGCGTACCTTGCAGGAGATCAACACGCAGGGCGAAGCAGACTGGCAGGACATTGTTGCGAGTTGCGGATACTACGACCAGGCGCACCTCATCCATGAGTTTCAGACCCACGCGCTCATGACACCGGGAGCGTACCTCGCATCACGCGGACCGCGGATCAACCACCCCTCAATGATCGATTGAAGAATCGCGGCTAAAGCCGCTCCTACAGAGGTAGCCGAATTGCTCTGTAGGAGCGGCTTTAGCCGCGAAGACGAATTGGAATCTGACTCAACCCCCTCAGTGTATTGTTGAGGCGCCACTGAGGGTGTCCAACAAGTTCAATCTGCTCCACACGGTCTACCAGGGCTGCGATCAGAGCCTGTATTTCCATCCGGGCAAGCGTCTGCCCTACACACACGTGGATGCCATGCCCGAACGCCACGTGCCCAACGTTTCTGCGCCGGACGTCGAAATCATCCGGGTTGTCCCATGCTCGCGGGTCCCGGTTTGCTGCGGCCAGGAACAGCACAACTTTCTGGCCTTCCGGAAGGATGACCTCTCCTACATTGACCTCCCGGGTTGTGGTCCGCATGAATGTCTGTACCGGGCTGTAGAAACGGAGAACCTCGTTGAAGGCATTTCGTATGACTCTTGGGTCCTCTTTGAGCACCTGCCACTGATCCGGGTGGCTGGCAAATGCCAGCAGCATCGCTCCTGTGCCATGCACTGTCGTATCGAGACCCGCGGTCAACAGCGAACGCACCAGCAACGCAGCCTCATCTTCACTGACTTCACCGTCATCAGCCGACAGGAATACGTTGCGGCCGATACAGCCTTCAGCAAGAGCCTCACGCTGACACTGCGCTCCAATCCATTCCGCCACCGGTTGAGCGTTGGCAAAGGCTTCCTCAAAGAGCGCGTTTCTCGGACCAAATGCATTAAACGCCATGCTTCCGTACGGCAGCAGGTTTTCCCGTCCCGAAGAGACCAGACCAACAGCATCCGGAAAGACGCTGAGCGGGTATGCCTCGGCAATATCGGCGATACCTTCAACGTCCCTGTTCAGCAGTTCGCTGACGAGCGCATCCGCTTTCTGTCTGAATGTATCCGAGAACCGGTCGATCTCTGCAGCCGACAGCGCCCTGGACAATACCCCGCGGGTTCGTGTGTGCAGAGGCGGGTCCGCTTCGAGAATGATGCTGGGTGGGCGCCACGGTTCTTCTTTCGCAAAGTCGGTCAGGCCGACACCCCGTCCTGAGCAATACGTTTCCCAGTTACTGAGGGCTTCGCGGACATCCCCGTGCCGGGCCATACCGATAAGATCGTACTTGTCGAACCAGACCACGGAACCGGCGTCACGAAGTTCCGCGTGATGGACATAGGGATCCCGCAGCACCGCTTCATCGAATGGATCGAGGTTGCTGACCGGACACCCATCGGGTGCTGACTGGCTCATCTGCCCTCCTGTCTCCCCAGACGTCAGGGCTTAGGCTATCATGGCGCGCTTATTTTTACGGACACCTGACATGCAAGACATTTTTATTGTTGGCGCTGCACGCAGCGCCATAGGAAAGCGCGGCAAAGGCCTTGCGGGGCTCATGCCCGCTGATCTTCTCGGCGGCGTGCAAGCTGCCGCCCTGGAGCGCGCTGGTATAGAACCCGGCCAGGTTGGACAGATCGTCGGAGGGTGCGTATCCCAGATCAACCAGCAATCGTTCAACATCGCACGGATTGCATGGCTGTCACAGGGATTCCCGGAAGAAGTCGCCGCAACAACTGTCGATTCCCAGTGCGGGTCGTCCCAGCAGGCAACTTCCCTGGGCGCCGCCATGGTTGCGTCCGGCATGGAGGACATCGTGATGGCATGTGGCGTGGAAATGATGTCTGTCATTCCGCTGGGATCCAACATGGCAGGCGGAGCACCCATGGGCGAAAGCTACATGGAGCACTACCAGCCAACGAGTCAGTTCCAGGGTGCGGCGATGATCGCCGAGGAATACCAGATCACCCGCAGGGACACAGACGCCTTTGGCCTCTCCAGCCAGGAAAAAGCCATCCGGGCATGGGAAGAAGGCAGGTTCGATCGCGAGGTGGTTCCACTGGAAGCCCCGGTTGTTGACAAAGAAGGCAATCAAACCGGTGAGAAACGTACGGTCAGTCGGGACGAAGGTCTTCGCGCAACCGACCTCGACTCCCTTGCAGGCCTGGATCCGGTTCCCGGCCAGGATGTCCACACAGCAGGATCGAGTTCCCAGGTCTCCGACGGCGCAGCGGTTGTCATTCTCGCGAGCAAAGACGCTGTTGAGAAATACGGGCTGACGCCGCGGGCCAGAATCATCAGCACAACCCTTGTCGGCTGCGATCCGGTCACGATGCTCAAAGGTCCCATCCCGGCTACCCGAAAAGTCCTGGACCAGACTGGATTGAGCATAGACGACATCGACATTTTCGAGGTCAACGAGGCATTCGCGAGCGTTGTGCTTGCCTGGCAGAAGGAGGTGAATGCCGACCCGGAAAAGGTCAACGTCAACGGCGGAGCCATTGCGCTGGGTCATCCAACCGGGTCAACCGGGGCACGCCTCATCACAACAGCATTACACGAACTCGAGCGCCGGGAAGGGCGTTACGGCCTGATAGCCATGTGCTGCGGCGGTGGCCTCGGAACGGGCACGATCATCGAGCGGGTCGCTTAACCTGAGAATCGCGGAGTTGATGCGGACCCTGTGGGACAAACACCCGGAAGGTACTGCGGCAGGGATGCCGTGAAGATAATGCCAAGTCAGAGAATCGCGGCTAAAGCCGCTCCTACAGAATTATCTTCCTATCTTTGTAGGAGCGGCTTCAGCCGCAATCTATGTCTTCCATCTTCAGAACCGATTGCAACTGATAGCCTGCCTCAGCCAGGTTTTCAGACCCGCCGGTCTGGCGGTCTATCACACACAGAATGGCGACGGGCACAATCCCGTCGTCATTCAGCTTCTCAAGCGCATCAATAATTGCACCACCTGAAGACACGACGTCTTCGATGATCGTCACCTTCCTGTCGGCGAGCTCGGGACCTTCCGCGTACTTACAGGTTCCGTATGTTTTGACTTCTTTACGAATGAACGCACACGGCAGTCCCGTGATCTGACTCAGCACACTCACAACAGGGATACCCCCCATCTCGAGCCCGGCAAGAATCTCCGTTTCAGCCGGAACCAGTTGAGCCATCTCCTCGCATATCGACCGGAGCAATTCCGGATCCGATTCGAACAGGTACTTATCGAAGTAGGTGTCAGAGACGGCACCCGAACGCAACGTGAACGATCCTGTGAGCTTCGAAGTCTCCCTGATCCGTTTTGCCAAATCAGTCACAAGCCCCTCTCAATCGAACGCCACGCGATACCGGACTTCGTAAACCCCTTCCCCCAACCATTCGGGTTCGTCATGCCGGGCCCCATCGGTGGCCATCCCATGAGATTCGTAGAACGCCCGCGCATTTGCATTGCCTTCAAGTGTCCACAGCAGCATCCCGGCAAAACTCCCCTTTTTTGAGAAGGCTGTCGCTTCTTCAAACAGCGTATGGCCCCGCCCCCGGCCTATCTGGTCCGGATCGAGATAGAGGTGGGTCAACTCCGCATATCCGGGCGGTGGATCATCGATATCCCTCGCGGGGCACACCATGGTGAATCCCAGAATGGAACCGCCTTCGACGAGGACGGCTATCCGGTTATTCTCATCTTCGATCCACTCGGACCAGGCCGCCAATCTCGACTCGGGGGTGACCCCCGCCAGCACCGACCCGCTCACCAGGTTCCGATATGCCGCGTGCCACGCGTCCGCATGGATTTCAGCAATCCGGGGAATATCGTCGCGGGACGCCGGTCGGATCACGGAATAACCGTCCCCGCTGTGGTTCCCGGACGATCATCGTTGTAGAGCACTTTGTAGTCGCGTCTCGCAAAAACCCACCGACCGTCTTCAAGTACGTACTCATCTTCGTAACATCCGATTGTGAAGCGTCCACTCTCCTCTCCCTGTCCGCGCAGGTGCTCGTTCAGATACCACCGGCCGGTTGCACCTTCATCCGTAAACTCAATTGTGCCCTGATAGACGAGCTGCACGACAAATTCGAAGGAACCCATCGCACCAGCCCACAGTTGAACAACCGCATCGCGTCCGGCCACTTCCGTCCCGGCGAGATTCCACACGCCGCCCGCCGACCACGTGCTTGCCCATTGGTCCTGATCCCGGCGATTCACCGCATCGGCGTAACTCGCCACGAGCGTTCTTATTGCCAGTTCGTCTGCAACCCGATCCATCCTCGCCCCTCTCTTCCTCAAATTGACAGGCCAGAAGAATAATGGAACATGATGCATAAAGCGCGGGGGGAACATGTACGAAAAGCTTTTTGAACCGATCGATGTCGGTGGCGTCACGATACCAAACCGGATTGTGCGCGCACCCCATGGGACGCGTCTGACAGGTGATGCCCTGATCGAATATCACGTGACCCGTGCGCGGGGTGGCGTCGGCATGTCCACGGTCGAAGCGACGAGCGTCCATCCCAATGCACCCCAGGCAATTCCGCTCTGGGACGATGCCTGTATGCCGTTCCTCGAAAAACTCGGGAAGGCGGTGCATGCAGAAGGCATGAAAATGTTCCACCAGATATACCACCCGGGCGCCGGATGGGCGGAAGCTGCAAATTCTCCGGAACACTGGTCTGCCAGCGAGATACCAAACCCCATGGCGGGTGTGGTTCCCGTCGCGATCACCAAAACCCAGATTGATGACCTTGTAGCGCACTTTGCCGGTGCCGCAAGACGCATCCGGGACGCCGGGCTCGATGGCGTGGATATCCACGCTTCCAGCGGCTACATCCTGCATGAGTTCCTTTCGCCCGCGCTGAACAAACGAACCGATGAGTACGGCGGTTCTCCCGAAAATCGCCTGCGCCTGCTGATGGAAGTCATCCACGCCGTTCGCGATGAAGTCGGAGACAGCGACTTCGCTGTGGGTGTAAGGCTCCCCAACGAGGATTACGTGCCTGGTGGCCTCACCGCGGATATCAATCGTCAGATCGCAGAAGCAGTGGACCCCCTCGTCGACTACGTTTCCCTGCATATGGGTGCCTACTGGCGGTTCCACAAGCTGATCGCCCCCTCGGACGACCCTCTGGGTGTGGAAATGAGAGCCAACGACACGATCCGGCCGGCAATCACCAAACCGACCATCGTCACCGGCCGGATCATGACGCTGGATCACGCCGATCACATTGTGAGCTCCGGTGAAGCAGACATGGTATCCATGGTCCGTGCTCTACTGGCGGATCCGGAACTCGTCAACAAGGCCCGGCGCGGCGACGAACAGCGTATCCGACCCTGCATCGGATCCAACATGGGATGTGTTGGCCGGCTGATGAGCGGCCAGTCGCTGAGCTGTGTCGTGAACGTCGCAGCTGCAATGGAGTCCAGGATTTCCCAGGAGCCCGAGGAACCGACGGACAATCCGAAGAAGATACTAGTCGTGGGTGGCGGGCCGGCCGGTCTCGAATTCGCCCGAACAGCTGCCATGCGCGGGCACCACGTGGAGCTCCACGAGGCCATGAAAATGCTCGGCGGACAGGTCAACATGGCCGGATCAGCCCCTCACCGCGGTGACATAGGTGCAATCACAAGCTGGCTTGCGGACGAACTCGAGTACCTTCAGGTCGACGTGCGTCTGAATTCCCTCGTGGACACCGATCTGATCAAAGAGCGCAATCCCGATCTCATTGTGCTCGCAACCGGTACAACGCCGCGCGCTGACGGTTTCCAGGTGTCGACCCCTGCAGAACCTTTGCCGGGTCACGAT
>JANQFF010000423.1 GCA_028277965.1 Pseudomonadales bacterium
ATCAACGACCCACCCTCCGGGCGGATTCGTCGCCCGCCACCAACCCGCCACGGCGCCTACAAGCCACGCGGTTGCCAGCACCCAAAGGCACGTTTGCAGGACTGTACTTGATCTGCCGGTAGCGGCCGTACGTTGCGGCGCTCCTTTGCACCCATTCTCCTCCCCTTTACCCTTTTCCCAGAGTTCTCTTCTCAACCAGATCCCCAACACAAGCGCTGCCGCAACGGGTCCGTGCCAGCTGATGGGGAACTCATTGATCCATCCTCGGATATGTACGGCACCCAGTTCACGAAACACAAACATGTGAGGCCATACAACCAGGAACGCCCCCACGCCCACCCATCGTTTCCAGAACTCAGCCAGACCGAAAGCCAACACAAACCCGACGGCACAGCAGCGGATGAAACGGACATTGAGGGGCGGCGCGGACTCAAAGGAGAACACGCAAAGCAAGCACCACGTCGCGAGCAGGACGAGGCAGAGGGCACTTGCAGTTCTGAGTTGTGTGGCTTTCATCACAGCTAATTCTAGACGAAACACTTGAGAGGCTAAAGGACAGTACCACCTTGATGGCAGGCATTGGTTCTCTTCGTCCTGCACTCCTGTCAGCCTGCTCCCAAACTGCGAATCTGGTCTGGGAACCACCTCAATTGGTTTCATGGGGACATGCAAGATCCGAACTCAGTACCCCAGGTCTACTACAACGTCAGCCCTCTAGTCTGCGGAGTCGAATCCCCGTTTGTGTTGGCTCTTCGTTGAAGACGAGCCTTGCCCACGTTACATTCCTCACAGAGCAACCAATGGTTGACGGCGGAAATCGGCATGAATGAGAAATCCTATTTCGCGCACGAGAGCGCGTGCATCGACGAGCCCTGTTCAATCGGCGAAGGCACGCGCGTTTGGCATTTCACCCACGTCATGGAGAATGCAACGATCGGACGGGGTTGTGTCCTTGGCCAGAATGTCTTTGTGGCAAGTGATGTTGTTATCGGCGACAACGTCAAAATCCAAAATAACGTATCCGTCTATTCCGGCTGTGTTCTTGAGGATAACGTTTTCTGCGGCCCGTCTTGCGTATTCACAAACGTTGTGAACCCACGCGCTGAGATCAGCCGACGTACCGAACTCCAGCCAACACTCGTGCGCCGAGGGGCAACCATTGGTGCAAACGCCACGGTCATCTGTCCTGCAACCATAGGTCGATACGCCTTCATAGGGGCAGG
>JANQFF010000459.1 GCA_028277965.1 Pseudomonadales bacterium
ATACAGATGGCACATGCCGGTACCGGTGCGGCCAACGCTCCGACTATCGATGGTCGTACGCTGACGAGGCACCCCTTTCTTCCGGACGCGGCCCCTCCGGGTAAAGATGTACCGCTCATGCTGGGCACAACGCGGACGGAAAACTCCCTGTTTCTCGGAGCAGCCAACCCGGCTGTGTTCGATCTGTCCTGGGAGGGTCTCAACGCAACGATGAGCAGGCTGTACCCGGATCAAGATACGGCAGCCGTTGTTGATGGTTACCGGGCTTTGGATCCTACAGCGACGCCTACCGATGTGCTTTTTGAAGCGACATCGGATGCTCGCTGGCTGGCGGGCCATGTCATTCAGGCGGAACGCAAAGTCGGGCAGGGTGGCGCTCCCGCGTGGTTATACCTTTTCAACTGGGATACCCCGGTTGATGGCGGCAAATGGCGTTCCCCCCACGCGCTCGAGATTGGCTTCGTTTTTGACAACGTGGCCTATTCAGAAAGCTTCTCCGGTACCGGGTCTGAACAGCAGCGTGTTGCTGATGCCATGGCGGACACCTGGATAGCGTTTGCGAGGACGGGTGATCCCAACAATCCGTCTATCCCGGAATGGCCCGCCTACGACCTCGACCAACGTGCGTCGATGGTGTTCGACGTTGAACCTGAAGTCATCAACGATGCGCGAGCCGCGCAGCGGGCTCTGTTTGATGACAGCGCGTCCTACGGGAATCGCTACGCACGGTAGGGCAGATGCACCTGAGGGCGAGCCAGGATGCTATCCAGCGTCCACCGGCGGTTGCCAGAGACGCGAAGAGTACCGGCACAAACCCCAACGTGGTGCTCAAACTCGTTATTTCGCTCAAAATCATCTCTAACATGACTCATCTCCATCAGTGGTGCGCATACTGAAGGTTTGAGGGGAGCCTTACTTGAAGAAGGGTTGAAGGATTAATGAAGATATCGGGAGGGATTCTTCAATCTGGCTCACCGCATTACACTTGAATGTATGACTTGATGTGTGGAGAAGACATGAGCGACGAAGTCCTGGTGGAAGACAGGGGGCACGTACGGTGGATGACGCTGAACCGGCCAGAGGTAATGAACTCCATAACCGGCGAGATGCTGGGTGAGCTCAATGAACAGTTCAAAGCAGCAGATGACGATGGATCCGTACGTGTTGTGGTCCTGACAGGAGCCGGACGCGGATTTTGCGCAGGCCTTGATCTCAAACAGGCTGCACAGGGTGAGGGTATCGGCGGTGCGGGTCTCGCGTCAGCCGGAGCACGGCATTACTCGACCCGCGAAATCTGTACGGTGACCCTGCAGCGGATGGACACCCCTGTTATTGCGGCCGTCAACGGCGTGGCTGCGGGATATGGTCTCGATCTCGCGCTCGGCTGCGATATGCGGCTGATGTCTGACAAAGCCATCCTCATGCCCGGGTTCGCCAGGATGGGTGTGGTCCCGGAAAGTGGTGGTACCTGGTATCTGCCCAGGCTCCTGGGCTGGGCGAAAGCGTGCGAGATTGCCATGTTGGGGGACACGCTCAACGCGGAGCAGTCGCAAGGCTATGGGCTCGTCAACGCCGTCGCGCCAGCTGCTGATCTGGAAAACCTGGCAACCGAATGGTCGGAAAAAATCGCCAGCAATGCGCCGCTTGCGATCACTGAACTGAAGCGCCTGTTCAGGCACGGTCTCACGCAGGACTTCGAAAGCCACTCCCATCATGTCCTGATGTCCGTGCTGAATCTCTTCCGCTCTGAAGACTTCCGTGAAGGGGTTCAGTCGTTCGCGGAGAAGAGGCCACCGGAATTCAGCGGGAAGTAGGCCTATTTAGTCTTTGACCTCACCGATGATCGCCATGACCTCGTCGTAACTCTGCTCGATCTGGGGTGACATCATGACTTTGGTGCCGAGGCTCTCCAGCGGCTCGTCAACCAGGAACGCCGGATCGTGGGAGACAGCCGCTTCGAACAGCGCGCCGGATGGAGTCCGTACGTAGATCGAGTCGAAATAGCCGCGATCTTTCACGTCTGAAAAATCCGTGTAACCGAGACCTTCCACGAAGAACTTGATGTTGTTCTGGGTCTCGTGATCCGGGCAGTGATATGCCATGTGATGAATGGCGCCTTCCCCGATGATCCAGCTACCCGGTCTACGATCGGGTTCAATCTCGAAATCAGTGAAGGTACCTGTGCCACCTTCACCCATGCTGTAGCGTTGCCAGTTGCCGTCGGTCCCCTCGTCGGTACCGCCCCAGGCGACTTCCATGAACTCAGCCATGAACTCTATATCCCGGGTCGATACACCCACCGAGTGGGTCCCGCGAATCATGTTTTCTGCCGGTACAGGTCCGGTGCTATGGGGTTTGCGATTGTCGTCCGCAACGCCAACAAGACTCATCCGGATGTTGTGAGGGTGGCGGAAGTCCAGGCGTTTTTCACCGAACTTCTCGTTCTGTGTCACATCGATATCGAAATCTGTCAGGCGGGCCTGCCAGAAGTCGAGGGACTCAGGCGGCACGGACAGTGATATATGGCTGACCTGGCCGCTGCCCTCAGTGGCTTTCGCGCCGATATGGCGGACCGGAAAGGAAGTCACCAGGGTACTTTCTTCCCCCAGGTCGTTACCGTAGTAAAAGTGATATACCGGCAGCGGGCCGTCGTAGAGGAGCGTGCGTTTCACACATTTGAGGCCGAGTACCTTGGTGTGGAAGTCGAAATCCTCCTGGGGATCACCCACACCCAGGGTGACGTGGTGATGCCCCATGAGAGCGCTTGAGGGGTTTGCGGGTTGTTCGATGGACATGGCGTTATTTCCGTTTCAGGTGTCGAGTACAGGATTGAATGTCAGCGTCTTCCCGGCCGATGAATCCTCCAGTGGGAATGCCAGTTCAGGCTTTGCAGCGCGAACAGAGTCAGAATCAAGATACGGATCACCCTCGAAGTAGATCTGGGTGGTGAGTGGTTCGTACCCATCAGCGGATACAATCATGTGGATGTGCGCCGGTCGCCATGGATGACGCCCGAGGACTTCGAGCACCCGACCCGTCGGGCCCGCGTGGGGTATCTGGTACGGCGCTGGGACAACGGTGTGCACCGAATAGCTGCCGTCCTGCCCTGATACCACTTTTCCGCGCAGGTTGCCTGGCGTGGTGCCTTCATCGAAGTTTGAATACCTGCCTTCCGCGTCAGACTGCCAGATATCGAGGGTTGCGTTCGGGAGGGGGTTGCCGGAAGTGTCCTGAACCACGCCTGTGAGCGTCACACGCTCACCGGACTCTTCTTCGCCAGCCAGCTGACCTGATTCAAGTATCGGCGCATCCGGCAGGTAATACGGTCCGAGCACCTGTGCCTGTGGACCGTCGTTGTCGTGGGTGACCACTGATGCTTCGAGCAGCGCATCGTGCAGAAGTGTGGTTTCTCCTGCTTCAGCCGCTTCGGTGAGGAATGCCACACCTGCCCGGTATTCATCGTGGGTGATGTTGTGTTTGTCCATCACCTCGTTGAAAGCGGTCAGCAGGTCCCTAACGATCGCTTCGGTTCGATTCGTCATCTCAGTCCCCCGATCTTTCGAAGCAGGCTGGTCAGCATACACGCCGGTTGGGTAATGTGGCCAGAAAGGAGGGATTGTATGGAATACCTGGAGATCAACGATCTCATCTCTGCAGATGGCTTGCGCATGGTGTTATTGCGGGGGTTCCCGAGTCCGTGGGGCCAGGCCGCCAAAGCGATGATGGAATACAAAGGTCTGGACTACAAAGTTGGGGCGCTCAAGGCGGCCAGTGAGAATCCGGAAGTTGTTGCCTGGGCGGGAACCAACAGCGCCCCTGTGGTTGCCTGGAATGACGAAGCGCCGTTAAATCGCTGGGACGACATCCTGCTCCTGCTGGAACGTCTGGCGCCGGACGCCTCGCTCGTACCGGAGGACCCGGCCGCTCGGGGTGAGCTGTTTGGCCTTGCGTACCTGATCTGCGGTGAGCTTGGTTTCGGGTGGAATCGACGGTTGGATGGTGCCCACATGGGAGCGCAGGCCGGGAGAGACCCGGGTCCATTTGGCATGAAGTACGGTTACAACAAGCGGGATGGTTCCCTGGCTGCCGGACGTGCGATTGCCTTCATGAGGCACCTGGAAGGGATCCTTAAGTCCCAGGCGGACGAGGGCAGCGAGTACATCCTGGGTGACTCGGTGACGGCGGTCGATTTCTACTGGGCGGCGTTCAGCAACCTGGTTGTTATCCAGTCGCCGGAGGAGTGTCCGCTCGACCCGGCAATTCGTCCCATGTTCGAGTCGGTCAGACAGGAAGTTGCTGAAGCTGTGGATCCGATCCTGATTGAACATCGGGACAGGATCATGCAGAGGTACTTCAGGGTACCTATGGAACTATAAGGAGCTTTAACCGGCGGTGGACTTTGGGGTGGGTGTAAACAGAAGAATGGCCATACCCACGAGCATACCCAGCGCGCCGCTCGCCATCACCAGGTTGAGTTTTCCGAACCCGCGATTGGGAGCGAAAACGTTTTCCGCAACGAGAAAGAGCTGATCGGCAGCGACACTTGCACCAAGGAAGCAGAGCGAAACGAGTAGCCAGCGGATCCACCACAGGCGCGGATCAGGCAGCATGAAACCGATGCCCACCAGGCCAATTGCAGTGCGCTGAATCCGGCAGTAGATGCACTCGTGAACCAGCCCCGCAATATCCGTGTACCAGGTGACGATACAGAGAAGGACGGCAAACGCGCCGATCAGTCTGAAGTGGTTCGTCAACAGCTCGAGCACTTTGTCCATGATTGCCTCTGGGAGCGGGGGGCGCGGGCAGTTAAACAACGGGCTCCCCGGGTGTCGAGGAATTCCGTCACGGTCCGGATAATTCGACTGACCTACACCGCTTATAAGGGAATAGGCGTCAGAACGGGCGATACAGCCAAAAGGCTGTTACTGTTGTGAATGGTGCCCAGGAGAGGACTTGAACCTCCACGGGGTTACCCCCACTAGCACCTGAAGCTAGCGTGTCTACCAATTTCACCACCTGGGCGTGGGGCGCGCACTGTACTGAAATCGCCCAGCCAGTGTCAATTAAGAAGAACAGGTACGGTCCTTGCCACCCAGACGAGAAAAAAGAGAACGACGACCGAAACACCGTAATCGCTACACCGCGGAAGAAGTCCTGACGATCATGCATCGGCACAACCATCCGATGGACTGGCGGGAGCTCGTCCGTATTGTTGGTGCCGATGATGCCGGCCACATCACGCAGTTGCGTCGGGTTGTGCGTGGTCTGGAGCGGGGTGGTGAACTGGCCAGGGACCAGATGGGCCTCTACCACATCAAAGAGCGTGCAGAATCCCGCCAGGTTCGCCTCGAGCGCAGGGGCAAGAAACTGTATGCAGAGGGTGTGGAAGTCGAACAGGGACCGCGTTCACGCCTGCGCGCCGGGGACCTGGTTGAAACCGTGCCTTCCGGTGACACAGTGAGTGTGCTTGGGGTTGTCGAACACGGCGAAGCCCCGCTGACGGGCATACTCAACTGGAAAGGCCGATACCCCTATGTCGAAGGGTTGGGAGAGTTTCGCGGTCGGATCGGCCTGCAGGACCCACCGCGCGACGCGCGGGACGGGGACACGGTTCTGGTTCGGGTGATCGGTGAAGATCGCCGAGGACTCGTTGGCGATGTGGTCGAGACGATTGAAGGTGAAAGTGTCCTGGAGCAGGCGATCTCTACAGCCATCGTCGCTCATGATCTCCCCCATGAATGGCCGGAGCCCATAGCGCGGGCGGTCGCCAGACTGCCCCGGTCCGTACAGGCAAACCGGCATCCGGATCGCGAGAACCTCTCTGAATACCCTTTCGTCACCATCGACGGGGAGACCGCCAAAGATTTCGACGATGCGGTTTATGCCGAGAAGTCAGGAAACCGGGGTTGGCGGCTGATGGTGGCGATAGCGGACGTGGCGCACTATGTGAAAACAGGCTCCGCCATTGACCTCGAAGCGCAGCAACGTGGGACGTCCGTTTATTTCCCGGAGCGGGTCATTCCGATGTTGCCTGAGGAGCTTTCCAACGGATTGTGTTCGCTGCGACCGGATGTCGATCGGCTGGTGTTGTATTGCGATATGCAGATTGATGCCAGAGGTGAGGTGGTCAGCTACGAATTCAACGAGGGGGTCATTCACTCCCATGCCAGGCTGACCTACACACAGGTTGAAGAGTTCCTGAATTCAGGCAAAGGCCTGTCCGGAGAAGTTGCATCGTCCGTTGAGACCCTGAACGAGGTGTTTGACGCCCTGGCGGCTGCACGCGAGCGGCGCGGTGCGCTCGATTTCGCCACCAGCGAAGCTGTGATTCAAATCGAGAACGGCCGAGCATCAGGTTTGGAACCGGTCAAACGCCTGAAGTCTCATCAGCTGATCGAAGAAGCGATGATTGCGGCCAACGTCTGTGCTGCGAGGTTCCTGGAAGCGTCTTTTGAAGAGTACGGGTCGGTCAGCCTATATCGCGTCCATGAGCCTCCCGATCCGGAGAAGCTGGAGGAACTCCGGCAGGTGTTGGCTGCGGTGGGTATCCGCATGCCCAAAGGCTCAATCGAACCGGGGGTTATGCAACAATCCCTCGCGCGTTTGGCAGACCGGGGCAACGCGTGGATCTATGGGCAACTGGCACTTCGCACGCTCCAGCAGGCGGTCTATACACCGGTCAACAAAGGCCACTACGGGCTCGCGCTTGAACGCTACATGCACTTCACCTCGCCGATCCGCCGTTACCCGGACCTTCTCGTGCACCGGGCGATCAAGCAGGTGCTGGCGCGACAACGCGGTGAACGGAAAAATTTCCGCTGCCCGGTTGGGGACGAACTGCACTATCTCGGAGAAACGTGTTCGGGTCACGAACGCAGGGCGGAGAGCGCTTCGTGGATGGTGGAGGGCTGGCTGAAGTGTCAGTTTCTGGAACGGGAGATAGGGCAGACGTTGAGTGGAGTTGTTGCGGGCGTGACGGAGTTTGGTCTCTTTGTCGAACTGAAAGGGTACTTCGTTCAGGGCCTCCTGCACGTATCGAGCCTCGGTGAGGACTATTTTCAGTACCAGCCCCGAACGATGTCGCTGGTGGGTGAGAGCAGCGGTCGCGCGTTCAAGCTGGGGGACGAGCTGAAAGTTCTTGTGGAAGACGTTTCACCCGCCCAGGGTCGCGTCAACCTTGAACTCCCCAAGAGCGACAACAGTGTCTCTGCCAGACGCAGGCGCGGAAGGCGATGAGCGACGTGGTCGGCATTCAGGCTGTGCGTGCCGTCCTTCGTGAGACGCCCGGACGGGCGAGAAATCTCTATTGCCAGCGCGGCCAGCGCAATGCCCGGGTAAACGAACTCATTCAGCTTGCGCGTGATGCAGGGGTCCGGCATCAGAGTGTGACCCCGGACTTTCTGGAGCGAAGAGCGGAAGGTGCTGCCCACCAGGGGGTGTTGCTCGAATGTCACGAACTCGAACTGACAGCAGAATCTGAGTTTATGGACACGTTGGGTGATCCCGGGCAGGGTTTCCTTGCTCTTGTGCTGGACGGGGTCACCGATCCCCGCAACTTCGGCGCCTGTCTCAGGACGGCGAATGCCGCAGGGGCAGACGCGGTGCTGGTGCCAAAACGAAAGAGTGCCCCGTTGAGCCCGGTGGCCCTCAAAGCCGCCCAGGGTGGGGCGGAAGGGCTGGCTATTGTGGAGGTGACGAATCTCGCCCGGTGTCTCAAAAATCTCAAAGACCGGGGAGTCTGGGTTGTCGGCACAGCCGGGGAATCTGCAAGGACCTACGCCGATATCGAAGCTGAGGTGCCGCTTGTGGTCGTCCTCGGCAGCGAAGGCACGGGCTTAAGGCGGTTGACCGCGGACATGTGTGACTATCTCGTTGGCATCCCGATGGCGGGCAACGTGGACAGCCTGAACGTATCGGTTGCAGCCGGAGTTGTTCTTTTTGAGGTTCAGCGCAAACGCGGGATGCTTGCAGCGGGCGAATAAGGGCCCTAGAATGCGCGACCCTGCCCAAATGCAGGTCAATTTAACCCTTGCCTCACGCGACTTACCGCGGAGGCGAACGCGAACTCTGCCGTAGCGGCACAAGCTGCGATCAGGTCCGCGGATCCATAAGGAGCACAAGATGCGACATTACGAAGTCGTATTCCTGGTTCATCCTGATCAGAGCGATCAGGTACCGGGGATGATCGAACGCTACCACGCCATGATCGAGCGTGGCGCAGGCAAAATCCACCGCACAGAAGACTGGGGTCGCCGTCAGTTGGCGTTTCCGATCGCCAAAATACACAAGGCGCACTACATCCTGTTCAACATTGAAGTGAACCAGACCGTTCTGGATGAGCTCGAGAGCGCGTTTCGTTTCAACGATGCGGTGATTCGCAGCATGATCATCAAGCGGGACGAACCCGAGACAGGCACCTCTAAAATCTACGAAGAGGAGCTCAAGGAACAGGAAAAAGAGAAGGAGCGCGAACGCCGGCGTGAAGAAGAATACGCGGCGCGTGCATCCAGTTCTGATAATTCAGATGGTGAAGACGGAGAGCAGTCGTCGGAAGAGGGAGGTGAAGAACCTGCCGCTGAGTCATCGGCCACCGAGGAGGAACAGGCATGAGCCGCAGACGCCTTCAACAAGCCAAGCAGGAAACGGACATCGACTACAAAGATCTGGACACGCTGCGCCAGTTCATCGGAGAGACCGGGAAGATTGTTCCAAGTCGCATCACCGGGACATCAGCCCGTTTTCAGCGGCATCTTGCGCGTGAGATCAAGCGTGCCCGCTTCCTGGCACTCCTGCCTTATACCGATCAGCATAAATAGAGGTCGCCATGAACGTCATTTTGCTGGAACCATTGAATAACCTCGGCGAGCTCGGTGAAGAGGTTGTCGTGAAGCCAGGCTTTGCCCGCAATTTTCTGATCCCCCAGGGGAAAGCGGTTCAGGCCACGGAAGCCAATCGCGCTGTGTTCGAACAGCGGCGCACTGAACTCGAAGCCGCGGCAAACGAGAAGCTGAGTGAAGCCCAGGGACGTGCGCAGAAGCTCGAAGAGTATGTGCTCACAATTGTCGTGAAGACCGGTGAAGAGGGCCGTCTGTACGGTTCCGTCGGCACCCAGGACATAGCGACCGCTCTGACCGAGGCTGGATACGAGGTAGCGCGCAGTGAAGTGCGGATGCCCGAGGGTGTCATCCGTGTTGCGGGGGACTACGACATCAGCCTGCAGTTTCATTCGGAAGTCACCGTCGACATCAAGGTCAGCGTCGTACCTGAATAGGACTACTCAAATCGCGGCTAAAGCCGCTCCCACATGGAGATAGTGAAGTACGCACTGTGGGAGCGGCTTTAGCCGCGATTAAGTGTTGTGCAGATTCCCACAACATTTTCACAGACTTATCCGTTTTGATTTCAGGTAGGGATGGGTAGACTCTGTTTGGCTCATCTAAGTACCCCACGATGTCCGAAGTCGCTGAACATCCACCTGTAAATCTGAAGGTCCCGCCACACTCTCTGGAAGCAGAGCAGTCGGTGATCGGCGGGCTCATGCTCAGCAATGATGCCTGGTACGACCTCGTTGAGATCTGCCGTGCTTCTGATTTCTACCAGACCCGTCACCAGATCATCTTCGATGCGATGATGCAGCTTGCCGACGAAGACGAACCGCTCGATGCGGTGACGGTTTCGGAGAAGCTGCGGTCCCAGGGACTGCTCGAAAGAGCGGGTGATGTGGCTTACCTTGCTGAGCTCACCGAATCCACACTGGGGGCGACAAACGTGCTTGCATACGCACGTATCGTTCGCGAGCGTTCAGTCATGCGGCAGCTCATCGGGGCTGCCAACCGCATTTCCGAAAGTGTGTTCACGCCCGACGGCAGGGACAGCGACGAGCTTGTCCAGTTGGCTGAGCAGTCGGTTTTTGAGATTGCCGAGAGCCGGGCGCGGGGTGACGGCCCTCAGAAGGTGGCGCCACTTCTGACCATGGCGGTCGAAAAGGTCGAGACGCTCTTCAACAATAAGGGCGCTATCACCGGGGAGGCAACAGGTTTCACCGATCTCGATAAACGAACCGCCGGTCTGCAGTCGTCGGACCTCGTCATCGTGGCAGCCCGTCCATCGATGGGCAAAACCGCGTTTGCCGTCAACATGGTCGAACACTCCGTCATGAACGGTGGCGCTGTCCTGGTCTTCAGCATGGAGATGCCCGCTGAACAGATTGTCATGCGGATGCTCTCGAGCCTCGGGCGGATCGATCAGACCCGGCTCAGGACGGGAGAATTGCAGGATGACGACTGGACCCGGTTCACCGGCGCGGTCAGTCAGCTCCGCGACAAAAGGCTCTACATCGACGACACCCCGGCCCTCACTCCCGGGGAAGTCCGCTCCCGGGCGCGGCGCATTGAACGCGAGGCTGACGGTCTGAGTCTCATTGTTGTCGACTATCTGCAGCTCATGCGGACTGCGGACAAGTCCGAGAATCGGACCGGTGAGATATCGGAGATCAGCCGGTCGCTGAAAGCCCTCGCCAAAGAGATGCGGTGCCCGGTGGTGGCGCTTTCTCAACTCAACCGCGCCCTCGAGCAGCGTCCAGACAAACGTCCGCAGATGTCGGATCTCAGGGAGTCCGGAGCCATCGAGCAGGATGCGGATGTCATCCTCTTTATATATCGGGACGAGGTGTACGACGAGGACACCGAAGACAAAGGCATTGCCGAGGTGATCATCGGCAAGCAGCGCAACGGACCGATTGGCAAGGTACGCCTTTCGTTTATCGGCAATCTCACGAAGTTCGAAAACCTGGCGCCGGAAATCTACAACGAATATGTTTAGCTGCACGCATGGCTAAAGCGAAATCCGCCTACGTCTGTTCCGATTGCGGAGCTGAGTACGCCAAGTGGCAGGGCCAGTGCACAAGCTGTTCGGCGTGGAATACCCTTTCACGGGTCACAATTGGCCCGATCAAAGAAGCGCGGGTTGGGTTTGCCGGGACAACCGCGCAAATCAAAAAACTCCGCGAGATCGATTCCGAAGAAGCCCAGCGCATCAGCACTGGCCTTAAGGAGATGGATCGTGTGCTCGGCGGCGGGCTGGTGCCTGGATCCGTCATTCTGATTGGCGGTGATCCGGGAGCCGGAAAGAGCACGTTGCTGCTGCAGATCTGCACGCAGCTTGCGATGGAGCGGAGCGTCCTTTACGTCACCGGTGAGGAATCTTTGCAGCAGCTGTCACTCCGGGCGAAACGTCTGGAATTGCCCCTGGAAGGCCTGGACGTTGCCGCGGAGACCCGAGCTGAGATTGTCGCTGCGCACATCGAGACCAACAAACCCGAGGTTGTGGTGCTTGATTCGATCCAGGTGATGCAGATGGAAAGTGTGGAATCGACACCCGGATCGGTGAGCCAGGTACGCGAAACCGCATCGTTCTTCACGCGCCTTGCCAAGCAGACCGACACAGTGATCATCCTTGTAGGTCACATCACCAAAGAAGGTGGGCTCGCGGGCCCCAAAGTACTCGAACACATGATCGACTGTTTCATGATGCTGGATAGTCCTGCTGGCAGCCGCTATCGGACCCTCCGTGGGCACAAGAATCGATTTGGCGCCGTGAACGAGCTGGGCGTTTTTGCAATGACGGATCTCGGCATGAAGGAAGTTGCGAATCCGTCAGCGATTTTCCTCCAGCGGGGAGAAGTGGACTCACCCGGAAGTATTGCCACAGTGACGTGGGAGGGGACGCGACCGCTCCTCGTGGAAATTCAGGCGCTGGTCGACGAGGTCGCCGCAGGTTACCCGAAGCGGGTTGCCGTGGGTCTCGATCAGCAGCGGCTTGCCATGCACCTTGCTGTTCTGCACCGCCATTGCGGCATTACCCTGGGTGATCAGGATGTATTTGCGAACGTCGTTGGCGGTGTGCGGATCACCGAGACAGGTGGCGATCTGGCCCTGCTCCTGGCTGTCCTTTCATCCTACCGTGATCGCATTCTCCCGAGAGACCTCATCGTCTTCGGTGAGCTGGGGCTCACCGGCGAGGTGCGACCAGTGGCCAACGGCCAGGAACGGCTGCGTGAAGCGGCCAAACACGGATTCAAACAGGCGATTGTGCCGTTCTCTAACCGCCCCAAGGATCGGGCGGGGGATGGCATGACCGTCCACGGCGTCAAAAACCTCTCCGCCGCGCTGGAGATTCTCTCCCAATATTAGATAGATCTTCCTACCTCTGTAGGAGCGGCTTTAGCCGCGATTGGTTCACTTGAATTACTCTCTCGGCATCCCTGCCGGACTAATTTCCGGTTGTATCGACTACGGGGTTCG
>JANQFF010000473.1 GCA_028277965.1 Pseudomonadales bacterium
AATGGCTACCCACTCAGAGCAGCCAGACCGGATATGAGAAGGAGTTTGAAGTCGATACTCAAAAGCATTGTCTACCGGA
The DNA here is from genome assembly GCA_028277965.1 of Pseudomonadales bacterium. GTDB lineage: Bacteria > Pseudomonadota > Gammaproteobacteria > Pseudomonadales > Azotimanducaceae > UBA4421. Next base: position 80 of record JANQFF010000473.1, read on the forward strand.
TTACAGCCCCGTTCAATTATTTGCAGGGGCCTAAGCCCTCCAGGAACCCTCAATTCGACATCAAAAAAGGGTATAGGCACCGACTCGAAAACGATTTTTTCGACGCCACGGGTTCATCGGGAGATTGGCAGAAGGAGGTTTATCAACGTGCCAGTACGATGGCACAGTCCGTGGCTGCCAAGACGGTTTTCGACATTGGGTGTGGCTCTGGCTACAAGCTCGTTAAGTACTTTAAAGACGTATATACCATCGGTTTTGATCTTCCGCCTACAATTGAGGTGTTGAAGCGAACATACCCGGAGCGAGAATGGCGGGGCGCTGATTTCACCGAACACGACATAGGGTATGCGGATATAATCATTTGTGCCGATGTGGTTGAGCATGTACCGAATCCGGATGATCTGATGGAGTTCTTACGGAGACAAAAATTCGGTCATTTATTCATGTCGACTCCCGAGAGACTTATCCTTTATGGCTTCGATCAATCAGGTCCACCGAGAAACAGGGCCCACTGCAGGGAATGGTCAATGGATGAATTTTCGAGCTACGTGTCCAGGTATTTCGAGCTCGTCTCGCATGACATCTCAAATCACGCCCAAGCAACCCAGCTTATCGTATGTAAGCCGCATAGCCGTGATTTCAACTGGGCTTTGTCCGGCACGAAATGAGTCTGAAAAAGACGAGTCTATAATCTCACGGGATCCGATGCGCATGAAAGTAGCCCAGATTCTCTACTCCGGGTTGGGCGGGCACGGCAGTGTGGCGTTTTCTTTGTCGGGGGCGGATCGGGACAAGCAGTGGCAGCTGATGATGGGTTTCTTCGGCATCGAGCCGCTTTCTGTGGCCTATGCCGAGACCTGCCGGAGGCAGGACATTCCGTATAGGTACTTCCGCGTCGTTTCCGGTCGGCAGTGGCGATCGTGGCCGAAGGTGCTGCGGTGGCTCGAGGAGAACAGGCCCGAGACCGTGATCCTGCACAGCATCACTGCGCTGCTGCCTTGCTGGTGGTACGCGCGTAGAAACGGGGGCCGACTGGTGGCCGTCGAACACACGCCTAACCTGGTGAAGACCCGCAACGAGTGGGTGTTCAGTGTACTGGCGATGTGGCTGGCTGACCGGGTGGTGATGCTTACTCCCGTTTATCGCGCCGAAATGCGTGAGGCGCTCGGTTGGTGGTACCGAGACGCCAAGGTGCGACTGATCCCGAATGGAATCGACACGCGTCGGTTCGCACCTGTGAACGCACCGGACCCGGAAACGAAAGGGAAGGTTCGTCTCGGCATGGCCGCGCGCTTCGTCGCCAATAAGCGGCAGGATAGCCTGGTGGCTATGATGGATCAGCTGCGCCGGCGACGCCCGGACATCGCATGGGAGCTCAATCTGGCCGGCGATGGCGAAACCTGGAAAGCCGTCGAGACGCAGGTGCGGGCATCGGGACTGGAGGACTGCGTCGAGCTGACCGGGCACCTCGATTCTGATCGCCTGGCTGTTTGGTTTCAGTCACTCGATATCTATCTGCATGCCTCTGTCGGTGAGACCCTCAGCACTTCGATCCTGCAAGCGATGGCGACGGGACTGCCGATCGTAGGTGCGGATGTACCTGGGATCGGCAATCTGCTGACAGGTGAGCATATTTGTGGCGTGCTGGTGCCGGACTCGACGCCCGAGGGATTTTGTGCTGCCGTCTCGTCCCTCTGGGATAATCCCGCCGAGCGCCGACAACTTGCACATGCCGCCCGGCGCTTGGCGGTGAAGGAGTACAGCCAGGAATCGATGTTCGAGCGCTACCACGCCCTAGTAATGGAATCGCTATCCGAGTGAAGGTACTGCTTATTCAAAAAATGGCTGGTATTTCCGGTTCGGAGCGTTACTTCCTGAATATCCTGCCGGAATTGCGAAGGCGTGGCGTGGAAGCTGCTTTTTTGGCAGTGCAGCATCCGGCCGATGCTGAGAAGAACCGCGTTTTCGTCACGGAACTCGAAGATAAAGGCGTTCCTGTCCATTGTGTTGACGCACGGTTATCGATCAGTCTCCGACTCGTCCGGTACCTGGCCAAGTTTATACAACGCCATGAGTTCGACCTTGTGCAGACGAACTTGATCCATGCCGATGTCTGGGGTGCGTGCGTAAAGCGATTATTTCTGCCGAATTTGCGCCTTTTGTCGGTCAAGCACGGGTATCACCCGTCTTACCAGACTCGTCATGGTCTGGACCCGGCAAATCTCAAGGTAGATCCGGTGTCGCTTCTTACCCGCTGGGCGGGGCGATATGCGGATCAGGTCGTCTGTATTTCTTCGGCACTGCGATCGTTTCTGGTGGAAGGGAATCTCGTCGATTACAGCAAGACGAGGGTGATACCTCACGGCTTTGATTCTCCATCTGCTCCTTCCTTGGTCGAGGCCGGTACGCTGCGTTTCGGCTCGCCGCAGCTCATCGTCGTCGGGCGATTGATTCCGGTGAAGCAGCACCATCTATTGATCCGGGTTTTACCGGATCTGGTCCGCGACTTTCCCCACTTGTCGGTTGTTATGCTCGGTGCGGGTCCTTTGCGTGAGGATTTACAGCGCAGTACTCACGTGCTCGGCTTGTCCCCTCATGTACGTTGGGAGGGATTTCGGAGCAACGTGCATGACTATATTCGAGATTCGGACCTGATGGTTATTCCTTCCGCAGCCGAAGGGTTCGGCCTCGTTGTGTTGGAAGCCTGGTTTCACAGCAAGCCGATCGTGGCTTTTGATGTTCCTGCGATCAATGAGCTTATCGAGTCCGGCATCGACGGCGAATTGGTCACGGCCTTCGACCTCGAACAGTTGCTTTCGACTTTGAGGGGATTGCTGGCAGACCCTGAGCGACTACATGCCCTGGGGGCCGCGGGCAAGCGGAAGCAAGTTGAAACCTATGCCATCGCTACTCTGTGCGATCGGACAATTACGGGGTTTCGGAATCTGGTTCAGACAGGTGCCGGTACGATGGACAATGCAATCTAATTCCAAGCCTCCACGTGCTCGTGGAGTGCTTTGTTACAATCCGGAACGATGTTCGCTTACTGGTTCCTCTACCTGCTCTCCGCGATCCCGGCCTTTATCGGGGTAAGACAACGTGATATGCGTTCCTCGGTGTGGGTTGCCGTTGGTCTGGTATTCATCCTCGCAATCGGTTTCCGAGAGCAGGTCGGTGGGGATTGGTCCAACTATCTCCGCCACTATTACCTTGCGGTCGGGGTGCCTCTGAACCAGGCAGTCGGTTCAGATCCCGGATACAAGTTGCTCAACTGGGTCATGGCCAAGTGGGACTGGCAGGTCTATGGGGTCAACACGGTTTGCGGGACAATCTTTATTCTGGGTCTGTTCATATACTGTCGACAGCTGCCGGTGCCTTGGCTGGGTTTTTCGGTAGCGGTGCCCTATCTGGTCGTCGTCATAGCCATGGGCTATACCAGACAGAGCGTTGCCCTGGGCTTCTTCTTTCTCGCTCTCGCCGATATAGAACGTGGGTATTTGCTGCGGTATATCGTTTGGATGGCCCTGGGTGCGACCTTTCACAAGAGCGCGGTGCTGCTCGTGCCGCTGGGCATTTTGCTTTATCGGGCAGGTTGGCTCTGGCGGAGCATAGCGATAGCCGCGACGGCTTACGGCCTTTGGGACCTGTTGCTGGAAGAATATCAGGATCACCTTTGGCAGGAGTATGTGGACGAGCAAATGGAGTCGGAGGGGGCGAGGATAAGGGTCTTGATGAACCTGGTTCCGAGCCTGCTGTTGCTGTGGTATGCGAAGCGCTGGAAAAAGCTGTTTCCTGCCTACGATATTTGGTTTTGGCTATCCATTGCCGCCCTGGCCAGTGTTGTCCTCGTCGGTTTCGCAACGACCGCGGTCGATCGCATTTCCCTCTATTTCACACCGTTGCAGATCGCGGTGTTTGCGCGCCTGCCGGTATTGGCGCGCAATCAGCTTTCACCACAACTCGTTCGCTTTGGCATCGTCGCAGGATATGCTGCGGTACTCTTCGTTTGGCTGAACTATGCAACCCATGCCCTGTATTGGCTGCCGTACCGGAACATTTTGTTGGGGTAACACGGCACGATCGAATGAAAGTCCTGTTCTTTGCCAATACCGACTGGTATCTCCACAACTTTCGGTTAGGGCTTGCGCGTTTCCTGCGTGGGCAAGGGGCTGAGGTAGTGATGATGTCGCCGTACGGGGTCTATGGTCCCCGCATCGAAGCGGCAGGTTTTCGCTGGTTTCCGCTGCCGATGGACCGGCGCAGCTTGAATCTGGTCGGTGAGCTGAAGCTGCTGAGGCGGATCTTAGAGATTCTCCGGCTGGAAAGGCCGGATGTGATCCACAATTTCACCATAAAATGTGTGGTCTATGGCTCGCTGGCGGCCCGGTGGCTGGGGATCGGTCGGCGCATCAATGCGGTCACCGGACTCGGTCACGTGTTCATCAGCGATGCCCCGAAGGCGAGGTTGCTCAGACCGCTGGTGAGATCGTTGCTCAGGCTCGCGCTCGATGGTTCTGAAAGCCGACTTGTCCTACAGAACCCGGATGATGTGCGCCTTTTTTCCGAGTTTGGTTTGGTCGCGAACGAGCGGATTCGCCTCATCAGGAGCTCCGGCGTGGATACCGTTCGTTTTACCCCGTTTGCACGGGATCGGGGCGGACCTTTCCGGGTGCTTCTCGCCGCGCGCTTGTTGTGGGAGAAGGGTATCCGGGAATATGTCGCTGCCGCCGAGCGGCTGCGTTCGAGGGCGGGGGAGGTGGAGTTTCTGTTGGCGGGCATAACGGACCGGGGCAACCCTTCCACGGTGCCGGAAACGGACATCGTGCGCTGGGGCGAGGCAGGAGTGGTCAGGGTGCTCGGACATGTGGACGACATGGCACGTTTGCTGCGCACCGTGGATTTGGTGGTGCTGCCAAGCTACCGAGAAGGGGTTCCCAAGGGGCTGATCGAGGGGGCGGCGATGGGTTTACCCATTATCACCACGGATGCCCCTGGGTGCCGTGAGATCGTAGACGACGGGGTCAACGGATTTTTGGTTCCCGTGGGGGATGCAGTGGCATTGAGAGACAAGATCGAGTATTTACTCGACACTCCGGAGGTGTGCCGACGGTTCGGTGCCGCGGGACGCAGGAAGGTGCTGGAGGAGTTCGATGAGCGGATCGTGTTCCGGAAGACCTATGCCGTCTATCGAGAGTTGGGGGTTTGACTTGTCGGGTCAGGGCAACCAATTCCTGTCACCAGCTACCAGTCGCCAGCTACCAGCTCGTAGGATAATGGTATGGACCCATCCCCCTTCACGAACGGCGTCGAAAGCGCCACGATGGCAAAACCACTACAGCCATCGAAACGAAGCGGGAGG
>JANQFF010000478.1 GCA_028277965.1 Pseudomonadales bacterium
CTACAGAGTGATTTAACTATCTCTGTAGGAGCGGCTTTAGCCGCGATTCTGAAACTTGAATTGCTTTCACGGCATCCCTGCCGGAATAACTTCAGTGCGTTTTAACCACGGGGTCCGCGTCAACGCGAATCGCCGGTAGGCGCTTCGCTGCGAACCCGCGTGACGCATGCGTCACGCCTTTAGCCGCGATTCTCTTACACCATATCCTCATACGGATTTGCGATGTCCAGGCTCACTGAATGTTCAAACCCGGGAATGCCGACCCGGTCTTCCAGGAGCTCAAGTTCATCTCCCTCGATCACACCTTCGCCAAACTGATACAACGGGGAGATTTCTCCTGTATCGGCGTGGGCGTCATATTCAAGAGCGGCAGCCGTTGTTTGCTCCTGGGCGTGCTGGAGTTGTGTGATCGCTTTTGCCCCCCAGCGTTTGCTGAGCATGGCCAGGGTCTGCTTTGGTGACAGGAAGAGTCCGGTGGCGTTATTGCCGCCAAATCCCTTGGAGTTCACGAACGCGGCGGGATACTCGTCGGGATCAATCTCAACGTGGTCGAACGGAAGACTGAGGTTGCTGTGGTGGACATCTTCTGCGATGTGATCGATTGTCTTGATACCCGGGATGTAGCCATCATTCCAGGTGCCGAGCACGGCACTCAGCTGGTCTCCGCCTGCTGGTGCCATGGAATGTCCAACAAAACACTTAACAGCACCGACCTTCCAATCATCAATGCCGAAGGTCTTCGCCAGTTCATTGAAGATATGAGATTCGGTCACTCTGTTCTGAGGCGTCCCGGTTCCGTGGGCCTGCATGTATGAACCTTTCCGGAGCACATCTTCACCGACGATTGACCTGGCTGCAGCCATCGCCTTGGCGACAGTGAGGTAGTTCCCGATGCCCGGACCTGATATCGATTTTTTGTATCCATCAGCGTTGACGAAAACGTCACCAACGGACCCCAGAACACGCGCGCCTTCCTGGACCGCAAGTTCGTCATCCATCAGGACCACCCAGACTGAAGCCTCCGCAACGGTGAACCCGGCGTTGGAAGAAAATGGCCGACAGGCTCTGCGGTTATCGCACACATCCGACTCATCAAGGGCGCAAAGCTCCTCGTCTTCGGCGAGCGCGCCCATCACCCGGTAGCCTTCTATTACGTGGGGGAGGATGGGAGCCTCGGCATTACCGACGATGACAATTCGTTTGTCACCGGACCGGATGTCGTCGATACCTCGTTTGACGTTGTAGAGAAAGGTTGCGCAGGCACCGATGATCCCGGCGGTTTCGCCAACTGACCCCAGAACGTAGGCGTTGACGAAATCACCTGTCATTTCGGGTAACCCGAGCGCGCAGTGTTTGGATGAGGGCCGACGGCCTGTCATTGGATTCTGCAGAAGGCCACCATATGCTTCATTGTCCAGTTGCCCCATCGCGCTGCCGGAGTACACGGCAATTTCGTCCGGGCGAACCATGCCTTTGAGCTGATCGACCGAAAAGCCTGTGGATCGAACTGCATCTGAGGCACCAAATATGGTCATCTGCAATCCACGGGGGTGGTTTCGGGCGGGGTACCATTCCGCGGGATCAAACCCGGTTGGCAACTGCCCGGCGCTCGTCACCTTGCTCGGCCTGAGTTCGGGCAACATGACACTCAGCGACTCGTCGATGGTGACCAGTACCTCGCGCGAAGATAGCTCACTGACGCACCAGCCAGGGGGTATCTCTTCCGGTAGCTGGCGTTTTGACAACCGGAATGAAAGGGATTGCGTATCTGTGGCTTTCAGCTGAGCGCTCGATTGCCAGTCGACGCTCTCGGGGTCCCAGATTTCGATCCGCCGGATCAGCGTGTGATCGCGGATGAAATCCCGATCTGTCTCCTCGAGACGCATGAGCCGTGCAAGCGATTGATAGGTGCTCGCCTGTTTTTCTTCGTTTAGCGCATCGATGACGAGACGGCGATACGCGTGATCGAACGACATCCGGCCCGCGGGGTTGATACCGCCGAAGCCCACCATGACGGGAAGTCTTTTCAAAAGTCAGGTTCTCCTGTTTGTCCCGTGTCCTGGTCCCGTTGTTTAACCTTCTTTCTCTTATTCTCTTTCGAGTGCTATGGCTGTGGCTTCCCCACCACCAATACACAAGGCCGCGATGCCGCGTTTTTTGTCGAGGTTGTTCATGGCATGTGCCAGCGTCACGATGAGACGAGAGCCGGTCGAACCGATGGGATGTCCCTGGGCGCATGCACCGCCGTAGACGTTCACGCGCTCAGCGTCGAGTCCCAGTTCCTGGATGGCCAGCATGGTCACCATTGCGAAAGCTTCGTTGATTTCAAAAAGATCGACCTCAGCCAGGTCCCAATCGAGCTTTTCCGCAAGCTTGGTGACGGCTCCCACAGGAGCAACCGTGAACTTGCTGGGATGAATCGAGTGGGTGGCATGGCCGACGATGCGCGCGAGAGGCTGGCGACCCGCGAGTCCCGACTCATTCGTCAGGACAAGGGCAGAGGCGCCGTCAGAAATGGATGAAGCGTTTGCTGCGGTGATAGTGCCGTCGTTTTTGAATGCCGGGCGCAAACTCGGGATGCGATCGATTTTCGCACGTCCGGGTTGTTCATCATCCTGGATTGTTTCGTCCCCGAGGCTGATCGGCGCAATCTCACTGGCGAGCGTCGCCTCATCGATGGCATTGCGAGCGCGGGTAACCGATTGAGTTGCGTACGCGTCCATGGCTTCGCGGGTGATCTGGTAGTCGTCTGCCGTCGTCTGTGCGAACAGCCCCATTGCATCCCCTGTCTCCGCGTCTTCGAGGCCGTCCAGAAACAGCGTGTCCTTGAGAGACTTGTGTCCCATACGCAGGCCGGAGCGGGCATTCTCGACGATGAATGGCGCATTGCTCATGCTCTCCATGCCGCCCGCAATGATGGTGTTTGCGCTACCGGCCCGGATGAGATCGGTTGCCAGCATCGTGGCTTTCATGCCCGACCCGCAAACTTTGTTGACGGTTGTTGCTCCACATCCGTCGGGGAGTTCGGCGATGCGCATCGCCTGTCGTGCCGGTGCCTGCTTGAGACCGGCACTCACGACATTGCCCATGATGACCTCGTCGACGTCATCTCCCGAGAGACCTGTCTGTTCGAGCGCGGCTTTAATGGCGTGGGCACCGAGTTCGGGCGCTGTCAGTGACGACAGGTTGCCCTGAAAACTGCCAATAGGGGTACGCGCTGCCGCAGCAACATAAACGGCCTCACTCAATGCTCTTCTCCAAGAATCTGGTTGTAATAATCTGGACGGTGATTTTACGTGCGCGCCTTGACCTTAGCCAGCGAAGTATCCGGGAATTCATCGCGGCTAAAGCCGCTCCTACATGAATCTCCTTGGCATCCTTGCCGGACTAACTTCAGTGCGCTTCAACCACGGGGTCCGCGTCAACGCCGCGATCAACGTCCTTCGTTGAACCTCGGCAGCAGCTCCGCAAAGTTGCAGGGTCTGAAGTCGATATCGAGCTGATTGCGCAGAATCTTCTCCCAACCCGTGCGGACGGCATTTGAAGAGCCGGGCAAGGCAAAGACGAGGGTGGCGTTGGCGAGCCCCCCAATGGCCCGTGACTGTATGGTGGACGAGCCGATTTCATCGTAGGAAATCTGTCGGAACAGCTCACCAAACCCATTGATTTCTTTGTCGAACAGCGGCGTTAGAGCCTCCGGGGTACTGTCACGACCGGTGAACCCGGTTCCGCCGGTTGTGATGACAACCTGTATTTCAGGGTCGGCAATCCAGGCCGAAACCACGGCGCGGATCTGATAGACATCGTCCTTGACGATCTGCCGGTCCGACAGCGTGTGTCCCTCAGCCTCGAGCGTCTCGGCGAGCCAGGATCCGGATTTGTCATCCTTGAGCGATCTCGTATCGGAGATCGTCAGGACAGCGCATTGTAAGTTGTTGGATGCCAAGAAGTTTTACCTCGAGAAATTGAAATGGTTCGGACAGGCGTTGCCTGGTTTTCTGCGTGGGAAGTGGCTAGCCGCGTGTCCAACACGCTGCTAGAGTACTGCCATTCTACACAAGCCGGAAAAACGTGGAAAAACAGCTCATCGAAGGCGATCGCCTTTACCTGATTGCTGAGAGTCTGGCCCAGGACTTCTCACTTTTCCCATCCGATGCAAGAGACCAGGACACCATTCCCGGGCTCCTTACCCAGGCCCAGATTGACCGCCGGAGTGACGAGCTGGCCAACCTGGACATTGACGCTTATATAGAAGCGGTTGTCGCTGCCGCTGAGGATCAGACCCGAACACCTGCGCCGGAGGTCATCGCCAAACTGGGGCGAGTTGTCGAGGATGAAAGCTCCGGACCCTATTACCAGGCGACAGTTGTCATGGATTTCCCCGGAGACGAATCCCGCCTGGTTGGATTTGTCGCCCAGGATCGCTCCAGAGACCTCGGGAGTTGGGGACCTGCCCACCACCTGGCTGCAACCAAGTTTGCCGAACTGTGTTCGACTCGCTCGATACCGATGGTCAGCTTCATGGACACACCCGGAGCGGATGCCAAAGAAGAAGCGAATGCACACAACCAGGCGCACAGCATTTCCAGGCTGATAGCGGAAATGAGCAACATCGACGTTCCGAATGTCGGAGTGATCTATGGGCTCGGATACTCAGGCGGGGCGATACCGCTAGCAGCGAGTAACATGATCCTCTCGCTCAGAGACGGTGTATTCAGCACGATTCAACCTTTAGGGCTTGCCAACATCGCCCGCCGGCTGAATCTGTCCTGGCAGGAGTGCGCGAAATATGTGGGCCTGTCACCGTATGAGCTCTACGCGCAGGGAAATATCGACGGAATTGTTGACTATTCTCCGAATGATTCGGATGACAGGATTGAGTCTCTTCGGCTGGCGCTCGTCCACAGCATTCTGAGTGTCGAAACCCGGGTTACCGAGTTTGTCGCCGAAAACCCGTACATTCTCGATCACTACCGGCAGAGTCTCGGACGCTATCTGAATCCGTCGCCGCAATTAAAAGCGATGCAGACGAGTGCCTCGCTGAAGCTGACAAAAAATCCTACTGAGTACCTTAACGTCTTTGGTGTCGCGTACAGGTATCTCCGATATCTACAGGTACGCAAACGCATCAAGGCGACAACGAAACAGCAGTATGGGCGTCTGGCGGACAGGGAGATGCCAAGCGGCGAGTTGCATATCCGGGCTGATCGGGAACGCCGGCAGACGTTTCTCAAGTGGCTGCAAGACCCTGACAAGTTGGTCTACGACGATACTCTCTCGAAAGCGTGGCGTAACTATAATGAGAAGCGGCAGGCGCTCCACGACGAGCGTGGACGTATTGCCCAGCTGATCTTCGGTGAACCCAAACAGAACTACGAGTTGGCTCGCGACGATCTCATCTCGTCTGTTGGAGTGTTTCTCTACAACCGCTGGAAAGGCGAATCGGTCGGCAACCTTCGGGCACTCAGGGAATACCTCCACAACCACGAGGAAACCCGTCAGATCCTGAAGATAAGCGACATCAGGGACCCTCGTGCGCTGCTCAGGGAAATTGTCGCTGACAAAGGGTTTGCCCAGATACTGAGGGAACGATTCACTTACGAAGGCAAGAAGCTCCTGGTACCGGGCTGGGAAGACAAGACCGACGTTTTTCTGACCAAACAACTCACGGCTGAATTGAACCTTGCGATAACCGGGTCGAGATTTATGGAGGTAGGGCCACCTTCGGACATCCAGGCGAATCGTGAGATCCTGCACAGCCGCTTCCCGGCTCATATCGATGCGGTCGAGGCAGTTGGCAAGCCGGTTGCACTCAGCGACATGACCGTTCTGGACGTTCTGCTGGACAGTGAGCTCCGCACGGATTTCCTGCGCGAATGTGAAAACCTGCTGCTGTTCGATTCGGTCTACGACCACATCATCGCCAACCTGGACTCAATTGCGGCTGAAGCCCGCTCGTCCCAGAGCCTGTCTCAGGATGCGATGGCTCAACTCATCGAAACCACGCTGGAGCTCGCGTCGACAGGTCTGACCTTCGGTGAAATTGATGACCGCATTAAAACCGGCGCGGAGCAGCTGCGGACACAGATCGTGGACTGGTACCTTCGTATCAAGAAGATGCCGAAAGGTGGCGATTTCTTCCGGGCTGTCGAAGAGTGGAAGAAGCTTAGCTTCCCTCACCTGTCCGATGCACTCTTTGTAGTCGTTACACATCTCTTTGAGAGCCTCTTGAGTTCGTTCATTGCTGCTGAGCGTGAAGGGAAGAGCTACCACGGCAGGATTGCACCACGCAACATCGGAAGGCGTAAGGATTTCTGGAACCGCCTTAACATGGCGTACAACGACCTGTTGATGCAGAACGTCCTGCGTGCTCAGAAGAACAAGGTCCGCTTTACTCACGAAGACATCATCGGCAGGTACTTCGACGACTGGGAGCCCCGCTTTGATGAGCTTCTGAGTTCGGACCCCTGCTCGTTCCCGGGCTTCAGGATCTCCATCGAAGATGCAATCAACCGCGAATTGCCGCCGTGCGGGCTGATCGCGGGCTACGGGAAACTCAAGCGCGGCAGCAAGTCGCGGGTGGGTGTGCTCGTCTCTAACGTATCTTTTCAGGCGGGGGCGTTCGACATGGCCAGCGCAGAGAAATTCTGCCGCTTGCTGGTGGAGTGTGCCGAGCAGCACCTGCCGGTCGTCTGTTTCATATCGTCGGGTGGTATGCAGACGAAGGAAGGGGCGGGGGCGCTCTTCTCGATGGCAGCTGTCAACGATCGGATCACACGTTTTGTCCGTGACCATGACCTGCCGGTGATTGTTTTCGGCTACGGGGATTGTACCGGCGGTGCTCAGGCGAGTTTTGTCACTCACCCGCTCGTTCAAACGTACTACTTCTCGGGTACGAGCATGCCGTTTGCGGGTCAACTGGTTGTGCCTTCAAATCTGCCACTCAAATCCATTCTCTCAAACTACCTCTCGCAGACAGACGGTGCGATGCAGGGTCTCGTGAAACACCCGTTTTTTGCCGACGTCGATGAGGAGTTACGACAGATTGACCCGGACATACCCGTGCCGGTTGATGCTGTCGAGGACGTCGTTGAGCGGGTGCTTGCTGGTGGTTTTGCCGAACAGCGGCCAGTCGTGGTCGCCCATCGGCCGAAATACACCGAGCGTGATCTGATCCGGCCTGTACGCAAAACACTCATCCATGCGCGGGGATGTACGGCCGTCAAGCTGGTTCGCATAGCGCAACGGCGCGGGACCGAAGTGGTGCTCGTCCAGAGTGATCCGGATATGGAGTCCGCGGTAGTGGATTCGTTAACCGAGCGGGATACGCTGGTCTGCATCGGCGGGAACACCCCGGATGAGAGTTACCTCAACGCGATGAGTGTGCTCAATGTTGCCGAGAACGAAGGTGTGGACAGCCTGCACCCGGGCATCGGATTCCTGTCTGAAAACTCTTCGTTTGCTGAGCTCGTCCGGACCCACGGTATCAACTTTATCGGACCGTCTGTCGCGAGTATGGAAACGATGGGGAACAAGTCGAACGCGATCAATACTGCGCTACGGCTCGATGTCCCGGTTGTTCCGGGTAGCCACGGCATCATGACCAATCCTGATCGTGCAGCGGATGTCGCGGGCGATATCGGATACCCGGTGCTGATCAAAGCGGTTCACGGTGGTGGCGGTAAGGGCATCCAGGTGGTGGAATCTCCGGCTGAATTCGTCGAGCTTTTCCACAGGGTCACGATCGAAGCCCGGAGTGCATTCGGAAATGGCGATGTGTATCTCGAAAAGTACGTCACTTCGCTTCGGCATATCGAGGCGCAACTCCTGCGTGATACACATGGAAATACACATGTGCTGGGCATCCGGGATTGCAGTGTGCAACGGGATAAGCAGAAAGTGATTGAAGAGTCCGGATCGACAATGCTGCCGGAACACCTGCTCGAAACCGTGATACGTTCAACGGCAGACCTTGCGAATGAGGTTGGCTATGTTGGGGCCGGCACGGTCGAGTTCATCTACGATCTCAAATCAGATGCTGTGTATTTCATGGAAATGAATACGCGACTGCAGGTAGAACATCCAGTGACAGAATGGACGTCAGGTGTCGATATCGTTGGCGAGCAATTCCGGATTGCCAGCGGAGAGTCGATTGCGGACCTGGAAGTCCAGCAGAACGGTTATGCCATCGAAGCGCGTGTAAACGCAGAGCGTGTGCAGCGTCTCAGTGACGGCAGTCTGGGCTTCAGGCCTCATCCGGGAGAGATTGTCGAATGCACTTTCCCCGACGAAGAAGGGGTCGAGATCATAGCCACGGCAGCGCCTGGGAAATTCGTTTCACCGTACTACGACAGCATGGTTGCGCAGATTATTGTTCACGCGGAAGACCGGGAATCGGCAGCTGCCAAACTCGAAGATTATCTCCGTCGTGTACGGATCACCGGGATATGCACCAACATCCCGTTGTTGTTGCGTATTCTCAAAGACGAGGTCTTCCATGCCGGGGTTTACGATACAAACTACCTCCCGGAACTCCTCGAACGCATCGACACCGATGCGCTGATCCAGGAGATCGAAGCCAGTGCCGGAGAAGCAGGTGATGCTATCGATCGCGACAGCATACGGATCGATGACAGCGACGAACTCAAGGTCATGGCGCCGGCCACAGCTATCTTCTACACAGCGCCGTCGCCTTCTGAACCCGAATACGTGAATGTCGGGGACGTGATATCGGTCAGTGACACGCTGGGTCAACTCGAGGCAATGAAGATATTCACGCCCCTGTCGCTGGCTGACTTCAATGGAGACACGGAGTTGTACCCCGCGGCTCAGAAGTTCGAGGTCACGCGTGTCAACATGAGCAACGGTCAACAGGTCAACGTTGGGGATCTGCTGCTTGTGGTCAAACCGCTGACTGAGTGACATCGGAATCGCGGCTAAAGCCGCTCCTACAGAGGTAGTTAGATCTCTCTGAAAAATCGCGGCTAAAGCCGCTCCTACAGAGATAGTTAAATTACTCTGTAGGAGCGGCTTTAGCCGCGATTCT
>JANQFF010000487.1 GCA_028277965.1 Pseudomonadales bacterium
CTCTTCGTCTCCTCAGAACCCGGCTCACCACTCTCCAGTGCACCCAAACAGTTACCCTTGATCACCGGAATATCATCCCCAGGAAACTCGTAACTGTTCAACAAATCCCGAACCTCCAACTCCACCAACTCCAACAACTCGGGATCGTCTACCATGTCCACCTTGCTCATGTAAACAATGATGTAGGGAACATTCACCTGACGGGCCAACAACACATGCTCACGTGTCTGAGGCATCGGACCATCAGCAGCACTTACCACCAATACCGCACCGTCCATCTGCGCTGCACCCGTGATCATGTTCTTCACGTAGTCAGCGTGACCAGGACAGTCAACGTGCGCGTAATGACGATTCTCACTCTGATACTCAATGTGCGCCGTCGCTATAGTGATACCGCGCTCACGCTCCTCCGGAGCCTTATCAATCGCATCAAATGGCACAAAATCAGCCAAACCACGAGCACCCTGTACCCGCGTTATCGCTGCCGTCAACGTCGTCTTACCATGATCAACATGACCAATCGTACCTACGTTTACGTGCGGCTTCGTTCGCTCAAACTTTTCCTTAGCCATGATACGGTTCCCTAGTGTTGTTTAGAGCCGTTGCATTTTTCAGTCGGCGTGCAAATGCCCCCCGACACTCCCAAGCTCGCGACCGGGATTGAACCGGTGACCTCGTCCTTACCAAGGACGCGCTCTACCGACTGAGCTACGCGAGCGACCAACAAGCGGGCGACGGGACTCGAACCCGCGACCCTCAGCTTGGAAGGCTGATGCTCTACCAGTCTGAGCTACACCCGCGAACCCCACTGTCAGCCATCAGCGACCACTCGTGCCTCGCCAACTCACTTCCGCCTCCCGCCATCGACTCTATTGGCCAATCGAGGCCTGACCGCTGGAAGCCGTCAGCAAAATGGTGGGGGTAGGATTCGAACCTACGTAGGCGTCTGCCGGCAGATTTACAGTCTGCTCCCTTTAGCCACTCGGGCACCCCACCGTGCCCAAGACCGTC
>JANQFF010000494.1 GCA_028277965.1 Pseudomonadales bacterium
ACCTGCGGCTGGATCACCTCCTTTCTAAGGCGTATCAGAGGACAGAGAACAGATGTCAGAGGACAGATGTTTGATGTCCGCTGTACTGCAAAACACGACCCTTTGGGGTCCGGCGATCGGCGCCGGGCTGTGTGCTGGAATTGCCTGCTTGTGCAGGTCGGACGCGCCGCCCCCGCCTCTCTTTCATCAGATATCAGAGGACAGAGACCAGAGATCAGAAGAGATCGGATCTGTGTCTGTGCTTTGGTATCACGGTTTGCAAAGGGCGTTTCTGTTCTCTGTCATCTGTTCACTGTGCTCTGACACGGGCCTGTAGCTCAGTTGGTTAGAGCGCACGCCTGATAAGCGTGAGGTCGGTAGTTCAAATCTACCCAGGCCCACCATATCAGAGGACAGAGAACAGAGATCAGAGGACAGACGAGGCGGTTGGCGTTGTGCCTCGCCGGCAAATCCGGTTCTGTTCTCTGTCATCTGTTCTCTGTCCTCTGACGGGGGTGTAGCTCAGTTGGGAGAGCGCCTGCTTTGCAAGCAGGAGGTCATCGGTTCAAATCCGTTCACCTCCACCGTCCTTGGGACGGGCTGACTTGGTCGGGTCCGGGCTTCGAGGATGGGGACAGAGATTGGCGGCACCGTGACGCGGATGTGTTGGTGTTGCCCTGTTGATTGACATCGTTGAGAGGTTTTGCGTTCTGCACGGCAGGATTGGGTGCGCCGGTTGGTGTTGCCTGGTTTTGCTGCTGTAGGCGTGTGCGAAAAGATCGCTGAGACCATGTTCAGTGGGTCCGTCGTTTGCCGCGACGGGTCCGGAACCATCTCGGGGGGATCGCGTGGACGTCTGGTTTGGTTTGCTTATGACCCGCTCATTGGTTTGGGCAGTGTCCAAGGCGGCCGATCAAGCGCCTCGAAAAAGTCCCCCCACCGGCCGGCTGGCCGGCGGTGGTTACTGTGCATGGGTGTCTGTTCGAGCTTTGGCTCGAATGGATTTGGCTCAAGTGTGATAAGGGCATTTGGTGGATGCCTTGGCGTGTCGAGGCGATGAAGGACGTGGCACCCTGCGAAAAGCTTCGGGGAACTGGGAGCAAGTGTTGATCCGAAGATATCCGAATGGGGAAACCCACCGCATCTGCGGTATCACGGCGTGAATCCATAGCGTCGTGAGGCGAACCCGGCGAACTGAAACATCTCATTAGCCGGAGGAAAGGACATCAACCGAGACTCCGTTAGTAGTGGCGAGCGAACGCGGACCAGGCCAGTATCTGAGACCGGAGAACCGGAACCGTCTGGAAAGTCGGGCCGGAGCGGGTGACAGCCCCGTACGGGTAGTGCCGGTTTTAGATCTCGAGTAGGGCGGGGCACGTGAAACC
>JANQFF010000507.1 GCA_028277965.1 Pseudomonadales bacterium
ACACGTGGCTCTACAGCGACGACAGCGAGCACCCCTGCGTCGGCTTCGACAATGTTCAGGCCGCTCCTACAGAGGTAGTGAGATCTATCTATCTCTGTAGGAGCGGCTTTAGCCGCGATTCTTTTGTTATGGAATAAATTGCTCGTTCAGGATCCGCTCGTCCAGGTTGTGATCCGGATCGAACAGAAGGGTGACTTCGGTTTCCTCATCGACACACACCTGTACCGCGGCGACGTTGCGTACCTCATGCGCGTCAGCCACGGCACTCACCGGTCGTTTGAAATGATCGAGGACGGTCAGTGTGATCTGCGCATCCTGAGGCAGCACCGCACCACGCCACCGACGGGGACGGAATGCCGAGATGGGTGTCAGAGCCAAAACCCCTGAACCGATGGGCAAGATCGGTCCGTGGGCGGACAGGTTGTACGCGGTAGAACCGGCGGGCGTTGCAACCAGGCAGCCATCGCAGATCAGGCGTTCTATGCGAACTTTGCCGTCAATGGCAACTTCCAGATTGGCTGCCTGGCGGGTCTGGCGCAGGAGGGAAACCTCGTTGAAGCCGTGCGCATCCTGTTGCACCCCCGAGTCGGTTGTAACGCGCATCCTCAAGGGTCGTAGTTTGGCCTGATGAGCATGTTGGATGCGTTCAAGGAGGTTGTCTTCATCAAAACCGTTGAGCAGAAAACCCACCGTCCCTCGGTTCATGCCGTAGATTGGCACGTTGTGGCCAAGGTTTCGGTGAATGGTTTCAAGCATGAAACCGTCACCACCCAGGGCGACGATCACCTGTGCGTCTGCAGGATCCACGGAGTCGTAGCGGTCCTGCAGGCTGCGTAAGACATCGTCGTTACCGGGCGCGTTGCTGGAGACAAACGCTATTTTCATAAGGTGTCTAACTGTTTTATGAAAGTCTAGCGGCCGTGTGGGGATACCTGCAAACGCCATCGATTGGAGATCTTGGACTACAATCCTCCCATGTATCTGCTGTTTCTGCCGTTTTGAGCTGGCGCGAGATTGCTGCGGAAGAAATTGGCGGTAGCGCCTTACGTGAAACGGTGCTGTACCTGCTGATGAACGTACCGGGCCTTCCGCCGATAGCGCAGGCCATCCATATCGCTGCAGTTGCGGTGGTGATGGGCTCTGCCTTTTTTGTTGGCCTGCGGCAGCTGGGTCTGGCAGTTGGCTCTCAGGACCCGAATGAGGTCATCAGCCGTCTCATGCCTTTCATGTGGTGGTCGTTACCAGTTCTGGTCGTGTCAGGTGTGCTGTTTGTCATTGCCCGTCCGGATCGTTACTTCTTCAACCCCATCGTGGACATCAAGGTCATCTGCATTGGCGTGGTGGTTGTGAGCGCTCTGGTCATCCACGCACCAACCCGGAACCACTCAGATTTCTGGACCCGCAGCCGTCTGCACCGGACGGGTAGTGTCGTGGCATCAGCCTGCCTGATCCTCGCACTGCTCGGCATCATCCTGGCCGGACGCTGGATAGCCTATGTCGATTACATCTACTGGTAGTTCCACTTCCGGGTTGTCGATGGAAGCTATCTGGACATGGATCGGTGAGAGTGAGCTGGCGTTTCAGATAGGGGCAACCTGGTGGTTCCCGCTGCTCGAATCCATCCATGTTGTCGCGATCTGCCTGTTGGTCGGCGCAATTTGCATGGCGGACCTGCGTCTCCTGGGATGGATGGGCAAGCGCTACGATCTGCACCAGTTTGTCGATGAACTGACACCCTGGGCGTGGGGTGCGTTTGTGCCAGCTGTGGTCACGGGGCTTGGATTGTTCATTTCCAGGCCGGCCGCATATGCCGCCAATCCGGCTTTCCAGGTGAAATTTGTTCTGCTCTTGCTGGCGGGTGCGAATGTCTTTTACTTTCACCGCTACGTCTATGCGATTCCGGCTGAAGGAATTGCGGCTGAAGGAATTACGGCTAAAGGAAAGGAACGCCTGGCTGCCGGGTTTTCGATTGTTTTGTGGGCCGGCGTTATCCTGGCGGGACGCTGGGTTGGTCATATCAACTGAGAAATCGACTAAAGCAGCGTCACAGTCCCACTTGAGCCGTCCACGTGGATGCGTTGCCCCGTTCGGATCTTCCGTGTTGCGGTGCCTGTGCCGAGCACAGCCGGGATACCATATTCCCGCGCGATGATTGAACCGTGAGCGAGCACGGAACCGATGTCGGTCACGAGGCCCGCCGCATGCGTAAAAAACGGTGTCCAGGCAGGTGTTGTGGTTGGACAGACGAGGATCGTGCCTGGTTGCATGTCGATAAAATCGTCCGGGGACTGGATAACGGTTGCGATACCGGTGACCTGCCCGGGACTGACTGCAAATCCAACGAGCCGATTGAGCTGCGTATTCTGTTTCTGAGTCTCAATGATCCGCATGAAGCGGCTGAAATCGAAAGGGCCGATCTTGATTGTGAACTGCTCGGGGACGCGGGCGGGGGGGTGCATTCTGCGCCGCTCCTCGCGTAGCCGATGGCGCTGGGCTGCTACATCGGCGAGATCTGCTGGTGCGCCTGATTTGATTGCAGAGCTGATTTCCGCTGAGGTCAGATTGTAGATATCAGTTGCTGTCTCGAGGTGGCCGACTGCTGTCAGTCTGGAACCCAGCTCGGTGGCGAACCTGCGCAGCGTTGGCCATGCATAACCCATGTAAAAAAGCGCGTCTTCGCGGCACGGTGCATATGTTTCAGCGGATCGCAGGAGTTTGCGGAAGATCCACCGTCGCATGGGTCCGAGGCGGGTTACGAGATCGTCACGGAGGGCGTCACGTGATCTCGATTTTACCCCGGGGCTATCGCTGGTCTTCAGATACGCCTGTAGAGCAGCGTACGCGGGCACTGGATTTTCGTTCTGGGTTGGCGTCGCGAAGTCGAGGTCGTAGATAAGGTGGCCGTACTCAGTAAGGTAAGCCTCGAGACGCAGCGCGATTTCCCGGTTGCCTGATCGCTTTAATACGTCCAGGACATCGCGTGTTGCCGCCTGTGTTACGGCACTTCGCAACTCGCGTGAAGATGATATCTCCTCGGCGATGTCCTCAAGGACAACCTGTGCGTATTGTGTAAGCGAGTTCTGCCCGGCAAGGAGGTCGGCGGTGCTGACACCCCGGGCGCCAAAATGAAGAAATGCGGCCAGCATCCCTTCCGAGACCTTGGCGGATCCCACCATCATGGTCACGAAATACCAGTACGTGGTGTCTGCGATCGCAAGTTCCTCGATAGCCTGCAGCAAATTCTCGTCTGACATCGTGCGGGGGTCGGATTGCCAGCGTTCGACCACTGCCTGATATTCGGGGAGGCCGGTGTCTCGCCACAAAGGAATCATCATTCGCATGAATCGGGGCAGGCGGGACATCATCCACCAGAGAACCCGCGGCAGACTCTTCAGCATCCCGGTCGAGAACGTTGCGTCGTAGCGGCAATAGCCGTAGCCGTTGACCGTCAAAAACATTGGTCGTGAAATCAGATCGTTCAGATTCACCGTTAGATCCATCGTCTCGAGAAACCTGTCCATCCCGATATCGAGTCCCCGGGTCAGATACAGATCATCGAACAGCATCGATAGTGGACCAGGCATGTGTTCGACAACCTGTCTCCGCAGGAGGTAGCGGGCACCGGGTGGAGGCTCCCAGGTATTGGGCACTGGCAGATTGGTGATTGGACGAGCCTGCAGAAGCCAGCGGGTGGCATCCGAGACAGCCCATTCAACGTCAAGCGGTTCTCCCAGAATGGACTCTGCATCGAGGCAGATGGCAGCAATGTCTGCAAGGCCTCGGGCATCAGGCGCGGCTGTTAACCCGTCCCCGGTCTGCTCGACGACCTCTCCCGTGCTGCGGTCGAGCACAAGCGTTGCGCTGGAAACCTGCCCCGCCACCAGCTCTTCTGCGGTCCCGGGGGTGGAATTAGCGACCAGACGCTCCCGGTTTCCCGTCACGGGATCAGCAGTAAAAAGGACACCGGAAAAGTCTGCAGCGACCATGGTCTGGATGACGACAGCCATCGCAACTGACTCATTGTCTATATTGTGAGTATGCCGGTAGTTCACAGCCCTGAAGTTCCAGAGAGATACCCAGCAGTCACGAACAGCTGCCACCAGAGCGTCTGTACCCCGAACGTTGAGGTAAGAATCGTGTAGTCCGGCGAACGACAGGTCCGGAAGATCTTCCGCCGTGGCGGAAGAGCGAACTGCAACAGGGGGTTCTCCGAGGTCAACGTAAGCAAGCTCGAGTTCTTCGGCGATGCGTTGAGGCACGGTCTGTTGAAGCAGAAGCTTCCTGAAGGCTTCGCAGGAGTCCTCTGTGTTTTCAGGCAGGCTGTCTCTGAATGGGTTGAACCAGAGATTGTAGGCGTCCGTGGTCAGGCAGATCCCTGATGGCACGGGTACACCCCTGGAGGTCAGGATGCTGAGTGCGTAGCCCTTGCCCCCAAAACTGGCGAGACTCGCTTGTTCGGAGTTGAGAGTAGAGACAAGTGCGGCTGTGTCCATTGGCTCACTGTACCCGGTGAATCGGCTCGCCGACCAGCACATACCTGGCATGAAAGTAATTTGCCGGAATCATGTTCAGCAGAACAGGCGTGTGACGGGATTCGCAATGAATACGTGAGGCTGTTCTGTGACGCGTGACTGATAAGCCGCGGGCCGCGTCATCTAGACTGCGGCGTGGACTATTCGCTCTCGTGCAGTTAATGGATGAAGTGCAGAGACCTGCTCCAGGTCTGATTACCATGTATCGGGATAACCGTCACGTTTCGGGTGGCTTGACGGGTGTCGTTGTGCCACATCAGCTCGAATACATAGATTTTGACAGGTACGCAGAGCTCCTGCGGCTGTATGACGCCCGATTCAGCCTGTCGATTGAAGATAGCGAAGGGCGGATGGTATATCCCTCTGAAGCAACAGGCGTCAAGTTACTGACGAGACCATTCAGGGATGATGCCGGAGTGGTGATCGGTTCGGTTACATGCCGGGCGCAGTCACCCTGTGAACTGCCCGCTGCGGTAGAACAGGTGTTTCTGTACTGCGTCGATACCATGGAGAGTGAGAGCGCCCGCAAAGAAGAGCTGGACAGCATGGCCAGAGAGCTCGGGGAACGTTGTGACGAGCTGAATATGCTGTATCTGGCCGATGATGATGCTGCAAGCCAGGAAACCAGCACACAAGCTTTCGACTCACTATTGAAGGGTATGGTCGACTACGTTGACGTCCAGGCTGCAGTTCTCTTCTTCCCTGCTCAACAGGAGGCATATGTGCACGGCCAGGGAGACGTGGCAACTCGCATGTCGCTGACCGATGTAGCGACGTTTTTCTGGACACTTCTGAAAGTAGATTCTGAGCCCGTTGTAATCAACACGGCTGAAGAAAGGCTGTCTCGAGCACCTTTCCTCAGATGCAAAACGATTGCGGTGCCCGTGCGTTTCAATAATCAGGCACTTGGTGTGTTCTGCGTGTTCCGATCGCTCTCCGAAGGTGATTTCATGAACAGCGATCGGAATCTTGCGAGTGTAATCGCGAGAAAAGCCGCCAAAGTCCACATGGCCTGTCACGACATGCTGACGGGCGCGCTCAATCGTGGTGCGTTCATGAAGACCCTCGATCGGAGCCTCAGGTCGCTGAAGGACAATCGGTGTTTCACAGAACATGCGTTTCTCATGGTAGCGATCGACTCCATGCGGGTGATCAACCAGATCAAAGGCCATGAGTATGGTGATGCTGTCATGCGTTACGTCGCGCGAAAGCTGTCGGACTCGGGACACCAGGTCGGCAGGCTGGGAGGCGACACCTTTGGAGTGCTTCTCGAAGGGCAGTCCCTGGAGGAAGCGCTCGATACCGCGGAGCGGATACGGGACGACATCGGTTCATATCAGCCATTGATTCGTAGCGAGCAGATTGAGGTCAGCGTCAGCATCGGGGTGTGCGGATACGAGGCAGGCACATCCAGCCACACTGAAGTGGTTGATCGGGCTGAGGTGGCGGTCAACGATGCAAAAGAGCGTG
The DNA here is from genome assembly GCA_028277965.1 of Pseudomonadales bacterium. Classification (GTDB taxonomy): domain Bacteria; phylum Pseudomonadota; class Gammaproteobacteria; order Pseudomonadales; family Azotimanducaceae; genus UBA4421. The sequence continues at coordinate 6,003 of JANQFF010000507.1, forward strand.
GTCGCAACCGCGTTCGCGCGTACCGGGTACAGGACCAGCATCTTCAATACCTCCGGGAAGAGGTGATGTGGATGCAACGTATCAATGAAGCTCTGGCAGGAGATTTGTTCGAGTTGTTTGCACAACCGATCGCAAGCTGCTCGGATACTTCGGACATTCATCATTATGAAATCCTCCTTAGAATGCAGGACGATGACGGGAAGATCATCTCGCCGGTGGCATTCCTGCCCGCTGCGGAACGCTTTCACCTGATGCCACTCATCGACGAATGGGTTGTCAGGAAAACCGTTGAGGCTGTTGTGTCCGGATGGCCACGGCTGTCCGGAACGGATATCAACCTGGCCATCAATCTGTCTGGCCAGGGGCTCGAAGACGAAAAGTTCCGGAGGTTCCTCGCGACCACCCTGGAATCGCTCCCATTCCCCCCGGCGCGGCTTGGATTCGAAATTACGGAGACGACGTTTCTCAGAAACCTGGAGGAAGCGCAGAAGTTCATTGACCTGATCAAGAGCTTTGGCTGCGAGGTATATCTTGATGACTTTGGGACGGGAGTTGCAACCTTCGACTATCTGAAAAGCCTGCCGATCGATGCGGTCAAGATAGATGGAAGTTTCGTCAAAGACATCATGACGAACCCGGTGTCGGCAACAATGGTTGGAGCCATCAGCAAGGTGGCACAGGTCATGGGTATATTCACGGTAGGGGAGTTTGTCGAAACGGTGGAAATCGCCGAGCGCCTGAGCGAGCTGGAAATTGACTACGCCCAGGGACGTGGCATTGGTTCTCCCGGACCGCTGGATGAGTTGCTCGAAAACCTGAGCGGGGGAGGCGACAGTCTCGCGGAAAGCGCATGAATGAGGCAGCCGGACGGTTGAGCCGATTCATTCGGTGAACCCTTAGTAGGATTTACTGCCGACAGGCACTGTCGTATCCGGCAGGTCCGCAACTCAGGTGTGATCCAACTCAATTGCTAAGCGACTGATAAAACTGGGATTTTCCTTTTTGGCACGATTCCAGCAACCCCTCTCTCACAATCACCACACGGAGCTGATTCATGTATCGAGCGCTCACACTTGTCTTCCTTCTTGTTGTCACAGCAATCATGGGGTTTGCCTTCAGCGCGTATGCAATACATCGTTTTGGCGAGCCGCAAAACGTGGTCGATGCATCCCACCAGGCCCAGGCTTATCACGCCAAACAGAGAGTCAATCGCGCAGATCCGCAAGCTTCCGATACAGAACCCGCTCGCTGATTTCCAGACGTTCGGCCAGGGCTTTGCGTGAGCCCTTATGCTGGGTGAGCGCTTTTTGCAGATACCGGCGTTCAGCTTCTTCCAGCGGTATTATCGATTCGTCTGCTGTCGCTTCACTCATATCTTCCGTACGACACTGGCGAGGGAGGTGGTGTGGGTGAACCAGGCCGTCGTCAGCAAGCAGGATTGCACGCTCGACGATATTACGTAACTCCCTGACGTTGCCGGGAAATGGATATTGCATGAGACAGTCGAGCGTCTCGGGGGCAAACCGGATGTGCGACGCGTTGAGTTGGGTCAGAAGTGTATCGATGAGCAGAGGCAGGTCTTCGATACGCGATCTCAAGGGTGGTAGCTCAATCTCGAAGACGTTCAGTCGGTAATAGAGATCTTCCCTGAAAGTGCCTTCCTGCATCATTTGAGCGAGATCCTTGTTGGTCGCGCAGACGAGTCGAAAGTCGGATTCCTCCCAATCATTGCTTCCAACCTTGCGGTAGCGCCGGGATTCCAGAAGGCGCAGCAGCTTAACCTGTTCGTTCAGGGGGATGTCGCCAACCTCGTCGAGGAATAGCGTGCCGCCTTCTGCTGCGGCAACCAGGCCGGTTTTATTGGCTGTAGCCCCCGTAAAAGCACCTTTGACGTAGCCGAAAAGCTCGCTTTCAAACAGGGTATCCGGCAGCCCCGTACACTCGACCGGCACGAATGGTCCGTCGGTGCGGGCACTCAGGCGGTGTACTGTCTGGGCAACCATCTCTTTCCCGGTGCCGGATTCGCCGAGGAGTAGAAGATTGGATTCACTCGGGGCAACCCGTTCGACCAGGTTCAGCATTGCCTGAAAACCTGGGGATGTACCCACCATTCGTTCGTGTGTGTCGGACTGTGTCGATGCAACCTCGGATGGGTGCATCTGTTCGATGAAGAAGCTGACGTCACCGGTGGACGGATCTTTCACCGGCCACATTTCGACGTTGACGAATTCCCGGCCCCTGGGTGTGTGATGGATGTGCAGGACCCTCGTGTTTTCGCCCGACCGAAGGCTCTCTTTGAGAGGACAGGTTTCCCCTGCCATGTCGCACGGCACCGTGTAGCCATGAGAAACCTCGTGGCAGAGGTGGTTCACGGGTTTGTCTGAAAACCCGTAGGTTTCCCGATAACGAGTATTGGCAGCGAGGATCTGGTACTTGCGGTTCAGAAGAATGGCCGGCCTTGGTAGCGCGTTCAGGACAGCCGCCAGACTGGGTAGTTCACTCGTCAGGTCGCCGGGAGGTTCCATAGTGACTGCCTGTTGTGACATACGGGGATACGCCGATTATGTCAAAAATGGCAGTAGATGGCCGCCCTATACATGAAGAACGGCCTGAAACGGCATTCTGGCAGGGCAGGGGTGTCTGGCACGGAAACTGCTGTACAAGCGCCATATGCATCCATCAAAAGGGTACCTGCCATGGCTGTAGCGATAATAGAGCCGTTTTTCGATCCTGCGACGTATACCTACAGCTATGTGATAGGAGATCCAGCAACAGGATGCGCGGCGATTGTCGATCCCGTTCTCGACTTCGATCCCGCATCGGGTCAGACGTCACATCGTCAGGCAGACCGTATCGTCAGCTTTGTCGAAGAGCAGGATCTCGAGGTGAAGTGGTTACTGGAAACACACGTGCATGCGGACCATCTGACCGGTGCGGCTTATCTCAGATCAAAACTGGGTGGTCGGATCGGTGTGGGCGAGAACGTCAGATCTGTACAGGAAGTTTTCGGAAACCTGTTTAATGCCGGACCGGAATTCTGTGTGGATGGCAGCCAGTTCGACAAGTTGTTCCGGGATGAAGAAACATTCTCCATTGGGGACCTCAAATGCCGTGTTCTGCACACGCCGGGACACACGCCCGCCTGCGTTACCTATGTTCTGGACGGTGCAGCATTTGTGGGTGACACCATATTCATGCCGGATTTCGGGACAGCGCGCACTGACTTCCCTGGCGGTGATGCGAGGGCACTCTACGGTTCGATACACAGGATTTTGTCATTGCCGGGCGAGACAGTGCTGTATATGTGCCACGACTATGGCAGTGAACAGAGGTCTGAATTCAGTTTCTCTACAACTGTTGCTGCTGAGCGCCTGTCAAATGTGATGGTCAACGATGCGGTCAGCGAAGACGAGTTTGTGTGTGTCAGAGAAGCCAGGGACGCCGACCTCGCTGCCCCGCAACTGCTGCTTCCGTCGGTGCAATTCAACATGCGGGCCGGCCAGTTACCCCCGGCAGAATCGAACGGTACTCACTATTTCAAAATCCCAGTTCGCAAAATCGCCTGATCGTGGCGACTAAAGCATCGTCTTCATCAACTCCCGGGTTGCTATCGCCTCGTCCGCGTTCGTGAAAAACTCTGTGGGCGCAAATTCCGTCGCCCCTGCTTCGCGCATGGCTTCAATACCATCCCTGACTTTGGCTGCTGACCCGACAATCGCTACTTCCTCGGGTCCGGTTGCTCCTTCACGGTCGAACATGGCCCTGTACGACGGCAACTGGCCGTACATCTTGAGACCCTGGCCGATCTTTGCGCGCACGGCGGCTTCATCGTCTGTAACACACACGGGCAGGCTTGCAACAACATGGGGCTCGGGCCGGCCCGTACCAGCGGCTGCCTCGGAAATTGTCGGAACAATATGTTCGGAGATGGTTTTTGGCCCCACCCAGGCGAGAACTGTCCCGTCAGCGAGCCTGCCTGTCACCTTGAGTGCCTGAGGACCCAGGGCAGCCACCAGCACCCGCACGCTGTTTGCGGGTGGTTTGAAGAAACGTGCGTGAGCTTTTGTACTTTCGCCGTCGTAGTCGACGCTGCCGTCACTGACAAGTGGCATGAGAATACTGAGATATTCACGCAGGTGGCGAATGGGTTTTTCAAAGTCTACGCCCAGGTCAGCCATCATTGGTACGTGCGAAAGACCTATGCCGAGAGTCAGGCGACCGTTCAGCAAGTTGTTCACCGTCACGGCCTGACCGGCCAGGACTGTCGGGTGTCGAAGCCAGGTTGGGACAATCGCTGTGCCAAATTCGATATTGGGGACGTTGAGCCCGACGGCTGCAAGCGCGGTGAGCGCATCGAACCCGCCAGTTGGGTGTTCAGCGATCCAGTAGCTCCCGAAGCCGTCTTCGCGAGCAGCACTTGCGTGTTCAGCGAGCACGTCGGTCGACGATTTCTGGATCAGGCCCGTGCCGTTGATGCCAAGTTTCATTCAGTTTTCCTCCGGTAACGCGTAAGCAATCAGGTAATCCCCTGCAGGGCTGTCATCTCCCCAGTGTCCACCCGCGGCAACCACCACATACTGGCGTCCGGTCGATGCGAGCTGGTAAGTCATAGGCACCGCCGTGGCAGATGTGGGCAATTCTGCCTTCCACAATTCCTCTCCGTCTTCGAGATCGAATGCTCTCAAAGCGTGTTCACCGGATATTCCGGAAAAAATGAGACCGGATGCAGTCATCATGGGTCCGCCAAATCCCGGAATGCCATCGATCCACCAGAAAGGGAACGGTGCCATATTGCGGGTTGTACCCATGGGGCGGCTCCAGAGCACTTTGCCAGCTTCAAGATCAATTGCATCGAGTGTGCCCCAGGGCGGTGGCGAACAGGGGATGCCCAGCGGTGACATGATGAAGCCGGTGCGCACGCAATAGGGGGTTCCCTGCTGGTTGGGTCGTCCGCCTTCAACTTCGCATTCTTCCCGTGGTACGAGACGGGTCGAACCTGGTACCCGGATGGTGTAAGCGACAAGGATGCGCTTGTCGGGGTGTATGGCCGGAGATCCCCAGTTGTTGCCGCCACCGTTACTTGGGTAGTTGATCGAACCCTGGACGGAAGGTGGTGTATAAAATCCTTCGTTGCGCAGATCTTCCAGCTTGCTGCGACACATTGCTTCGTCAATGAACGTCAGGCCCCACGCGTCGTCAGCGGTTAAAGGCTCGGTCATCATGTGGGGGATATGTGTTGGGAACGGTTGTGTCGGCGAAAGAGACTCGTCAGGAACACCACCCTGGGGCACAGGCCGTTCCTCTACCGGCCACAGCGGTTGACCGGTGTCTCGATGGAGAGCAAACGTCATCCCCATTTTGGTGACCTGGACAACCGCGGGAACAGTCACGCCATCAACGGTAACGTCGACGAGGTTGGGCTGGGCAGGAGTGTCGTAGTCCCACACGTCGTGATGAACCATCTGGTAATGCCATTCCACTTCACCGGTGTCACCGCGTAGAGCAACAACGGAACTCGAGTAGTAGTCGAGGTCCCCGCGGTGGCCGCCGTAGTAGTCCGGTGAGGTATTTCCTGTGGGAACGAATACCAGGTTGCGTTCAGCGTCCACTGAGATGATTGACCAGACGTTGGTGGTGCCACTTAAGAAAGAACCGTCTTCATCGTGGGTCCGGCTTCCGGGTTTCACCGGATTCCAGGCCCACAGGAATTCGCCCGTTCTTACATCGTAGGCACGGACCACACCGCTGGGCACACCCAGACGGCGGTTGTCGAGCACCATTGCACCGGTGATGACTTTGTCTCCCAGGATGGCCGGGGGCGAGGTGATGTTGTATTCGAATGGGTCGTGTGAGCTGAGACCGTGGGTCACGTCGACTTCGCCGTTCTGACCGAAATCCGGACAGCGCCTGCCGGTTTCGGCATCGACGACAACCAGACGGGCATCGAGTGTACCCATCACTATCCTCTGCTCGCAGAATCCATCGGAACCTGAATCCCAGCTGCTCACGCCTCGGCAGTTGGTGAGCGCAAGTTCAGTCTCCCGGTCTACACCGGAATCGAATTTCCAGAGCTCTTCACCTGTTGCTGCGTCCAGGGCGAAGATCTGGTTAAACGGTGTACAGAAGTAAATACGCTCATCGATCATGATTGGGGTGACCTGCAGGGCACTCTTGGGGCTTTCCCTGAAGTCGCCAGACCGGTGGCGCCAGATTTCCGTCAGATGGTGAACGTTGTCGGGCGTGATCTGGGTGGCTTTGCTGAAGTGGGTCCCGCCTGGTGTGCTCCCGTATGCAGGCCAGTTCGCCACAACTCCCTCCGGAATGGCATCGAGTTTTGGTGGTTGGGTGCAGGCAACTGCCAGCCAGGCAGACAGCATGACAATGAGGAGGCGCATGGCTGATCCCGGAGAAATGCGAATTGTTATGATCGAATGGGTTAACGTGTTACGCAACTGGTAAAAGTGTGGCTGTTCCCAATACACTGGGTCAGGGAAGAAAACGGAGGCAGCGGTGGATTCGATACACGACCTCGGTGGCAAGCTCGGTTTTGGCGAGGTTGCGCCAACTAACGACCCGGTTGGTTTCCTGGAACGCTGGCACGGGGCGGTCTTTGCGATGACGTTCAGCAGCGGCGGTACGGCGTTTGGCAGTGGTGACCAGTTTCGTCATGCCATCGAACGTATAGACCCGGTTGGGTATCTCACGCATGGATACTACGGGCGATGGCTCGGCGGTCTCGAGACGCTGCTGCTTGAGTCGGAGACCCTGACCAGCACTGAAATCGAAGAAAAGGTGCGTCAGGTTGATTCGGATCCAGCGCCTGCCGCCGCCCGGCCAAGCGCTACGCCGGACAGGTTCACTGAAAAGTACAGGGATCTGGACGCACGACGACCAGTCGACACGGTGCCCCGGTTTCAGGAAGGCCAGGTGGTCGTTACACGCTCCACACCGAGCATTGGGCATACACGTTTGCCCGCGTATGCCAGGGGTAAGCAGGGCACGATTGTGGCTTTGCATGGCGGGTGGGTCCTGCCGGATGCCAGCGCGCACGGAAATGTTGATCGCGGAGATCATCTCTATACGGTCGCTTTTGACAGCGGTGAACTCTGGGGTGAGGCGGGTGAGCCCGGCACCTCTACCAGGCTGGATCTTTTCGAAAGCTATCTGCACTTACCCGCACAGGGGGAAGCTCATGGGTGAAGTGAATCATCAGGCGCTCAGGGCACAGGCGCTGGAAGAACTTCTCGTAGAGAAAGGACTTCTGGATCCTGGTGCGGTCGACAACATCGTTACGTTGTACAACGAGCGCGTAGGCCCCATGCGAGGTGCCGGGCTCGTCGCCCGCGCCTGGACGGAACCTGAATTCAAACAGGCGTTGCTCGAGGACGCGGATGCAGCCATAGCCGACTACGAATACGAAGGCGGGGAGATCCAGAAGCTGGTGGTTGTCGAAAACACACCCGACGTTCACAACGTGGTCGTATGCACGCTTTGTTCCTGCTATCCGTGGGCAGTCCTCGGCCTTCCCCCGAAGTGGTACAAAGATCCGGCGTATCGGTCACGGGTGGTACGAGAACCACGCGCGGTATTGAAGGAATTCGGGACTGAATTAGCGGACGATGTAGAAGTCAGGGTATGGGATTCAAGCGCGGAAGTGCGCTACCTCGTTCTACCGGAAAGACCTCAAGGTACCGAGGACCTGGATGCCGGAGATCTGGCAGAGCTCGTCACGCGTGACAGCATGATTGGTGTCACGAGACTCCGTTAACTGTCGGATCGCTCGACAATTGCAGCGATTCTATCTGCCCAACCGTTGAGCCAGACTTCCAGCTGACTGGTGAGTTCCTTTGCCTGGGTCGTCGGAACGAGGCTCCGCCTGCGTCCGTCATCGGCGTTTCCAACTTCGGTTATGAAACCTTGTGCCATCAGGTCCGTGACCGTGCGGGAAACGGTTGCCTTGTTGATGGAAGTGGATGAGGAGATCTCGGAAACAGAGCAGGATCGGTTGTGAAACCAGCACTGCAGAATCGTATGCAATATGCGCAGTTCGTTAATCGAGTTGGTGCGCAGGCCGGTCCAGGCGAACTCAGGTGTCCCTGCGGGCATCGCCAGAAATTCGGTCAGCAGGTCACCGATGGCGTCAGTAAGTTGATGTCTGGGCATTGTCTAACAAGTTCCTTCAATTGCCCCTTCCATATTTTGCGCGGCACTCTAACAGCGGTCGATCTCAATGTCACGCGAGCAGGAGAAAAAGGCGGATACTACTGGTTGGGTTAGGGGGAACTACGGGTGAAGTCCCGGATCACGCGACTGTAAATCCGAAAAGTCGGGACAGGATCCCGCCAGTCCCAGTTGGCGTGGGTATGGCATCTGATGAACGCTCTAACCATCTGCCATAACCAGGCGACACTCTGACGGGGAGTCAGGTACCGGCGCTGCCCCATCCAGCCGCGAAGATCGCGTTCGAGCCAGTGGGTGACATGCGGAAACTGAAATCGGACCTGTTCGTGAGATGCGATACATGGACGTGGTTCCCCGAGGGCAGCGGCAACAGCGGCAACGGGCAGGTTGACGCCTGCTTTGAGCGACTCTGTCAGACCTGCGGCAAACCGTGGATTAATCTCGATAAAAAAGAGCTTTCCGGATCGCTCGCAGCGGATTGCCTGAAAGAGACCGGGACCGGTGTACTTGAGCTGACGGACCATTCGCTCGAGGGCATTGAACAGGTCTTGAACCGGCAAAGCTGAGCTGAACTC
>JANQFF010000032.1 GCA_028277965.1 Pseudomonadales bacterium
CGCCGGGCCACATCGACAATGCGATGGGCTTCCGTCGCACAATCTGAGATGGACGAACTCGGATCAGCGGTCGGAATGTAGATTCGATCAGCAACAGGATCCCGCCAGCGTGGATCGATACCCTCAAGACCGAGTTTCAGACCCATGAGGCAGCCAACATTCCCCGAGTTGCAGTCCGTATCCCAGCCACAGGTGTTGATGATCTTCATGGTTTCGGAAAAGTTGTCGTTGCCGTGCAGGAGCGCGTGTACGATCAGCCCGTGGTTCGGCACCATGTGGCAGTTACCGCCATACTTGTCGTAGCCGTAACGCGCTTCGATCTGCTCTCGGGTCTTCCGCCAGTCAGGTTCCGCGGCATGCCATTCCCGAACGTCGTCGATCAGACGGCGGATGGTCGAATCCGCGGGGATATACCCAACGGCAAGATCCAACAGGTTGTTTGTGTCGGAATCGACAAAAGCCTGGGACTCCATTACTGCCAGGACAATGGCGCCGTATACCGCCTCACCGTCATGGCTGACCCGAGCCGCCTGTTCGGCAAGGTACGCAGCCTGATCGGGATCACCAGGACTCACCATCGCCCAACCATCGATGAAAATCTGAGCACCAATCTGCTCCGCTACAACTTTACCGTTGAGTGCTTCAGACCCCGAACGGGGCGCTTCAATTCCGGACTTCAGCCTGAGATATGCTGTGTGTTCCGTCGAATTGCCAAGCCCACCCCACCAGAGAATGGTACGGTTTTCGATCAGGTAGTTGAGCCAGCTCTGACCAATTTCTTCAGACGTGATTTGCGGGTTGTACCCGTGATCCTCCATCGCCCTGAGAAAGGTAAAGGTTCCCGATATATCGTCATCCGTGACAATCAGCGGTACACCCAGCTCCTCGTGCACGTAGTCTTCTATGTCACCGAGCCGCTCCTGAATCCGCTCATACGTCCAACCCTCAAACGGGCGTCCAAGGTAGACACCAATGACTTTGCCGAGTACACCTGCATATACGCGCTCGGAAAAATCTGTCGGAAAGTACTCCCCCACGAAAGCCTCCAGATCGCACTTCAGCGTATTATAGACCGATGATCCGTTTCGCCATGCGCCTCGCCAGTACCCGTCTGGGAGGGCTCTTCTTCACAACTCTCTGGCCCTGGGTTGACCGCTTGTTCCTGACGCTGACAGACGGTCGATTCTCGATCGCGGGCATTGGGATTCCCACACTCCTCCTGACAACAACCGGGCGGAAGACCGGCAAATCCCGGTCCGTTCCGCTGCTTTACCAGCAGGATGATGGGCGCTGGATTGTGGCAGGTTCCCGGGGTGGCAGACCGCACCACGCCGCGTGGTATCTGAATCTGCAGGCACAGCCG
>JANQFF010000430.1 GCA_028277965.1 Pseudomonadales bacterium
TGCGAGTATGATAAACAACCCTTGAGGGCGGTCTACTTGAGCTCGACAGTTGCGCCAGCTTCTTCCAGCTGTTTCTTGAAGTCTTCAGCTTCGTCCTTGGGTGCACCTTCCTTGACTGGAGACGGTGCAACCAAGGACGAAGCTGAAGACTTCAAGAAACAGCTGGAAGAAGCTGGCGCAACTGTCGAGCTCAAGTAGACCGCCCTTAAGGGTTGTTTATCAAACTCGCAGTAGTCGCAACTGGCTGGCATGCCGTTAAAAACGGTGTGCCGGCCTTTCGTGGTTGGGTGGAGATATTTTCACCCACCGCACCAATCGCAAATGCAAATGCTTTGAGCATGGGAGATTCGCATGGCGTATAGCTTTACTGAAAAGAAGCGCATCAGAAAAGATTTCGGGAAACTGTCTGAGTCGATGGGTTTGCCATACCTGTTGGCGATACAGACCGAGTCTTACGACCACTTTCTGCAGGAAGAAACGGTCGTTGAGGAGCGGGATGAATCGGGGCTGCACGCAGCTTTCCGGTCTGTCTTCCCAATTGTCAGCTACTCCGGCAGTGCCGCGCTCGAGTACGTTGACTACCGTCTGGGTGAGCCTGCCTTTGACGTGAAAGAGTGTGTTCTGCGCAGCATTACTTATGCAGCACCTCTGAGGGTCAAAGTGCGGCTGATCATCTACGACAAAGAGTCTTCCAACAAAACCGTCAAAGACGTGAAAGAACAGGAAGTCTACATGGGCGAGATTCCGCTCATGACAGACAACGGTACTTTTGTCATCAACGGTACCGAGCGTGTTGTTGTATCCCAGCTGCACCGTTCGCCTGGCGTCTTCTTTGATCACGATCGCGGTAAAACACATTCGTCAGGGAAGCTCCTGTACAACGCCCGGGTGATTCCTTACCGTGGTTCCTGGCTCGATTTTGAATTCGATCCCAAAGACTGTGTATTCGTGCGTATCGACCGACGTCGCAAACTCCCTGCGACCATCATTCTGCGTGCTCTGGAATACACCAGTGAGCAGATCCTCGAGACGTTCTTCGATACCAACAACTTCTTCATCGACGGTGAGACCGTTGCTGCGGAACTGACCCCAGAGCGTATGCGTGGTGATGTTGCGTCGTTCGATATCTGCGACAACAAAGGCAACGTCATTGTCGAAGTGGGTCGCCGGATCACGGCGCGTCATGTTCGTGAACTGGAAGAAAGTGGCATGGACCGTCTGGAAGTGCCGCGTGAGTATCTCCTCGACCGGGTGACTGCAAAAGACATCGTGGATGAGTCCACGGGGGAAATCGGGATCCCGTGTAACACGATCATCACGGAAGAGGTGCTGGAGAAACTCTTCGAGCTCAACGTGAAAGAACTCGCAACGATCTACACAAATGATCTCGACTGTGGATCGTTTGTGGCGGACACGCTGCGTATTGACCCGACCCGCAACAAGCTCGAGGCACTGGTCGAGATATACCGGATGATGCGTCCGGGTGAACCGCCGACCAAAGAGGCGGCTGAAAACCTCTTCAACAATCTCTTTTTCTCAACCGAGCGATACGATCTCTCTGCAGTTGGGCGGATGAAGTTCAACCGGCGTCTCGGTCGCGAGGAGATTGAGGGTGAAGGCACGTTGTCGGCGGACGATATCGTTGAAGTCCTGCGTACCCTGCTCGATATCCGAAACGGTAAAGGTTCTGTCGACGACATCGACCACCTCGGTAACCGCCGGGTCCGCTCCGTCGGTGAGATGGCTGAAAATGCGTTCCGCGTTGGTTTGATCCGGGTTGAGCGTGCGGTCAAAGAGCGTTTGAGCCTTGCTGAATCTGAAGGGCTGATGCCCCAGGACATGATCAACGCGAAGCCTGTGGCTGCAGCGATCAAAGAGTTCTTCGGTTCATCACAGCTTTCACAGTTCATGGACCAGAACAATCCGCTGTCCGAAGTGACACACAAACGCCGGGTGTCCGCGTTGGGACCGGGTGGTCTCACGCGGGAGCGGGCCGGGTTTGAGGTCCGCGACGTTCACCCCACGCACTATGGCCGCGTGTGTCCAATTGAGACACCTGAAGGTCCGAACATCGGTCTGATCAACAGTCTGGCGACGTATGCCCGGACCAACGAGTACGGTTTCCTGGAATCGCCATACCGCAAGGTTGTCGACGGTTCGGTAACCGACGAGATCGAATACCTCTCGGCGATCGACGAGGCGAACTACATCATCGCCCAGGCGAGTGTCGAGATTGACGCAAAAGGTAACTTCGTAGACGAGCTGGTGGACGTTCGTCATCAGAACGAATTCACCAAGACCGCTGCAGAGAACGTCAACTACATGGACGTGTCACCGAAGCAGGTGGTTTCGGTGGCAGCTTCACTGATTCCGTTCCTCGAGCACGACGATGCAAACCGGGCGCTCATGGGGTCCAACATGCAGCGTCAGGCTGTTCCGACTCTCAGGGCTGAGAAACCGCTGGTGGGTACGGGCATGGAACGTGATGTTGCCCGTGACTCGGGTGTCTGTGTCATCGCCAATCGCGGCGGGGTTGTGGACAGTGTCGATGCCGCGCGTATCGTTGTACGGGTATCGGATGAGGAAACCGAAGCGGGTGAAGCGGGTGTGGATATCTACAACCTCACCAAGTTCACTCGCTCCAATCAGAACACCTGTATCAACCAGCGTCCGCTGGTCAAGCCTGGTGACTCGATTGCCAAAGGTGACACCCTGGCTGATGGCCCGTCCATCGACATGGGTGAGCTGGCCCTGGGTCAGAACATGCGTATCGCGTTCATGCCCTGGAACGGCTACAACTACGAGGATTCCATCCTGGTGTCGGAACGTGTCGTTCAGGAAGACCGCTTCACCAGTATCCACATTCAGGAATTGACCTGTATCGCTCGCGATACCAAGCTCGGTCCGGAAGAAATCACCTGCGACATCCCGAATGTCGGTGAAGGTGCACTATCCAAACTCGATGAGTCGGGAATTGTTTATATCGGTGCCGAAGTGGGTGCAGGCGATATCCTCGTCGGTAAGGTGACGCCAAAAGGTGAAACCCAGCTGACCCCGGAAGAGAAACTCCTTCGAGCCATCTTCGGTGAGAAGGCGTCAGATGTGAAAGACACGTCTCTCAGGGTGCCGACCAGTGTGAAAGGCACCGTTATCGATGTTCAGGTATTTACGCGCGACGGTGTCGAAAAAGACCAGCGTGCCAAAGACATCGAACGGTCTCAGCTCGCCCAGATCCGTAAGGACCTGGACGACGAATACCGGATTGTGGAAGCAGCCACTTATGAAAGGCTGCAGCGGGCACTGTTGGGGCAGAAAGCTGCCAGCGCTCCTGGGAAAAGCAAAGGGTTTACCGTTGACGAGGAGTATCTCGAAAGCATCAGTCTCGATGACTGGTTCAAGCTCCGCATGCAGGATGACAGCCTGAATGCGCAGCTCGAGAAAGCTGAAGCCCAGCTCAACGCCCGCAAAGATGCGCTTGACGCAATCTACGCGGACAAGCGCGCCAAGCTCGAGAGCGGTGACGACCTCGCCCCCGGTGTTCTCAAGATCACCAAGGTCTATCTAGCGATCAAGCGTCGCATTCAGCCGGGTGACAAGATGGCAGGACGCCACGGTAACAAGGGTGTGATCTCCGTGATCATGCCTGTTGAAGACATGCCGTTCGATGAGCATGGAGAGCCGGTGGACATCGTTTTGAATCCACTGGGTGTGCCGTCCCGGATGAACGTTGGGCAGGTCCTTGAAACACATCTCGGATGGGCCGCACACGGTGTCGGGAAGCGCATCAACGAGATGCTGGAGGCAGAACAGAAGGCTCAGGAAGTCCGCAAGTTCCTCGAGGAGGTCTACAACCAGGTTGGAGACCCGAATGTCGACCTGGGCAGTCTCAACAACGATGAGGTGCTGGAACTCGCCAACAACCTGCGTCGCGGTGTGCCAATGGCGACACCTGCGTTTGACGGGGCGTCGGAAGACGAAATCAAACGGATGCTCGAGATAGCAGGCCTGCCGACCAGTGGTCAGGCGCTGCTCTACGATGGGCGAACGGGCGATCCCTTCGACCGACCTGTGACGCTTGGTTACATGTACATGCTGAAGCTCAACCACCTGGTTGACGACAAGATGCATGCACGGTCGACCGGGTCGTACAGTCTCGTCACCCAGCAGCCACTTGGCGGTAAAGCGCAGTTTGGTGGCCAGCGGTTTGGAGAGATGGAGGTCTGGGCGCTCGAGGCATACGGCGCAGCGTATACGCTGCAGGAGATGCTGACGGTCAAGTCCGACGACGTCAGTGGCCGGACGAAGATGTACAAGAGCATCGTCGACGGCGACTACAACATGGAACCCGGCATGCCGGAATCGTTCAACGTGTTGGTCAAAGAGATACGTTCTCTCGGCATCAACATCGAACTGGAAACTGAGTAACTACTCTAGCTAAAGAAGGAGAAAGATCTTGAAAGACTTACTTAACTTGCTGAAAGCCCAGGGTAGTGTGGATGAGTTCGACGCCCTGAGAATTGGTCTCGCGTCACCGGAGATGATCCGCTCCTGGTCGTTTGGCGAAGTCAAAAAGCCCGAGACGATCAATTACCGGACCTTCAAGCCGGAACGAGAAGGACTTTTCTGTGCCCGGATCTTCGGGCCGGTTAAAGACTACGAATGTCTGTGCGGAAAGTACAAGCGTCTCAAACATCGTGGTGTCATCTGTGAGAAGTGTGGCGTTGAAGTCACGCTGACCAAGGTGCGCCGTGAACGTATGGGACACATTGAGCTTGCGTGTCCGACAGCGCATATCTGGTTCCTGAAGTCACTGCCGTCGCGCATTGGCCTCCTGCTCGATATGACCCTCAGGGACATTGAGCGGGTACTGTACTTCGAGTCCTTTGTGGTCATCGATCCCGGTCTTACCGATCTCGAAACGGGGCAGCTCCTGACAGACGAGGAGTACTACACCAAGCTCGAGGAGTTCGGTGATGAATTCGATGCCCGTATGGGTGCGGAAGCGATCCAGGAACTGCTGCTGGCGCTCGATCTCGACGCTGAAATAGCGCACCTCCGAGAAGAAATTCCGGCGACGAATTCCGAAACGAAGATCAAGAAGTTTTCCAAGCGCCTCAAGCTCATGGAAGCTTTCGTCAAGTCCGGTAACAAGCCCGAGTGGATGGTCATGACCGTTCTGCCGGTATTGCCACCGGACCTGCGCCCGCTGGTACCGCTCGACGGCGGCCGGTTTGCGACCTCAGATCTGAACGATCTGTATCGACGTGTCATCAACCGGAACAACCGTTTGAAACGTCTGCTCGACCTCTCCGCGCCTGACATCATTGTTCGCAACGAGAAGCGTATGCTGCAGGAATCTGTAGACGCCCTTCTGGACAACGGCCGTCGCGGCCGGGCGATCACGGGCTCGAACAAGCGCCCGCTCAAGTCGCTCGCAGACATGATCAAAGGTAAGCAGGGCCGTTTCCGTCAGAATCTGCTGGGTAAGCGGGTCGACTACTCAGGCCGTTCGGTCATTGTGGTTGGTCCGACCCTCAAGCTGCATCAGTGCGGGCTGCCCAAGAAGATGGCGCTGGAACTGTTCAAGCCGTTCATCTTCGGCAAGCTCGAAGACCGTCAGCTGGCGACGACCATCAAAGCTGCCAAGAAGATGGTTGAACGTGAGACTGCGGAGGTCTGGGACATCCTGGCTGAGGTCATCAGGGAACACCCTGTGCTTCTCAACCGGGCGCCCACACTGCACCGTCTCGGTATTCAGGCGTTTGAGCCGGTGCTGATCGAAGGTAAAGCGATCCAGTTGCATCCGCTCGTCTGTACGGCGTACAACGCAGACTTCGATGGCGACCAGATGGCGGTTCACGTACCGCTGACGCTGGAAGCCCAGCTCGAAAGCCGGGCACTGATGATGTCTACCAACAACATCCTGTCCCCGGCCAGTGGTGAGCCGATCATCGTGCCGTCTCAGGACGTTGTTCTCGGTGTCTATTACATGACCCGCGAGAAGGTCAACGTGCTGGGTGAAGGTTCGACGTTTGCTGATGCCGAGGAAGTCCACCGGGCGTATCACGCACAGCAGGTGGATCTGCATGCTCGGGTCAAGGTGCGGGTTGAAGAGCGCGTGCCGGATGAGTCCGGCAAGGTACAGCCCACACGCACGTTGTATGACACAACTGTAGGCCGGGCTCTGCTCTACGACATTGTGCCCAAGGGATTACCGTTCAGCATGGTTAACAAGACCATGGACAAGAAGGCAATCTCCAATCTCATCAACGACTGTTATCGCCGGTGTGGCCTGAAAGACACTGTGATCTTTGCCGACCAGCTGATGTACACGGGTTTTGCACACTCAACTTCTTCCGGTGCATCGATTGGCGTTGAAGACTTCGTCATACCTGAAGACAAGACCACGATCATTTCAGAAGCCGAAGAAGAGGTTGCTGAAATTGAGTCGCAGTATGCGTCCGGTCTCGTGACCCAGGGTGAGAAGTACAACAAGGTGGTCGACATCTGGTCGCGTGCCAACGATCTGGTAGCGCGGTCAATGATGGAAGGTATTTCCAAAGAGTCTGTGCAGAACAAGGAAAAAGAGGAAGAACAGCAGGATTCGTTCAACTCCGTCTATATCTACGCTGACTCCGGGGCCCGGGGTTCACCCGCGCAGATCCGCCAGCTTGCGGGTATGCGTGGTCTCATGACGCGTCCTGACGGCAGCATCATCGAGAATGCGATCACAGCGAACTTCCGGGAAGGGTTGAACGTTAACGAATACTTCATCTCGACTCACGGTGCTCGTAAAGGTCTCGCGGATACCGCTCTGAAAACGGCAAACTCAGGTTACCTCACGAGGCGTCTGGTGGATGTCGCGCAGGATGTGGTCATTACCGCTGTAGACTGCGGAACGTCTGAAGGTCTGCACACCAGTGCAATCATCGAAGGTGGTGATGTTGTGGAACCGCTGGGTGATCGTGTTCTCGGCCGTAACGTTGCCAAAGACGTTCTGGATGTGGACGGTAAAACTGTGATCATCCCGGCTGGCACCATGATCGATGAGGCGTGGGTGGACCAGCTCGAGGAGCTGGGTATCGATGAGCTGTGGGTACGCAGTCCGATCACCTGTGATGTGCCTTATGGCGTATGTGCCAAGTGTTATGGGCGGGATCTCGCTCGTGGACATGAGGTTAATGTCGGCGAGAGTGTCGGTGTTATTGCGGCTCAGTCGATTGGTGAGCCTGGTACACAGTTGACGATGCGGACATTCCACATCGGTGGTGCTGCATCCCGGGCAACCGCGATCGACAACATACAGGTCAAACACGGTGGAACGGTTCGTCTGCACAACCTCAAGACCGTCACCCGGGAATCCGGTGAGCTGGTCGCCGTATCCCGCTCCGGTGAGATTGCGGTTGCGGATGAGCATGGGCGTGAGCGGGAGCGTTACAAGCTGCCGTACGGTGCAGTCATCTCCGTGGCAGAAGACGATTCTGTAGAAGCGGGCCAGGTCATTGCTCAGTGGGACCCCCACACCCACCCGATTGTGGCGGAAGTGGGCGGTGTCGTGCGGTTCAGCGAGATGGAAGAAGGCCTGTCTGTCAATCATCAGACTGATGAACTGACCGGCCTGACCAACATCACGGTGCTCGATCCGAAAGACCGTCCTTCTGCAGCCAAGGATCTGCGCCCTGCGGTGCAGCTCTTTGATGACAAGGGTGAACAGGTTGTGTTGCCCGGGACAGACGTTCCGGCCAACTACTACATGCCGAGTGACGCCATACTGAACCTCGAAGACGGGGCTCATATTGGCGTTGGTGACATCATCGCGCGGATCCCGCAGGAAGGCTCCAAGACCCGGGATATCACGGGTGGTCTGCCGCGGGTTGCGGATCTCTTCGAAGCGCGTAAGCCGAAAGAACCGGCGATTCTCGCTGAAGCGACCGGTACGGTGAGTTTCGGGAAAGAAACCAAAGGCAAACGCCGTCTGGTGATAACACCGCCGGAAGGTGATCACGTGGAAACCCTGATACCGAAGTGGCGCAACATTGGTGTGTTCGACGGTGAGCAGGTTGAGAAAGGCGAAGTCGTTTGTGATGGACCTTTGAGCGCCCACGACATCCTGAGATTGAAGGGTGTTGCGGAGCTCGCTCGATACATCGTCAACGAGATCCAGGAGGTGTACCGCCTCCAGGGTGTGACGATCAATGACAAACACATTGAAGTCATCGTGCGACAGATGCTGCGCAAGGTTGAGATCCTGAGTTCAGGAGAATCCGACCTCATCCGCGGTGAGCAGCTCGAGTACACGGCGCTGCGTGAAATCAACAAAGCGCTCGAAGAGGAAGGTAAAGAGAAAGCTGGATTCCAGCGTATTCTCCTTGGCATCACGAAGGCATCGCTGGCAACCGAGTCGTTCATATCAGCGGCTTCGTTCCAGGAGACCACGAGGGTGCTGACCGAAGCGGCCGTCACCGGCAAGCAGGACTTCTTGCGCGGATTGAAGGAAAACGTCGTTGTCGGACGGTTGATACCGGCTGGCACGGGTCTGACCTATCACCAGGACCGGAAGAAGCGCAGAGCCGAAGAGGCACTTGCGGAATCCGGACCGTCTGCTGAAGAAGTGACAGCAGCGCTGACCGAAGCGCTCTCAGCGGGCGACGACAGCGAGGAATAGGGCCATAGGTGTGGAACCGGGTCACCGGTTCCACACTTGAGCTTTTGTTGAGCAGTCAGTACACTCGCGCGCCCCGCGAGAGACTATCTCTGTAGGAGCGGCTTCAGCCGCGATTGGTAAGAAGAAGGAAAGATCTAAATACATGGCAACGATCAGCCAATTAGTCAGAAAGCCACGCAAGCGCAAAGTGGTCAAAAACATTGTTCCGGCGCTGCAGGCATGTCCGCAGCGTCGTGGTGTATGTACCCGGGTATATACCACCACACCCAAAAAGCCGAACTCGGCCCTTCGCAAGGTGTGCAGGGTGCGCCTGACCAATGGATTTGAAGTCACCTCCTATATCGGTGGTGAAGGTCACAACCTGCAGGAACACTCCGTTGTGCTGATCCGCGGCGGTCGTGTTAAAGACCTGCCGGGTGTGCGTTACCACACCATTCGCGGCACGCTGGATACGTCCGGTGTGGCAGACCGCAAACAGGCCCGTTCAAAATACGGAACCAAGAAACCCAAGTAACAGAATTTCATACTGAAAATATTGCAGGAGCGGCTTCAGCCGCGATAGATATCTCAGTAAGGCCCCGAATATCGGGAGTAAACCTGAAGTAAGGAGAAACAGATGCCACGACGTCGTGTGGTCGCCAAGCGGGAAATACTTCCCGATCCCAAATTTCACAACCAGACTCTCGCCAAGTTCATCAACCATGTCATGGTGAGCGGCAAGAAAGCTGTTGCCGAACGTATTGTTTACGGTGCGCTCGACCGCATCCAGGAGCGGGACAGCAAAGACCCTGTTGAAGTATTCGAAAATGCGCTTGAAGCAGTTGCCCCCCTCGTTGAGGTGAAATCCCGGCGTGTGGGAGGTGCGACCTACCAGGTGCCTGTTGAAGTTCGACCCTCTCGCCGTCAGGCGCTTGCCATGCGCTGGCTGGTTGAAAGCGCGCGCTCCAGAAGCGAGAAGTCCATGGCGCACCGCCTGGCCGGTGAGCTGATGGATGCGTCGGAAGGGCGTGGCAGTGCGGTGAAGAAGAAAGAAGATACGCACCGGATGGCGGATGCGAACAAGATGTTCGCCCACTACCGATACTGATCTGATGCTGCGGCTTCCGATACACACCCTGAGCCGCCGCGTGCTCACATTTTGCTGCTCAACGTACGTTTCGTGTACGCCTGCGCGCAAAGTGTTCCGCGCCACGCCGGCTCAGAATGTGTCTCGAAAGCCTCGCTTTCCAGTTCGCTCGTTGGTTTCGTTAGCTGGTTTAGTTCCGTATGGCTAGAAATACGCCTATAACTCGTTATCGCAACATCGGAATTGTTGCGCACGTCGACGCGGGTAAAACCACAACGACAGAGCGGGTGCTGTTCTATACGGGCCTGTCACACAAGATCGGTGAGGTTCATGATGGCGCGGCCACCATGGACTGGATGGAGCAGGAGCAGGAACGGGGGATCACGATCACCTCGGCTGCGACCACCTGTTTCTGGCGCGGGATGAACCAGCAGTACGACGAGCACCGCATCAATATCATTGATACGCCGGGGCACGTCGACTTCACGATTGAAGTGGAGCGGAGTCTCCGGGTGCTGGACGGTGCTGTTGTGGTGTTCTGTGGAACAGCTGGTGTGGAGCCACAGTCTGAAACGGTGTGGCGTCAGGCGAACAAATACGAAGTCCCGCGCATGGTGTTCGTCAACAAGATGGACCGCCAGGGTGCTGATTTTCTGCGTGTGGTCGACCAGATCCAGGATCGCCTGGGTTCGACCCCGGTGCCCATTCAGCTTGCGGTTGGCGCGGAAGAGAACTTCCGGGGTGTTGTAGATCTCATCAAGATGAAGGCGCTCATCTGGAATGAAGCCGACCAGGGGCTGACCTACGAAGAAGAAGATATCCCCGACGATCTGACGGAGGCGGCGGAAGAGTGGCGTGAGCATATGGTCGAAGCTGCGGCTGAAGCCAACGAAGAGCTCATGGAGAAATACCTCGAAGACGGCGAGCTGACCGCGGACGAAATCAGGCAGGGTATCCGGATCAGGACGCTGGCCAACGAGATTGTTCCGGCGCTGTGCGGCTCCGCGTTCAAGAACAAAGGCGTGCAGGCCATGCTCGATGCAGTGATCGACTACCTGCCGGCGCCGACAGAGGTGAAAGCCATCGAAGGGACACTCAGCGACGAGAGTGTCGATACCCGGGAAGCGGATGACGATGCTCCGTTTGCGGCGCTTGCGTTCAAGATTGCCACGGATCCGTTTGTCGGCACGCTGACCTTCTTTCGGGTGTATTCAGGTGTGTTGCAGACGGGTGACCAGGTATTCAACCCGGTGAAGAGCCGTAAAGAACGGATCGGCCGGATGGTCCAGATGCACTCGAATCACCGCAATGAGATCAAGGAAGTACGGGCAGGAGACATCGCTGCCGCAATTGGCCTCAAGGATGTCACGACAGGTGAGACCCTGTGCGCGATCAACAAGCCGATTACCCTCGAACGTATGGAATTCCCTGAGCCCGTGATATCTGTTGCTGTCGAGCCCCGCTCGGTTGCGGACCAGGAAAAGATGGGTGTCGCACTGGGTAAACTCGCCCAGGAAGATCCGTCGTTCCGCGTTGAAACAGACGAAGAGACGGGGCAGACAATTATCTCCGGGATGGGAGAGCTGCACCTCGAGGTCCTGGTGGACCGGATGAAGCGCGAGTTCAGCGTGGAAGCCAACATCGGCAAACCTCAGGTGGCCTATCGCGAGACGATACGCGGGCAGGTCGAACAGGAAGCAAAATTCGTTCGGCAGACCGGTGGCCGGGGTCAGTATGGCCATGTATGGGTTAGGCTCGAGCCCTGTAAAGACGAAGAAGGTGCGTTTGCTTACGAGTTTGTCGATGAGATTGTGGGTGGTGTGATTCCCAGGGAATACATACCCGCGGTCAACAAAGGCATTCAGGAGCAGATGCAGAATGGGGTTGTGGCTGGCTACCCGCTGATCGGGGTTAAGGCAACGCTCTATGACGGATCGTTCCACGATGTGGATTCATCCGAGATGGCGTTCAAGATCGCAGGCTCAATGGCATTGCGAGAGGGAGCCCTCAACGCCAAACCGGTGTTACTCGAACCGATCATGAGTGTTGAGGTCGTGACGCCGGAAGAATACATGGGTGACGTGGTGGGCGACCTCAATCGCCGCCGTGGACTCATATCGGGGATGGACGAAAATCCATCCGGCAAAGTCATACGCGCAGATGTGCCGCTGTCCGAGATGTTCGGCTACTCGACAGACCTGCGTTCATCAACCCAGGGGCGGGCAACCTACACGATGGAGTTCAGCGATTACGCTGAAGTCCCTGAGGCACTCGCTTCACAAATCACTAATCGATAGGAAAAAGAAAGGGACCTGCAATGGCCAAAGAGAAATTTGAGCGAACGAAGCCGCACGTGAATGTGGGAACGATTGGTCATGTAGACCATGGAAAGACGACGTTGACGGCGGCACTGAC
>JANQFF010000432.1 GCA_028277965.1 Pseudomonadales bacterium
CCGGTTGTCACGCCAGTGGCATTGCCGGGTAGCTATGTTCGGAAGGGATAACCGCTGAAAGCATCTAAGCGGGAAGCCCCCCTCGAGATGAGATCTCACTAATCTTTGCGATTCTGAAGGGCCCTCGAAGACTACGAGGTTGATAGGCAGGGTGTGTAAGCGTTGTAAGGCGTTGAGCTAACCTGTACTAATTGCCCGTGAGGCTTGACCATATAATCGAGCAGACTGTTCGATTGATGGTATAGCTGTCAGAAGAATACGACACAAGATCAGTACATCATCAGTCTTTGAATTTGTTAAGGCACAGAATTTCGGGGTAACCCGATACCGATTTGCCTGACGACAATAGCGAGTTGGAACCACCTGATCCCATACCGAACTCAGAAGTGAAACGACTCAGCGCCGATGGTAGTGTGGGGTTTCCCCATGTGAGAGTAGGTCATTGTCAGGCTTCTAACAAAAAGGCCCCGCCATTCGGCGGGGCTTTTTTGTTAGAAGCCTGACATTTGCGAATACCCTCGCACCGTGAGAGTAGGGCGCGGCGCACTGCGCCGCGCGGCCGAGCAGCGAGCGGCCTGCCAGCCGCTCGCGGTGAAGCGAGGCCTGGGGGTACAACAAACTGAATCCAATGCGGCAGGGATGCCGTGAAGGTAATCCAACTGGTAGCAAATGCTCCAGTTCACCAGGCTCTCTCTATCGACTTTCTTTGCTTTTCTCGCCATACCTGGCCACATTCAGTCCGATACAACACCAGAACTCGCATCATCGCTCTGCGCTGGTAAGCGGTGACATGCTCGTTCGTCGGGCGCTTGCGCCTGACCTCCAGGGCTCGCTTAACCGTCCGTTGCTGGAATGCACCGGACTGCTCACCCCAGCCCCACATCCTCCCCCAATAGCAACCTGCCTGTCATAAAACTCACATCTGCCCACAACTCCTGCGGACTTCGGCACAGCATTTGAACTCCTGCACAACTATTATCTTCACAAGGCGTCGGCAGAACGCCCCTGGGAGACATTGATGGATTCAATACGTTTACGGGTCGAAAGACGCCCAGGAGTTCTGCAATGAAAGTAGTACTGATTCTCGCGCTTCTGCTCATGTTTGCCCTCCCGATGACGGCAGAAGCTGGATTTATAGGCGGGTACCAGTACCAGGGGCAGATCCGGATCGGTGGCTATCACCACTTGAACCCAGGCAGCTACCACAAACACAAGTGGTATGCGTATTTTCTCAAGAAAAAGCACCGCGTAATCAGGAAACACCGCCACAAGCTCCACAGAAGTCATCGGCATGAATCCAGGAAGGTGCCCGAACCGGGAACAATCGGTCTGCTGGCGCTTGGCCTGGCTGGTGCAGGTGTTGTGCGAATGCGCGTCAGGAAATCCGACCAACCAGCCTGACCAGGTCGGATTCTGAAACTGAAAAAGCCGCACAGTGTGCGGCTTTTTTTGTGCGCGCTAGACTGCGCATATGGATGTCGACAACGCTCTTCGAATCATTACCGAGACGGGTAGCCTCCCCGGTGCGGACTGGCCGGATCAGGCAGTGTCACCTGACGAGCTTGGTCTTGCGCTAGGTGACAATGCGGAACTCTTCTGGCCGCACCAACCAGACCGGCTGGACCGCTTCCGCCTTCAGGAGCACTTTCCTGATCACCAGCTCTTACACTTCGAAGCCATCGGCAGCACCAATACCCACCTGATGACGTCCAGTCAGTCGATGGACGGAAGGATCTGTACATCCGAAATGCAGCTTGGCGGTCGCGGCAGACGCGGGCGCAGCTGGTTGTCTCCTTATGCGCGCAACCTGGCGATCAGTGTGGGTCGTTCGAGCCGCTGGGAGCTGGCTCAGCTGGGTGGTTTGAGCTCGGTGACAGGTCTTGCCATTGTTGAGGAACTCCAGCACCTTGGTGCGAAATCGGTTGAAATCAAATGGCCCAACGACGTGCTGATTGATGGCCGCAAGGTTTGCGGCATTCTTGTGGAACTGCGGCACTGGCAGAACCGCGTGGAGTATGTGGTTGGCTTTGGCGTGAATGTTTCGTTGACGGATACGGACGTTCAGGCGGTGGACCAGCCGGTATCCGATCTCCGACAGGCAGGGATTGAGTTATCGAGGACGGATCTTTTTGTCGCGCTGGTTAAGAACATGAACAGGTATCTCAGCCGTTTTGAAGAAGTCGGATTTGGAGCTTTTGTCAGTGGTTTCAATGCGGTTCACCGGTTGCACCGGGAAATGTGTAACGTTTTCGTCGGTGACGAGGTGGTTGCTGGTGTGGTGACAGGTATTGGTGAACAGGGAGAGTTGATCGTCGATACAGAATCTGGGGAGCAACGCTTCCACGGAGGGGAAGTATCGGTCCGTCCGCAAGATATCTGATCATCTGACCGCAACGACCTTGCGGAGAGGGACGCTTTCAGGAACACTTGCGCGCGCAGATCAAACGAGAACCCCACGTTTGCGCTACCGCAGTTCAAGTCTGTTCGATCAACTGTTGCTTCCGTACAGCCGTGCGGTGGCAGTTGGCCTCGTGCTCGCAAACATTTCGGTCGGTCTCTGGCTGCTATCGGGTACAGACACAGAGACACTTGTGAACCTCGAAGTAGCCGAAAAACCGACAGAAATTGCGACAGCGTATCCGCTGGATGACTTTTCTGAAGAGGTCGCACCACTTGTGCTGCTTGCGGAAGTCCCGCAGGAAGAACCGCCCGTCGAGGAACGGCTGCCGCGTGAGTGCCGTGTCTGGGGTCCAGAACCGGATCCAGGTGCTTTTGCGGACATCGAACGTGCTTTGCATGACGCGGGTGGATTCCCGGAAGTTAAAGCCACCGACATCAGCGCCGCGCCGGACTATCTGGTGGTCATCGAGGGGCTTGGTTCGCTGCGTAACGCCAGAGCGGTCCTGGCTGAATTGGATACTCTCGAAATAGACAATTACCTGATTCACAGGGATGGTGGAGAGTTGGCGATCTCTGTTGGCGTTTTTTCCCGAGAGAGCCTCGCCAGGCGTCAGCACGTAAGAGTGACCGAGCTCGGGTACGATACGCAGATTCAGACGCTGGAAAGATCACAAACGGTCTACAATCTCACCGCACATATTGATGTCGATTCGGAGTTTTACGACAGCTCAACTTCGTCCTGCGTGAACATTGCGCAGGGTATCTAGTTTCTATAGAATCGCGCTCCCATTTCAGCCGCCATAGCTCAGCTGGTAGAGCAGCTCACTTGTAATGAGAAGGTCCCGAGTTCGACTCTTGGTGGCGGCACCAACATATGTTGGGCGGTGTGCACAATGGCTGGTTTGGGGACAACTGAACAGTGATTAAGACGTATGCTGTTCAAGGGATATATCGCCATAAGGCCTGACGTTAACGCAGGGGCTTTATGGTGTTTTTGTGCTTGAAGAATGAGGTAGCGATTATCGGTTGATCGAGGTGGGGTTCCCGAGTGGTCAAAGGGATCAGACTGTAAATCTGACGGCTTAGCCTTCGAAGGTTCGAATCCTTCCCCCACCACCACTTGGGAGATGCAGTGCACACCACCAACAACTTGGACGGGTGAAGGGAATAGCGCGGGCATAGTTCAATGGTAGAACCTCAGCCTTCCAAGCTGATGATGCGGGTTCGATCCCCGCTGCCCGCTCCAGGTACTTGGATAGGAAGTGTGATTTTGCTCACATAGCTCAGTAGGTAGAGCACTTCCTTGGTAAGGAAGAGGTCATCGGTTCAAATCCGATTGTGAGCACCATATTGATACCGGCAGCACACGCTGGCGGAGGTGGGACGGAAATGGGTCCGTTCCGTATAAAAGGTGGCAGGGGTAGCCCTGCTTTATAAACAAAACGAGCCGGGCATGTTTGAGGATAGATAATGGCCAAAGAGAAATTTGAGCGAACGAAGCCGCACGTGAATGTGGGAACGATTGGTCATGTAGACCATGGAAAGACGACGTTGACGGCGGCACTGAC
>JANQFF010000064.1 GCA_028277965.1 Pseudomonadales bacterium
ACTTCTCCTTCGCCGTCGGGAAGTCGGCCGTGATCGATCGAAGGGCGGCCTGGAGCGTCTGATCGGCCGACGTGCATCCGGGTCGATATCACACGCTGTCACATGGGCTGCACCAGCACGGGCAGCGGCAATACCGGCAATACCGGAACCTGATCCCAGATCGAGGACGTGTTTGCCGGAAACCCAATGGGGCTCGTCGAGGAGGTAGCGAGCAAGGGCCAGGCCACTCCCCCAGCAGAATGCCCAATATGCGGGTTCAGCAATGACGGCTCGCATAACTTCCGGGTCCAGCGGGCCCGTGGAAAAGTCGCTGTTGATCAGCCCCAGTGATATTTCCTGGAGTTCCGGTAACGGTGTAATTTCGATGCGTGCATCGGGGAGCGTTCGTTGAAGCGCCAGCTCCAGCGAGCCAAAGAGGTCGGTCGGATCTTTGCTTATAAGGAACGTGCCTGGCGCCTCATCCAGGCCAGGGCGGGAATGCCCAGGGCAAGGATGAGCAGATAAGAGAGGTCGAAGGGTCCTGCGATGGTACTACCTGGCTCCAAAGCAGGTCCTCCGAAACTCGTCTCCCCCAGGTTGTTTTTGCCAGAAACGTTGCTGGCGACAACCTCGTGGTTAATGGCACTTGCCTCGATATTGGTCTCCCGAGCGGCCGCGTCCATGTGCCACAGAGAGAAGAGCAACAGTATGAGTAACGGAGTGTGTCTCACAACCAATATCTCGTCGAGTACGTCACATAGTTTAGGTACCTGTGTCACACCCTGCTGCAGGAACGATGTATCAGATGTAAACGGAAAGTAATGGGTCAGGGATTCTCCGTAAATCAGGTTGACGATATCGCGTGAGCGACGCAGAAAATGACAGTGAAGTTGACAGCGGCGGCGGACTCGACAATCGCAACCGAACCTGCTTTTATAGCGCGTTTTGCGGGCATCCGTGCCCGATAACTGATAAGCGATAATCTCTACGGGGGAGGCAGTTCATGCCAATGATTCTCAATGAAGAGCAGACCATGCTCAAAGACAGCGCAAAGGACTTTTGCACCAATAGTGCGCCAATTGCCCAGCTCAGAAAGCTCAGGGACGATGACAATGAGGATGGTTTTGATCGTGACACGTGGAATTCCATGGTGGAACTGGGATGGGCGGCCATTCCGTGGGGTGAAGATCATGGTGGTCTCGCCTTCGGCTACAAAGGTCTTGGTGTGGTGACTGAAGAAACTGGCCGCACCCTGGCTGCGAGTCCCCTGTACGCAAGCGTCTGGGTAGGCGGCACAATTGTCGACATTGGCGGCACTGACGCCCAGAAAGCGGATCTTTTGCCGCAGGTTGCCGCCGGAAGCCTGTTGCTGGCCCTTGCGCTGGAAGAAGGACACCGTCACGCGCCTTACAATCTAGCTACTTCCGCGGAAGCATCAGGAGATGGGTATACCCTGAATGGCAAGAAAACGTTCGTTCTCGACGGCCATGTTGCTGACAAGCTGATTGTTGCAGCTCGAACGAGCGGTGCGGCAGGTGACCGTGACGGTATCAGCCTCTTTCTTGTCGATCGTGGACAGGACGGTGTGACTGTCACCCGCACGAAGATGGCCGATTCCCGTAATGCGGCCAACATCGACCTCAGCGGTGTCAGTGTTGGAGCGGATGCGCTCATTGGAGCGGTTGACAGTGGTGCCGACGTGCTCGATCCGGCTCTGGACATTGCCCGGATCGGAATCGCTGCGGAAATGCTCGGCAGTCTCCAGGAATGTTTCGAGCGCACCGTCGAATACCTCAAAGAGCGTAAGCAGTTTGGCGTTCCGATCGGATCGTTCCAGGCGCTGAAGCACCGCGCAGCGAACATGTTCTGTGAAATTGAACTGTCCAAGTCCTGTGTCCTGGAATCGCTGACTGCCCTCGATGAAGGCCGGGATGCGGAAGAAGTTGCAAAGCTCGCCAGCCTGACCAAGGCAAAAGTTGGAGAGACCTTCAACCTCGTCAGCCGCGAGGGGATTCAGATGCACGGTGGTATCGGAATGACCGACGAATTCGATATCGGCTTTTTCATCAAACGTGCGGCAGTCACGGAGCAGACGTTTGGTGATGTGAACTACCACCGCAACCGGTACGGCGAATTAGAGGGTTACTAATATTCAATCGCGGTTAAAACCGCTCCTACATAGTAGTGAGATTCTCCTAGCTCTGTAGGAGCGGCTTTAGCCGCGAATTATTCAGCCAAAGCTGGCTCAAGCCGTTCATAAATCCTCGCGAGATGCTCGATCATCTCGTCGCTCGACCGGTAGCCCTGTTGAAAGATCGGCACACAGTCGATGGATGTGGAATCAAATCCGAGTGCTTTGATCTTTTCGAGCTGCCGTAACAGCAGATCCGGGTCCGCGTAGAAACGTTTGCGCTCCTCTTTGTCGAGCGCACTCGGCGACAGACCAAGCTGCATGCGGATCGTGGCGGGATCGCGTCCTGCTTCTTCCGCAAACCGTCTGAGCATGTCGAGTTTGTCCTGCATTGGGGGATCGCCCGGAGCGTCCATTGCCATCCAGCCGTCACCGTGTTTCACCACGCGGCGCAGTGCGCCCGGACGGGTGCCGCCAATCCAGATCGGTATCCTGTCACGCTGGGGAGGTTTTGGCTCCATCGCGATCTCATCGATCTGATAAAACTCTCCGTCGTAATTGACGTGCTCGTCTGACCAGAATGCGCGCAGGACCTCAATTGCTTCATCCATACGGCGACCTCGCGTTTCGAAGTCTTCTCCCAGAGCCTCGAATTCCGACTTCTGCCAGCCGATACCCAGACCCAGGCGTACACGACCACCTGAGAGCGTGTCCAGAGAACTCACCTGTTTGGCGACGAGAGTGGGATTACGCTGTGGCAATACCAACACCCCTGTTCCGAGATTTATTCTGGAAGTGATTGCCGCTGCATATGAAAGCACCATGAAGGCTTCCATGATGGGCATGGTTGGGGAGTAGAAGGGAGCGCGCCGGGTTTCGGTGGGAAACCCCATGACCACATGGTCGAACATGTCCAGCTCATCGAAACCGATATCCTCAATGGCTTTAATCAGCTTGTTTACGCCTTCAGGTCCTTCCCGGTACATCACGTTTGGAAAAACGACGGAGATTTCCATTATTCATTCCTTCCCGGTATGCCGATGACACGTCCAATCTGCGGGGCACGGCGGAGGTTCTTGTGCGATTCATACAGCGCTTCGAGTCCGGGTAACACTTCTTCCGGAAACGGTGACGAGCGACGTGTGTTCATGTCGACATGCATGCCTATCTGCTCGGAAGTTGCCGAAAGAAATCCCTTCTCCCGATGGAACATCTGCTCAAAGAAATGGATACGTTTGTGGTCGTAGTCCAGGACCTGGAAGTGCACCTCAACCTCATCGTCGAGGGATAACTCCTGCAGATAGTTGATATGAACCTCCATCGTGAAACAGGAGCCTGCACCCGTGCGGGTGTACTCGGCGCCAATGCCGAGGTGGTCATAAACATAGTCCACGCCGCGATCGAATATCCAGCTGTAGAATGCCATGTTGAGATGGTTGTTATAGTCGATCCAGTCCTCGATCACCGTAACAGGCGGGCAAACGACAGGACTTCCCAGTGGGCCCTCGGCCATCTTTCAAGCGCTCTTGAGTAAAACACCAGATGGTACACTTACACCCGTGTTGAACGTAGCCTCTTTATGACGCCTGAAATCTGGAAACACCTGTCGAGATTCCTTCAGGTGGGCGCAATAGGATTTGCCATTGATGCGGGGCTGCTGTGGCTGCTCATCTACCAGTTCTATATGCCACCTGTCATGTCTCGTGGCATCTCGTTTGTCGTCACCATTGCGGTGACGTTTGTACTCAATGCCAAGTACACGTTCTCCGTGAACGTGCGCGGCTCGAGTATGACCCGCTACGTTGTGATTCAGTTGGTAGGCGCCGGTCTGAACTTTGTGAGTTACACCTGGCTCGTTCTCGAGGGCCCACTGACCGAACGTCCGCTGGTGGCATTGATTGTGGGGTCGGCGTTGGCTGCCAGTCACAATTTTTTGATGATGCGACGTTTCGTATTTCACAATCGCGGCTAAAGCCGCTCCAGCAATAAAACCTCTGTAGGAGCGGCTTTAGCCGCGATTCTCTTAGAGACACTCACCTTCCATGTCATTTATCCAGGCAGAGATGAGTTCGAATCCCTCCGTGTGAACGCGGGACCGTCCCAGTTCCGGCATCATCGTGGCCGGATCTGAAGTATTCATCCTGTAGGTGAGGATTGAACGCTCAGCGTCCCCGGGAACGATGCTGTAAAGAAATCCGCCGCTGCCCCGACCCGCCGCAATTGGGGGTTTACATACACCCATGGCGCCAGGGTCGTGATCCTGGTAGTCGAGCATTAGGCCTGATGTATCTGCGGCACCAGCCGGGTTGTGGCAGTGACCGCAATTCACGTCCAGGTACGAACGGGCTTTGTGATCCAGGGAGGTTTCAGCATTTTCCATTGATGCATTTGCAGGAATCTCGTCGTGTTCCGGTAACCCGGAGATCAGACCTGCCTCACCCCAGACGACAAGCTGGTTACCGTCCGCAACCGGGTCGGGTCGGTTCAGGTGCCTGGCTTTTATACCGATGGGCTGGTTAGCCCCGGTGGTGTGGTTCGTCGCGTGGCAGCTGGCACACTGATTACGACTGGGAACGAGGTAGGGAAGAGGGCTTTCGTTTGCCACCTTCAGTTCCATGAGGTCCCCAGTGATCTTCAGATAGGCATCGTTGCCGTCCCAGACATAAGGCAGTGCGTCCCACCCGTCTTCCTGTCGGACGAGCAAGCGTGTCTCCAGGATGGTTGCGGTGTCCCAGTCAATCTCCGCAGGGTCCTCAGAGAGAGGATGATTGATCTCCAGCTCACCGGAAGCGTTTGTTGCGTAAAAGAAGGTTTTGCTGATGATGCTCCCCACCGGCATCTCGAACTGTTCGAATCGCGAGTAGTGAACTTGCTGTCCTTCCGGCACATAGACTGTTCTGAGCTTGTGGGCGTAGTCGGAAAAAAGTGCTGTATTGAGCGCGTAAACACGTGAGCCAGGGGCAAGCGTGATCCCTGAACCCGAACGCGACAGCAATCCCCATGCCGACAGTTGACTGGGGTACTCATCCGCTGTGTGGAACCTGACCGTCGGCGTGTCAGGTGCAAATGAGCAGCTACCGAGCAGGAGGCTGCAGAGCCATAGCGCCCTAGTGACCACCAATCTCGTTGCTCAAAACGACTGCGGCCAGCTTTTCGACACTACACGCGTGATTCTGCATGTTGACACCGGCACCCGCATACTCATTGGAGGCATCGATATTCAATAACTCGGCGTCTCCGTTGTTGACACAGATGACCTGCAGGTCATCGGGCTTTTCCGGGTTCACCACACCGTCCCAGATGATGTCGGGAAACGCGCCCTCAGGGCCGTAGATGGCGTCCCGGACGAGCACGAGATAGTCGCGACCAGGTGCATCACCACCTCCGGCGAAGTCGTTACCGTAGATGTATATCTCTTCGGGGTAGGGGTCGAACTCTGCTGCAAGCTCACGCTGTCCGGCATAGTTGGCGCTGAAGTAGCTTGAGATCAGTATGTTTGCTGTTTCGTTATCTCTGATGCGGTTCGCAAAGATCTCAACTCTGTCATTGCTGTTGATGATGACACCACTGCCCTTGGGAACCCCGGAGACCGCTGTGCCCGGCGCAGCGAAATTCTCGGTGTTGTTTTCGTGCACCTCATTGTTATAGACGCGGGTACTGTGCCCGCGCTGAGGTATCTGCGGCATGTTGAAGACCAGAATGCCACCGGTATTGTTGGTTGCCACGTTGTCGTAGACATCTGCGTTGATCGTGTTCTCAATTTCGATCCCCGCGACGTTGAATTCAGCCGTGTTGTTGCGTACGACAACCTGTTTTGACTGGCCGACATAGATACCAGCATCTGAGGCGCCGATGGCAATAGACCCTTCCACGAGCGTGTTTTCAGTCTGAACCGGGTAGATGCCGTACGCGCCATTGTTTACGTCGGGACCGTTGGTCCACTCTGTTCGAACCCTCCTTATAACGATGTTGCTGCCTTCATTGACCTTGAGGGCATCACCGATCGTATCTTCGATCGCCAGGTCCTCGATTGTGAAATCGCTTGCATTCACGGAGAGGCCTTCGGCACCCGCAATCTGGCCCTCGAAGCTCAGTATGGACTGGTCCATGCCTGCGCCCCGGATGGTAACCCCGTCCGTGTTGAGTACGAGGCTGCGCTTGAAACTGTGAACACCGGCAGGTACCTCGATGACATCTCCGGGTTGCGCAGTTTCCAGTGCCTGTCTGAACGTATCGGTAAACGTCTGTGTGGGTTCAGGTGCCTGCGCAGCCTGCTCTGAACAAGCGGTGAGCAAGATGGAAACGGCAATCGCTATCACGTGTTTCATGGTCCCCCCAAAGTGGTCAATGTGGTAAACGAGCGGGTCGAAGCGAACAAGCGTGGGATTATAGCAGGATGAGGGTTCGATCAATGGTCCAGAACGCTGCAAGGCTTCCCATACCCCAGGCTGCAGCCCGGGTAAGTGTGGGGACGGTGATCAGATTTCGCACAAGCCAGCCGACGGCAAACAGCGCAGCGATGATCATGAGCTGTCCAACCTCGATCCCCACGTTGAACAACAAAAGCGATAGCCAGAGCGCATCCTCCGGAAGGCCGATATCTGCCAGTGCTCCGGCAAAGCCGAGACCGTGCAGCAGACCGAAAATAAATGCCATCCACCACGGGCTCGAACGGGTCAGACGGGAGCGCAGGTCTTCGTCCTGAACGAGTTCGCGGGCAAGAAACAGTATCGATAAGGCGATCACCGCCTCGACTGGACCCTGGTCAAGCCTGACAAGTTCCAGCACTGAAAGCGCGAGCGTTACGCTGTGCGCAAGGGTGAACGCGGTAATCGTTTTGATCAGTGCCCAGGGATCACGGATAAACAGGACAAGCCCGATCACAAAAAGAACATGATCGATACCAAAGACAAGGTGTTCGATACCGATGACCAGATAACTGAATGTGGGAGCGGCGTCCTCAGCGAGGTCAAGCGTTGGGCTTTCTGGCCGCAGAATGTAGCTTGCGCTTTCACCGTCCAGTTCTTCAACGCGGACCATCACATCTGTCAGGGTGACGGAAAGGCCGCTGATGTGAATGCGCGCGTCACTCAGGTCGCAGTCCGTGATCCAGTGGTAGATCAGTGCCCCGCTTGTAACCTCAGGTGGATTGGCTTCCTGGAGTTCACATCCGTCCGGGAAGACGGGGTCGATCGGCAGGCGTCCGTTCTGGACGACAGGTTGCTTCCAGAGAACCTCGTAGTGAGTCTCTCGCTCAGACAGCTGCAGATACGCAGGCCGCACTTCATGCGCTTTGACCGGCAGCGATGCAAGTGTGGATGCGATCAGGACCAGACTGACGAAAAGTCTCACGATCTATTCAGCCGTCCCGGGTTGACCGAAGTTCACCTGATAACGGCTCTTCAGGTCCGTGTAGTATGCGTCGTTCGCTTCCTGGCGAGCTGCCTGTTGAGCGTCGACGCGCACGCGTTCCTGGACGGATTCGAATGGCTGAATGAGGCTCTCTTCTACCTTCGTTAACTGAATTGTGTGATATCCATATGCGGATTCCACGGGTCCCTGCCAGCCTTCTGCAGGTTCAAGGGTTGCGAGAGTCGATGCAAACGCTCGACCGAACAGATCCCCGATTTCCCTCTCCGATCTTGAGCTGTAGCTCTTCTGAAGCATAAAGGGATCACCCGGGTTCTCTTTACTTGTCTCGTTCAGAGCGACCGTCGCGTCGGCTTTCGCGTCTGCTCTTCGATCGGAAGAGTAGTATCTGTGCCGGAACGTGTAGCGGACCGGCAGACGGTAACGTTCGATATTTGCTTCGTAGTACGTGCGTAACTCTTCGTCCGTCATGGGAACGGCTGTGGCGATGTCTTCAGTGAGGAAGGTAAGTTTTTGAACCATACGGCGGCGCACGATCGTGTCGTTGATATCAAGATTGAGTCGCCGCGCTTCGCGGTAGTAGATCTCTTCTTTGACGAATTGATCGACAAGCCCGCGCAGTTCCCTCTCCGTCGCTGGTCTGCGCATCTGCATCGCCCACTGGTCCTGTAAGCGCTTGAGGTCTGCTTCCGCTACATCGATTTCATAGGGGATGTCTTCCTCCGAAAAGAAACCTGCGGCAAAAAAGATGGCAGTTCCGGCCACGAGAAACAGCCATAAAGGGTCTTTGATGAATCTCATCAGTTCATCTCAAAGCCGCCAGCGACTGACAGCGCGACACCGCTGACGTTCTCAGCGGTCACTAGATACAGAACAGCTTCCCCCATATCAGTGGCGGTTTGTGGTCTGCCCAGGGGAATAGTCGTGGCCATGGCGTTGGAAAACTCTTCTTCTTTCTGTTCTGTCGACGTTGCGTTGGTTGGAAGGAGGTGTTCGAGCCACATCGCGGTCCCCACCATACCCGGGCACAACGCGTTGACCCGTATGTTATCCGGTGCAAGTTCGGCAGACAGAGATTGTGTGATCCCGATGGCGGCGAATTTGGATCCGCAATAGGCGGACATATTGGGATAACCCTTTTTACCGGCGATCGACGCTGTGTTGACGATACAGGCCTGGTTTGAACTCTTGAGGTGAGGTAGTGCGGCCTGTGTCATGAGATAGATACCCTTGGTGTTCACCGCGAAGATCCGGTCCCAGGCCCCTTCATCGAATGTCGCTATAGGTCCGCTATCGACGACCCCAGCGTTGTTGATGAGTATATCCAGGCTGCCAAATCGCTCTATTGTGGCGGCAACGGCGGTTTCGCAGCTCGATTGATCCGTCACGTCCAGATAGGTGGCAGCGATGTTTTCACCCAGCGCCAGCGTCTGTTCGAGGTCTGTCGTGTCAGCAAGGGCGTAATTCCAGTCATCGGCGTGCTTTTCCGGATCCGGGGCCACACCGATGTCGGCCACCATGACAGTGGCACCGGCCCTGGCAAGCGCGCCGACGATCCCAGCGCCAATACCACGTGCGCCGCCGGTCACCAACGCTGTGGATCCTTCTATTGAAAGTGCCATGTAGTTCTTCCCCCTCGCTCATCGCGGCTGAAGCCGCTACTACAGAACCAGCGACCTCTGTAGGAGCGGCTTCAGCCGCGATTAACAAAACCTACGCTGCAAATTGTTGCAGATGGTAGTCAGCGTTTCCAAACTGGGCATCGATAACCAGCAGCCTTTTGAAGTAGTGGCCAACCCGCAACTCCTCGGTCATACCCATGCCGCCATGCAGTTGAACCGCGTTCTCGCCGATCATGATGCCGGTTTTGCCTACAAAGTGTTTGAGGGCATGCACAGTCCGTATTGCGTCGGCGCCCTGCTGAACAACTTCAAGGGTAGCCCGGTAGAGCAGGGATTTGCACTGCTCGTATTCCATAAACATGTCGACCATCCGGTGCTGCAGAACCTGGAAATCTGAAAGTGGATGATCGAATTGTTCCCTTTCCTGGGTGTACTCGACCGTGTCCTTGTAAAGTATCTCCATGGCGCCAACCGCTTCGGCACATATCGCGAGAATCCCGTCAATTGCCGCCGCCTGCAGTATCCCGAAACCAGCGCCTTCCTCACCCAGGATCGCGTCCGCGGGAATTGTGACGTTATTCAGCTCAACTTCGGCAGCCTGCAATCCATCTACCGTCGGAAATCCCGTGACGGTGACGCCTTCCAGAGACGGGTCGAGAAGGAAGAGCGTGATCCCTTCTTTGTCGGCTTGCCCTCCGGAGGTGCGGGTGCTGATGATGATGTAATCGGCTGTTGCGGCGTGGAGCACCATGCTTTTGCGTCCGTTTACGGTAAAGCCATCACCTTCGCGCTGGGCCCGTGTCACGACGTCGTGGAGGTCGTATCCTGCCTGTTCTTCCGCATAGCCCAGCGTAAGCTGCGCTTCGCCCGCAGCGATCCTGGGTATCAGGTCTTTCTTCACCTCATCGGTACCGCCGTCCAGGAGGACACGCGTGCCGAGGACGTTGTTCGCCAGGTATGGTTCCAGCACCAGCCCTTTGCCAAATTGCTCCATGATGAGCATCGTGTCTATCTGATTGCCGTCAAAACCTTCGAAGTCGCCTGGCAGTGTCAGTGACAGCCAACCAAGTTCCGCCATTGTCTGCCAGTGTGCCTCGCTGAATCCGGGTGAAGTGGCGGCGATTTCCTGACGCTGCTCCAGGCTGTAGTTCTCCTGGATAAACCGGGCGACACTGTCCTGGATGAGCTGCTGTTCTTCTGTGAGTACGAAGTTCACGAGTTGCCTCCTGTTTTGATGCCGAGGACGTTTTTCGCGATGACGTCCTTCTGAACTTCGCTTGCTCCACCGTAAATCGTGTAGGCGCGGGAGGCGAGGTAACCCGACATACCGCCGCGGGCGAAGCCGGGACCAACGGGAAGTGGGCCCCACGCAGCAGAATAGATGCCACCCGCTTCAACGGTGAGCTTCTGGATGCGTTGCTGGATCTCGGTGCCCTTGAGTTTGAGAATGGATGATTCAGGGCCTGGGTCGTTGCCACCGGCTGCTGCCGCCAGGCTTCTGAGTTCGGTAAATTCAGCAGCCATCAGGTCGACCTCGAGTTCCGCAACCTTGGATCTGAACGCTGGATCATCCATGAGTGAACCGTTCCCACGTTTGACTGACTCTGCCTGTTCTTTCAGCTTTGCCAGCGCAACGATACTTCTCGATATGCCCGCAAGCCCCGTGCGTTCGTGCTGAAGCAGGCCTTTGGCGTAAGTCCAGCCCTTGTGTTCTTCTCCAACCCGGTTTTCGACCGGGACTTTTACGTCAGTGAAGTGGACCATGTTGACACTGTGGGCGCCCCCAAGCGTGATGATCGGTTTCACTTCTACGCCTTCCTGTTTCATCGGGAAGAGCAGGAACGTGATCCCTTCCTGTTTCTTGCCTGAGTCATCAGTCCTGGTGAGACAGAAAATCCAGTCGGCAATGTGTGCGAGTGTCGTCCAGATCTTGGTACCGTTTACGACGTAGTGTGTCCCGTCTTCCGAAATCTCCGCCCGGGTTTTGAGGTTGGCGAGATCGGATCCTGCCCCCGGTTCTGAATAACCCTGACACCAGTTGACCTTACGGGCGCGGATGTCCGGCAGGAAGCGCTTCTGCTGTTCTTCGCTGCCATAGTTCATGAGGACCGGTGCCAGCATCGAAAGGCCAAACGGGAGGTCCCATGGGACCTGGGCGGTTGCAGTTTCCTTTTCCCAGATATAGTGCTGAGTTGGTGTCCACCCGGGCCCGCCAAACTCGACTGGCCACTTGGGTACATCCCAGCCACCCTTATCCTGTGCCAGATCAAACCAGTTCAATCGCCACTTGTTGTAGTCGTCGCCGTTCCTGTAAGCGTTGTCAGCCAGAAACGAGCGGACTTCGTCCTGAAACGCCAGGTCTTCGGGAGAGAGATCTATGTCCACACATACTCCTCGGAATCTCTTCAATATAAGAGGCGCGCGAGCTTAATGCTTTAGACGTGGGAAGTTAAGCGGGGTGCTTTTGAGGTATCGACAAGTACAGTACGATACGCCTCTTTTTTGGGAGGGAGTCATGGGTTACAAAACGCTCATCTACGATGTCAGCGACAATGTTGCAACCATCACGTTCAACCGACCGGATGCGGCCAATGCGATGTCGCCTGAATGTGCCCGCGAGGTCAATCTCGTCTCGCTCGAGATTGAATCGGATCAGGACGTACGCGCTGTGGTCATGACGGGAGCGGGTAAAATGTTCTGTGCTGGTGGTGACCTGGGTGCCTTTGCAGCTGCCGGTGATAACGCGCGGAGTCTGTTGATGCAGATGACTGGCGACCTTCACCTCGGATTGTCACGCCTGGCTCGTAATGCCGCGCCCGTTGTCGCTGCCGTCAACGGAACAGCCGCGGGCGCCGGATTCTCACTTGTCATGTTCTGCGATCTGGCCATCTCAGCAGAATCCGCGGTGTACACAATGGCGTATACCAATGCCGGACTGTCACCCGATGGCAGCTCGACGTTCTACATGCCGCGAAAAATAGGGGACCGGCGTACCCGCGAACTCATGTTGACCAACCGGGTGCTCAAGGCTGACGAGGCCCTCGACTGGGGAATCGTCAATCAGGTCGTCCCGGACGATCAGGTGGTTGTTGAAGCCACTAAACTTGCTCAGAAACTCGCAAGCGGCCCCACTCAGGCTTACGGACAGGTGAAGGCGCTCCTGAACGCAAGCTTTGACCAGAGTCTCGAAACCCAGATGGAGATGGAAGCCAGGGCGATAGCGCACCAGATCACCACGCCCGATGGCAAAGAGGGCGTGAGTGCCTTTTTCGAGAAACGCAAACCGGAATTCAAAGGAGTCTGAACATGCCGCTGAGTGCGACTGAACATCCAAAGAAGACTATAGAGGTCCTTGGCAAAACCATGAGTTATGTGGAGATGGGGGAAGGGGATCCGATTGTTTTCCAGCATGGTAATCCCACATCATCGTATCTCTGGCGGAATATCATGCCGCATGTCCAGGACAAGGGTCGGTGTATCGCCATCGACCTCATAGGCATGGGAGATTCTGACAAGCTTGAGGACTCCGGGCCGGATCGATACACGTTTGCTGAACACTATGAGTACTTCTCGGCAGCGCTTGACGCGCTTGGTGTGAGCGACAACGTCACTCTCGTCATTCATGACTGGGGTTCAGCGCTGGGGTTTCACTGGGCGAATCAGCATCGCGATGCGATCAAGGGCATCTGCTACATGGAAGCCATTGTCAGGCCGTTTGAATCCTGGGAGGAATGGCCTGAAGCACCACGCCAGGTTTTCCAGGGTTTCCGTTCTCCGGCCGGAGAGGACATGGTGCTCGAGAAGAACATTTTTGTTGAAGCTGTGTTGCCGGGCTCCGTTCTGCGTGGCCTGACGGACGAAGAGATGTTGGTCTATCGTCGTCCCTTTGCACAAGCGGGTGAGGACAGACGGCCCACCCTGACCTGGCCGAGGCAGATTCCCATCGCTGGTGAACCTGCTGATGTCGTTTCTCTGGTGAAAGACTATGGGGCATGGCTGGCTGAGGCTGAATTCAAGAAGCTTTTTGTCAACGCTGAACCCGGTGCGATCCTCACGGACAAAGCCCGGGATTTATGCAGGACCTGGCCGAATCAGACCGAGGTCACGGTTGCGGGCAGTCACTTCATTCAGGAAGACAGTCCCGACGAGATCGGTGCTGCGCTCAGGGAGTGGATTTAGCCCGCGCGAGATAGAGACCGGCCACGATCACAATGAGGCCGAAGATGGCACCTGTTGTGATCTCCTCACCCAGTGCGAAGTGAATGATCACGAGCGAAAGGAAGGGTGACAGGAAGATCAGTTGGCCAATGCGGGCTGTGTTTGCCGTGAGTCGCAAAGCCTGTTGCCAGCAGATGAATGTAACGCCCATCTCGACGACGCCAACCCAGGCTCCGTAGGTCAGTGTGGTGAGGTTGACTGCGGGGAGTCCCGGACCCAGCCAGCAAATGCCAAAAAGCACCGGCAGGGCTATTGTGAAGCTCCAGAACATGAGACCTGCCGGGTGGATGTCTTCGCGGGTTGTGAGCAGCCAGTAGTATGCCCACAAGACTGTGCTCCCGAGAGCCAGGGCGACGCCCAGGATGCTTGCGCTTTGCCAGCTCATTTCGGCGCTGGTGAGAAGCAGAATAACAACGCCTGTGTAGCTGATGAGAATACCGCCCAGCGTCCGGCTGGAGAGCGGTTGTTTCAGAATGGGTACGGCGAGAATCGCCAGCGTAATCGCCCAGGTGTAGTTAATCGGCTGCGCGATGTGTGCCGGTAGCCTGGCATATGCGGCAAACAGTACGAGGTAGTAAGCACACGGGTTGAGAAGACCGTACAGGGCAACTCGCCCGAGTGGCACTTGTCTGGGGTTGATCTCTTTGGCGACAAGGGCGTAAACAAGGAAGACAACCCAGGAGACCGCGGCCCCAAGCAGCAGAAGCTGTTCAACGGTCAGACGTTCAAGCCCCAGCTTGAATCCTGTGGCAACCGTCGACCACAGTCCAACAGCAACTAAACCGAACGCGAGCGCGCGTCGTTCATTGAATGCGGCTTCCATGCGTCGAATATAGCGTCTAGAGTGCTCGTTATGGAATGTGATGATGCGCTGCGAAATACGATTGTTGAGAACCTGACAGGGTTTGATGTTCAGATAGCCGAAGACAAAGAGGTCCGCCACGCGGCTGTGGCCGTTGTCGTGACGGATGTGGGGCATGCGACTGATTTACCTGGTATTGAAGACAGCCCTGGATGGTCAAACACGGCTGCGCTCATGCTGACGCGACGATCCCAGAAGCTGCGCAACCACCCTGGCCAGTGGGCTTTCCCCGGCGGACGGGTCGATGCAGGGGAAACCAAGGTTGAGACCGCTCTCAGGGAGCTCAGCGAGGAGGTTGGAGTTGAACTCGGTGAGGAATGTGTACTTGGTTATCTCGACGACTTTGTTACTCGCTCCGGATTTGCGATGACACCGGTTATCGTCTGGGGTGGACCAAATCTCGAGGCTGTGCCGGATCCACGGGAAGTGGCCAGCATTCACCGCATTCCCATGCAGGAGTTTTTCCGGCCGGATGCACCGCTACTGGATGAAACTCACACCAGTGAACACCCGATATTGAGAATGCCGGTTGGTTCGGACTGGATAGCGGCCCCGACCGCAGCGCTCATCTACCAGTTCCGGGAAGTGTGCCTGAGTGGCAACGAAACCCGGGTGGCTCATTACGAACAACCAGAATTCGCCTGGGCGTGACGCGAAGCGTCACGCGGGCGAGCAGCTCACAGCCTACCGGCCGTGAGCGGTGATGCGAGCCCTGGGGATTAAACGAACTGAAGATGTCCCGCCAGGGATGGCGGGATCACAAAGGCAAACAGTAGTCACGTAAATCGCGGCTGAAGCCGCTCCTACAGAGTTAGAGAGATCTAGCTACCTTTGTAGGAGCGGCTTCAGCCGAGATTCTT